>NZ_JAELTU010000019.1 GCF_016429015.1 Rhizobium sp. ASV20
ACAGGACGATCGCGATCAGACCGGGAACCGCCATCAGCGCGTAGAGCCAGTGCGCGGCGGAAAGGCTGCCGGCCATGCCGCCCGGGTGGGTCAGCCCGGCGCTATTGACGATGACGCCGGTCAGGGCTGCGCCGAAGGCGCCGCCAAGAGACTGCGTCATCGAGATGGCCGCAGAAGCCTTGTCTTGCTCCGTTTTGCTCGCCGTGCCGATGATCCTGGTGACGAGATGGGCCCAGCCGAGACCAACGCCGAAGCCCATCAGGAACATGGAGATCACAGCCGGCGCAAATGCCGCGACTTCTGAGAAGGGCGTCGCTGTTGCCAGGAACGGGATCAGCGATGCCGTTGCAGCTGTTTCGAGAATGCAGCCGGCTATGATGGCGATGGCCGCCGGTTTGCCCGTGAACGAGTTGCTGAAGAAGGCCGCGATAGTCCAGCCGAGCGCCACCAGCGCCACGAGATAGCCTGAGACCAGCGGCGTTACGCCATGGAGCGTCTGCAGGAAGTAGGGGATGTAGATGTCGCTCGTCAGCACCAGCATCATCGTGAATATCGTCAGGTAGAGCCGTGCGATCGGATTGCTGAGCATGACGGCGCCATAGGGGAGGAGGCGTATCTCGCTCCTGCGCTCGATCAGCACCATGGCCGCGACGAGTGCGATCGAAACCACGATCAGCATGGCCTTGTAGGAACCGTGTTCGATCGTGCCGGCAATGCTGACGAACAGGACTGCGGCGAGCAGAAGTATGATCTGAATGAGCGGCGTTCTGGTGTCGATTCGGTCGTCCGCGACATCGGGCAGCAGCCGGCGGGCCGAAAGCGCCATGAGGACGGCCAATGGTACGAGGACGATGAAGGCTTCCCGCCAGGCGCCTCCGGCTGCGAAAAGGCCGCCGAGCGTCGGTCCGAGCACGGTCGCCACGCCCCAGATGGCGGCATAGAGCGTCGATGCCCTGCGCCACAGGGGCTCCGGATAGATAAAGCGAATGAAAGCATAGGCAAGGCCGGACAGCATGCCCGAGCCATAACCCTGAACGGCGCGGCCGACGAGGAGCACCGGCATGGTCGGTGCGATGGCGCAGGCGAGGCTGCCGATGCCGAAAGTAAGGGCTGCCGCGATATAGACGGCGCGAAGGCCCATGCCCTTCGGTCGTGTGGCAACCGTGATCGAGCCGAGCACGCCGGCCGCGACGAAAAGTGTCGTCATCCAGGAGAACAGTTCAAGGCCGCCGATGTCGCGGACGATCGAAGGGGCGATGGTCGCCGTGATGTAGGATTCGACGGCATAGAGCGTGACACCGCCGCCAAGCATCAACGTTGCGGGCAGAAGCCTTGGCGAGAACAGGGTGAAGATGGTGGCCGACTTGAGGGGAGTTGAGTTTTCGATGCTGGACATCGGATGAGCCTCGGTATTTTCCTGAACAGCAATTCCGGCAAACATGCACAGCGGCGCTGCGTCCGGAGTTGCGTGAAGCAAAAGAGGGAGCATTTCCATGACGCGGTGTAAAAGACGGAAAGGCTCTGGCGGTTGTTTATTTTCCAAGTTATAATTTGGAAAATTACACGGCAATCGAATTAAAACAAGAGATAACTTGGAAAAATGCGCCAATCACCTGCCAACAGAATTCTGATCCTGTTGAAAACCGCTGGTCCGCAGCTCGCGGCGGCTGTCGGCGATGCGCTGGGCATATCGTCTGAGGCCGCCCGTCAGCAGTTGACGAAGATGGCGGAGGAGGGGCTGGTCGAGCCGGTGACGGAGGCAGCCACTGGAAGAGGCAGGCCCCGGCAGCTGTGGCATTTGACCGTCGCCGGCAACCGGCAATTTCCGGATGGCCATGCGGATCTGACGGCGACGCTCTTGTCGACCATGGTCAGCCAGCTGGGGCAGGGTGCCCTCGATATCGTCATCTCGGTGCGCGAAACCGAAACGCTTCGGCGCTATCGTGCTCAGATCGACATCGACGAAGATCTGCCGTCGCGTGTTGCGAGCCTGGCGGCCATCCGCACGCAGGAAGGCTATATGGCCGATCACTGGCAGGAAGATGACGGCACGCTCGTCCTGGTGGAGAATCATTGCCCGATCTGCACCGCCGCGAGCGCCTGCTCAGGCTTCTGCCGATCGGAATTGGAGACCTTTCGTGCGGTACTCGGCGCGCAGGTGGAGCGCGAGGAGCATATTCTGCTCGGCGCGAGGCGTTGCGCCTATCGCATCCGCGCCGCAGCTTGAGCAGTTCGTTTTTCGCCTAGATCGGGCGTGATCGGAGATTGGCAATCTGCGGCGCAGCGGCTATCAGTGGCCATCCCGCAAATCAAAGGCTGCATCCCATCATGTCAAATCCCGTCTGCGTCGAAGTCACCCGTGGCAATCTGGTCGAGAGCCGCCATCGCGGTTCCATCGTTGCGGTCGACGGCGACGGCAAGGTGGTCTTCTCGGTTGGCGATATCGACAGGGGCGTGTTTCCGCGCTCCGCCTGCAAGGCGATGCAGGCCCTGCCATTGGTCGAAAGCGGCGCTGCAGACGCCTATGGCTTCGGCAACAAGGAACTGGCGCTCGCCTGCTCCTCCCATAATGGCGAGGACGAGCATGTTGCGCTTGCAGCCTCCATGCTGGCGCGCGCCGGCCGCGATGTCGGCACGCTGGAATGCGGCGCACACTGGTCTTCCGATCAGAAGACCCTCATCCATCAGGCGCGTACGCTCGACAAGCCGACTGCGCTGCATAACAATTGCTCTGGCAAACATGCCGGCTTCGTTTGCGCCTGTTGCCATCAGGATATCGATCCCAAGGGCTATGTCGGCTACGAACACCCGCTGCAGCAGCAGATCCGCGACACCATGCAGAGCCTGACCGGCGCTGTGCTCGGCCATGACAATTGCGGCACGGATGGCTGCTCCATCCCGACCTACGCGGTGCCGCTCAAGGGCTTGGCGCATGGCTTTGCCAAGATGGCTACCGGCGTCGGTCTCGAGCCTCTGCGCGCCAAGGCGTCGCGCCGGCTGTTCGAAGCTTGCATGGCCGAGCCCTTCTACGTGGCGGGCACCGATCGCGCCTGCACCAAGCTGATGCAGGTCGCTCCCGGCCGCATCTTCGCCAAGACCGGCGCCGAAGGCGTGTTCTGCGCTTCGATCCCGGAGCAGGGCATCGCCATTGCCCTTAAATGCGACGACGGTACCGGCCGCGCGACGGAAGTCATGGTCGCAGCAACGCTTGCGCGTTTCTTTGCCAAGAACGATGCAGTTCATGCCGGCCTGATGGCGATCGCCAACAAGTCCTTCAAGAACTGGAACGGCATCCATGTCGGCGATATCAGACCGGCATCGGCCCTGACGGCCTAGTTCCCTGTATCGGTTTAGCGTCTGGCTTATCGTGCCGGCACATGTTGCCGGACGATTTTGTATTCGTGCCAGATCAGAACCATCACGAACAGGTCGAACACGGTCAGGATGATCAGCCCGATGCTGTGAGTGTCCGCAAAGCGATATAGTTGGTAGGCGATGAAAAACCCGAGCGCCACCAGCGATGCCGGATAGGCCCACATTTTGCCCCTGAGCAGGCCGATGACGAGCAACACCTTCACCAGCCCGTGGCTCAGGAGATACCAGGCATAGAAATTCTTGGTGCTGACGGAGAAATCCTGCGCCCAGGCATGCAGGTGGCTTGCCACGAAGTCCTTGGGGTCGTTGAGCCGTTCGGGCTGCACGATCCAGTTCACCAGACGCAGGATGGATTCGGTACTGACGAGCGCCAGGATGAGGCCGCCGATGCATTCGATCAGGGCGTGGGCGCCTTTCAGCAGGATGCTGATCTCGAAGATCTGGTGAATGCGGCGTTCGTTCATAGGTGACCGTAACCTGCGAGGTTTGAGCTAGGCCTGACCGGCGATCGCCGCTGGGCAGGCCATCTCAGCCTGAGATAGGATCAATCTTCGGCCGGATCATGTTCGTCCCCATGTAAATCCCAACCCAGGCTCTTGTTCCAGTCCTTCGACGACAATGCCGGCTTCAGGCAGGCAGAATAGACACCTCGGCGCTGCGATAAGGCATCAGGCTTTCCTCGGAGATATCTGCCGGCACGATCAGGCCGGAAACCGCCGTCACCGGAAGAATCTGGCAGGGCGATGCCGCGTCGAGCTTCTCCGCTGTCGCCAGCACATAGGTTTCCGCCGAGCATTGAGCGATATGCCGCTTGATCGCGGCTTCCTCGAAATCGCCGGTGGATACACCTCGCGCCGGGTGAACCGCCGTAACGCCGAGAAAGAAAATATCGGCTCGTATGGAGGCGATCGCCGCCATGGCCGCCGCACCTGTTGCTACCATCGAATGCTTGTAAAGCTTGCCGCCGATCAGGATGACGTCGACAGCCGGGTGATGCTCCAGCTCGCCTGCGATCGTCGGGCTGTGGGTGACGATTGTGACGGCCAGGTCCTTCGGCAAGTGGCGGACGATTTCCGCATTGGTCGTGCCGCCGTCAAGAAACACCGTCTGGCCCGGCTCGATCATGCGCGCTGCAAACGCGCCAAGCCGCTGCTTCTCCTCCGACGAGACCGCCAGACGTGCGGAGAAATCCGGCAGGTCGGGGGAAAGCGGCAATGCGCCGCCATGCACGCGCTTCAAGAGCTTTTCCGTTGCCATTTCCCGCAGATCCCTGCGGATCGTATCTTCCGACAGGCCGAGCTCGTCGGCGAGCGCCTTGGCGATCACCTGGCCGTCACGGCGCAATCTGTCGAGGATGAGGGCTTTGCGTTGGCTGGTGAGCATGTCGATCTCTGCACGATAATTCACGGAATGTCGCGATATTATCAAAATAGATTCGACATTCAAGAAAATATGCGCATATTCATGCAAGTTCCTGCAGGAAGCAGGAGGAAAAATGGAGAAATGACATGTTGATCTTGATCGCTGGGCCCTACCGTTCCGGCACCGGGGACGATCCGAAGAAGATGGCCGAAAACCTCAAACGTCTGGAGGAGCCATCCTATGCCCTGTTCAAGGCCGGACATCTGCCTATGATCGGCGAGTGGGTCGCCTTGCCGGTTTGGCATGCGGCTGGCGGCAAGAGCATCGGCGACGATCTTTACGAGGAGATCTTCCACCCGACGGCCGGCCGCCTGCTGCAGCTTTGCGAGGGGGTTCTGAGGTTGCCGGGCGATTCCAAGGGGGCGGACAATGATGTCCGCATCGCCCGCGAACGCGGCATTCCTGTCTGGTACAGACTGGAAGACGTTCCCGGCTGCGCCTGATACGCTCGCCCATCCTCATCGCTTCGCGCCGTGAGGATGGGCATGCCGGCGCGACCGATCAAAACCTTTTGTAGAAGGTATCAGCATCGGCCACTTCCGTATTGCCCGGCTTGCCTTTAGCTTCCGGTCGGATCCAATCGAGGAACGGAACATGCTGACATTCTATTTCGCGCCCGGAAGCTGTGCTCTTGCCAGCCTCATCGCCCTGGAAGAATCCGGTCTTGCCTATGAGCCCCGGCGCCTCAATCTCGCCAATGGCGACCAGCGCCAGCCGGAGTATCTGGCCGTAAACCCCAAGGGGCGTGTACCGGCACTGGTCACGGAGAAGGGCTTGATTACGGAAAATGTTGCGATTCTGGCATACGTCGCGCAGATCGTACCCGCCGCAAAGCTGGCGCCGCTCGACGACCCCTTCGCATTCGCCCAGATGCAGGCTTTCAACAGCTATCTGTCGTCGACAGTCCATATCAACCACTCGCACAAGGGGCGTGGTTATCGCTGGACGGACGATGCCGCAGCCATCGAGACGATGAAAGCCAAGGTGCCGCAAACGATGACGGAGAGCTTCGCGCTTATCGAGGACGGCATGCTCAAGGGGCCTTGGGTGATGGGCGATCAATATACGGTCGCAGACGGTTATCTCTTCACCATTGCAAAGTGGCTGCCGGGAGACGGTGTCGATCGCGACCAGTTCGCAAAGGTGAGCGCCCACTATGCGCGCATGCTCGAGCGCCCGGCTGTCAAGAAGGCGCTGGCCGTCGAAGCCGGCTGATCGCTTCAGCCGAATGTTGCCAGTATCTTTTTCGGGGCGCGGTATCGCCACGCCTCGATTAGACGCAGCTCCAGTTCCTCGTCTCCGATCGCATCTATGCGCAGGGGCAGGGCAGGCCAGCCGACATAGTGATCCGTCTGGAAATAGATCTCCGGCGCCATTTCCATCAACTGCTCCTTGCGGTCGATCGGTAAGGTCAGGACGATGGTTTCATTGTTCTTGACCGTGGCAAACGCCTTGCCGCCGACCTTGAAAGCCGGCAGGCCGTAATGGGTGCCGGGTTCGACCTCCGGCAGCCGCGCTTGCGCCACAAGGCGTTGCAGCCGCTCCGCTATGGCATCCATATCGACGTTTGTTGTCATGTCTGCGCGCGTGGATCCGGGTTCCTCTTACGCGCATTCTTCCGGCTGAACGGTTCTTTTGTCCATAGGCCGTCCAAGATTTTCCGGCATCAACGGCAAGTCGGCCAGTTCTTCCAGCGACATTGCAGCGAGCATGGGGTGCTGTAGCGGGTCACTGTCCCGTGCTGGGTCTTCGTCCAGCAGATGGCTGAAGAAAAGCTTCAAAATAGACATGGCATATCTCCTGAAATTCTCCGCTTAGATGCAACCATGAGGGCATCAGCCGTTCGGACCGCGGCAGGTTTCAATTCCATGCTGCAATAATCGCGCCGTTCCGCGCTTTATTCAATTGAGAATGACGAGATGCTGATATAGATATTCTATATGCGAAATCTCAACAGCGTGCATTTGAATGGCCTTCGAGCTGTAGAAGCGGTGGGGCGGCTGGGGTCTCTGCAGGCGGCCGCTGACGAACTCGGCGTGACGATCGGTGCGGTTAGCCAGCAGGTGATCAAGGCCGAGGCGCAATTAGGCCGACCGTTGTTCGAGCGCACGCCGAAGGGCATGATGATGACCGAGGCCGGTGCCGCCGTACTGGCTCGGTTGGAGGAGGGCTTCAAGGCTCTATCGGCAGCGGTGGCCGTCGCGCAGCACAAGGATGAGAACATCCTCACCATTTCGGTTGCCCCGGTTTTTGCTGCCCGTTGGCTGGTGTACCGCCTCGATCGCTTCGCCAATCGTCACCCCGACATCCGCCTGCGCATCGATGCCACGACGAAGCTGATCAATCCCGCAACCTCGGATGTCGACATCGGCATTCGGGTCGGCAACGGAAGGTGGCCCGATGTCAAATCCGAGTTGTTGCTGGAGCAGGAGGTGTTTCCGGTCGTCACACCGCGGGTGGCCGCGACGCTCCGCGAGCCCGCCGATCTTCTGAGGGTGCCGGCTGTCATCGACGGCCATGCGATGTTCGGCTGGGAGGTCTGGCTGAACCACGCGGGCCTGGCAGGCCATTGCATGGAGGAGCGGCACATCTTCAACGACGCATCTCTGTGCCTGGATGCGGCCATGGCGGGGCAGGGCGTGATGCTCGCCTGGCAGACGCTCGCCGCCTATGCCCTCGAGCAGAAGTGCCTTGTCGATCCCTTCGGCATCCGCGCCAAGACCGGCTTCGGCCACTATTTTGTTGCGGCCGAAGGTGTGCGGGAGCCGAAGAAGGTCACCGCCTTCAAGGCCTGGATCCGTGACGAAATGGAAGAGAGCATGCGTCTCTTCCGATAGAGCGCGATGCCGGAAAACCTAAGTGATGTCAGGCCGACATCATGCTCCACGTTCTGGATTCCAGAGCGGATTCAGACCGGCTCTTTGCCGCGGGTTGTCTGCATGGCCTTGTAGGCGGCGCGTGACTGGCAGCGTTCGATCCAGGCTTTCACCGCAGGGTGGCCGTCGAAGAGCTCTTGTTCCGTCTGGGCGTAGCGCAGCACTTCCGCAAGATTGAGGTCGGCAACGGTGAAACGGCCACCGACAAGATACTCCTGATTTTGCAGATGCTTTTCCAAGACGGCGAGCGGCCGCTTCAGCGAGCGGCAGGCAACGGCGATCCCGGCTTTACCCGGTTCGCTATTCTCCTGCGCATTGTCATAGATACGCACGATCGCAACGCTGTGCGGCTCGACTTCGTTTGCGGCCCACATGGTCCACATCGTCATCACCCCTTCCTCATCGACCGTCATGCCTGCAAGTGGACCGCCATATTTGCGCGCGAGGTAGAGGTTGATGGCGAGCGATTCATGCAGGATGAGATCGCCGTCCTTGATGCAGGGGATCATGCCCATCGGATTGACGCTCAGAAACTCCGGTGACAACGTATTGATCGGTGCATCGGCGGCGAGCGGATTGGCGAGACGGCTGCCCTGGATGACGGGCACGGATTTGAATGCGATGCCGAGCTCCTCCGCCATCCAGTAATTGCGCGAAGCGCGCGAGCGATAGACACCGTAGATCGTCAGCATGTGAGGTCTCCCAGATTCGAGTCGGCGCGACATTATTAGGCGGGTCGTGGGAGCAAAAGGCCCTGCCGCTGATATCTGCGATGAAAGTGTGTGATGGATGGCGGTGCCGCACGCTCCCCAAGCACGAAAACATCTGTCAACCGCCCGAAATCTTTGCAAATCATGCTGCGGAGGCTTAGCCTTCGTTCAGAAATTAGCGGAGCTGCATGCTACCGTCCAATCACGGCTTTCGTCGGATGCGGTAGGAGGCATCCGGTGAAATGCTTATGGGCAATCGGTGACTGCGATCTCGGGAGGAGAGCAGATGCTTGCGACCGGCGTTTCGCTAGACGACAAATATACGGCAGAAGAAGGCCGCGTTTTCATGACGGGCCTGCAGGCGCTGGTGCGGCTGCCCATGACCCAGATGCGGCGCGACCGCGCTGCCGGGCTCAACACAGCAGCCTTCATTTCCGGTTATCGCGGCTCACCGCTCGGCGGTTACGACCAGCAGCTTTTGAAGGCGCAGACCTATCTCGACGCGCATGACGTCACCTTCCAGCCGGGTATCAACGAGGATCTAGCCGCAACGGCGGTTTGGGGCTCGCAGCAGGTGGGCCTTTCGCCCGGCGCTCGCAAGGATGGCGTGCTCGGCATCTGGTACGGCAAAGGCCCCGGTGTCGACCGTTCCGGCGATGTGCTGAAGCACGGCAATGCCGCCGGCACCTCCAGGCATGGCGGCGTCCTCTGCTTTGCCGGTGACGATCACTCCGCCAAATCCTCGACCATTCCGCACCAGACCGACCACGAATTCATGTCGGCGGTCATGCCGGTCATCTATCCCTCTTCTATTCACGAATTTCTTGAATACGGTCTGCTCGGCATCGCCATGTCGCGCTATTCCGGCTGCTGGGTCGGCATGAAATTCATCGCCGATACGGTCGAGACGACGGCAGCCGTCGATCTCTCCGGCGAAAGGCGGCAGTTCGTGCTGCCAACCGATTTCGAACTGCCCCCCGGAGGCCTCAATCTCCGCTGGCCCGATCCGCCCCTGATGCAGGATGACCGGCTGCAGAACTACAAGGCCTATGCCGCCATTGCCTTCGCTCGCGCCAATCGCGTCGACGAAGTCACCCACGACGTTCCCAATGCCCGCTTCGGCATCATCTCATCCGGCAAGGCGTATGAGGATGTACTGCAGGCGCTGCGCGAACTCGAAATCGGCCCCAAGGAAATGGCTGCGATCGGCCTGCGCATTTTGAAGGTGCGCATGCCGTGGCCGCTGGAGCCGGAGGCAGTCCGGCACTTCTCCGAAGGGCTGGACGAGGTGCTGGTGGTCGAAGAGCGGCGCGAAATCATCGAAAACCAGATCAAGCAGCAGCTGTTCAACTGGCGCTCCGATGTGCGCCCGCGCATCGTCGGCAAGTTCGACGAGCACGACAAACCATATCTGAGCCTGTCTTCTGCGTTGACCGTCGGTGCCGTTGCCAGGGCGATCGCCGGGCGCATCGTCAAGCTCGATCTCGACCGCGGGCTGCATGACCGCATCGCTGCCAAACTCGCCTATCTAGCCGAGCGCGGCCAGATCAGCCGCAGCCATGTCGCGCCGCTGAACCGCACGCCGTTCTTCTGTTCCGGCTGCCCTCACAATACGTCGACCCGCGTTCCCGAAGGCAGTCGCGCCGCCGCCGGCATCGGTTGCCACTATATGGTCACCTGGATGGATCGCAGCACCGAGACCTTCACGCAGATGGGCGGCGAAGGCGTGCCGTGGACGGCGATTGCCCGTTACACCGACGAAAAGCATATGTTCGTCAATCTCGGCGACGGCACCTATTTCCACTCCGGCATTCTCGCCGTCCGGCAGTCCGTCGCCGCCAAGGTCAACGTCACCTACAAGCTGCTCTACAACGATGCCGTCGCCATGACCGGTGGCCAGCAGATCGACGGGCATCTTACGCCGCAGCTGGTGACGAAGCAGCTGCATGACGAGGGCGTCAAGCCGATCTACCTGCTGTCCGATAATCCGGATGCCTGCAGCGCCTCCGAGCTGGCGCCCGGCGTCAAGGTGCTGCATCGCGACCATATCGATCAGGTGATGCTGACCTTGCGCGAGACCGAAGGTTGTTCGGCGATCGTCTATGTCCAGACCTGTGCGGCCGAGAAGCGCCGTCGCCGCAGCCGCGGGCTGATGGAAGATCCGGCCAAGCGCGTTTTTATCAACAAGGCGGTCTGCGAGGGTTGTGGAGACTGCTCGGTTCAATCCAATTGCATTTCCGTCGAGCCGCTGGAGACCGAATTCGGCCGCAAGCGCCAGATCAACCAATCGAGCTGCAACAAGGATTTCTCCTGCGTCAAAGGCTTCTGTCCGTCGTTCGTGACCGTTCACGGCGGCAAGCGTCGCAAGCGGAAGGCCCGTGCGCCGGCCGATATCCAGCTGCCTCTGCCTGAAATTCCCGTCATCGTCGACCGCCCCTGGAATATCGCAATTGCCGGCGTCGGCGGCACCGGGATCCTGACGGTCGGCGCCATTCTTGGCATGGCCGCGCATCTCGACGGCAAGGTGCCGATGATCCTCGACATGGCCGGCCTTGCCCAGAAGGGCGGCGCCGTCATGAGCCATCTGCGCATCGGCCTAAACGAGGGCGACGTCACCTCATCGAGGATCGTCAACGGCGGCGCCGATCTCTTGTTTGCCGCAGACGAGGTGGTCGGTGCCTCCAAGGATGCGATCACGCTCTGCTCGGAGACCCGCACCACGGCCATCGTCAATACCGGCCTGATGCCGGTTGCCGATTTCGTGCGCAATCGCGATTTCGATTTCAAGGCCGGCTCGATCCAGCACACGATTGCGAAGGCTGTGAGCGACAAATCCGTCTTCCTCGATTTCAATCGCATCGCGACCGAGCTGACCGGCGATGCTATCTCGACCAATATTCTATTGACCGGTTTTGCCTGGCAGCGCGGCCTGCTGCCGCTGTCGCTGGAGGCGATCGAGAAAGCGATTGAGCTCAATGGCGTCGCCGTCAAGGCGAGCCTTGCCGCCTTCTCCTGGGGACGTCTTCTTGCGCACGATCCCCAGTCCGTGCAGGCTATGATCGCCGAGCCGGAAGCTGGCAAGACGCTGACGGACATGAGCCTCGAAGATCTCATCAAGCACCGCAAGGCGTATCTGACTGCCTATCAGGACGGTGCGCTCGCCGAACGCTATGGCCGCTTCGTGGCCCATGCCAATGCTCTGGCAATCAGGGAGCGGCTTTCCGACAAAGTGCCCTTTGCCGTCGCTGTCACCTATGCGCGTATTCTGGCATATAAGGATGAGTACGAGGTCGCCCGGCTTCTCACTGATCCTTCCTTCGAAGCGCAGCTGCGGGAAGAGATGGAGGGCGATTTCAAGCTGGCCTTCAATCTTGCGCCGCCGATCTTGGGCGGGAAGGATCCGAATGGCCGACCGAAGAAGCGCGAATTCGGGGCCTGGATCCTGCCGTTGTTGCGCGCGCTGGCGCGAATGAAACGACTGCGCGGCACCGCTTTCGATCCCTTCGGCTACATGGCGGAACGCCGATTGGAACGCCGCATGATCGCTGAATATGAAGGAATTGCTGGGCGTGTGCTCGCGGGCCTGCGCCACGACAACGAAGCCGAGGCCCTCGCCATTCTCTCCCTGTTTGACGAGATAAGAGGCTTTGGTCCGGTCAAGCACAAAGCCATTGAGACGATCATGACGAAGATTGCCGACAGGATGAAAGCCTATGAGGCGGCGTCGGAGACGCCGCAGGTGTCGGCCAATGCCGCATGACGGCTAAGGCAGACGCTTGAAGCGGGCATAAAGAGATATACGTTGACAAGGATCGGACGTTTGAGACGGTCGGGAGGAGAAGCAGGATGTTCGAAGGGGGATTGAATTTCGCGCTGGGCGAGGACATCGACGCATTGCGCGAGCAGGTGCGTCGGTTCGCGGCCAACCGCATCGCGCCGTTTGCCGACGAGATCGATCGCAACAACAGTTTCCCGATGCATCTTTGGCGGGAGATGGGTGATCTCGGTGTGCTGGGGATCACCGTCGACGAAGCGCTCGGCGGGGCAGGGCTCGGCTATCTTGCCCATACGGTTGCCATGGAGGAAATCAGCCGTGCATCCGCTTCCGTCGGCCTCAGCTACGGCGCCCATTCCAACCTTTGCGTCAACCAGATCCATCGCAACGGCACGACGGCCCAAAAGGAGCGCTACCTGCCGAAGCTGATTTCGGGCGAGCATGTGGGGGCGCTGGCCATGTCCGAACCCGGCGCCGGTTCCGACGTTGTCTCCATGAAGCTTCATGCTGAAAAGCGCGGCCATCACTATGTGCTGAACGGCAGCAAGATGTGGATCACCAACGGCCCGGATGCCGATGTCCTCGTTGTCTATGCCAAGACTTCGCCGGATGCCGGCCCGCGCGGCATTACGGCCTTTCTTATTGAAAAGGGTTTCAAGGGGTTTTCCGTCGGCCAGAAGCTCGACAAGCTTGGCATGCGCGGCTCCAACACGTCGGAGCTGATCTTCACGGATTGCGAAGTGCCGGAAGAGAATATTCTGGGGCAAGCCGATGGCGGCGTTCGCGTGCTGATGTCGGGCCTCGACTATGAGCGCGTCGTGCTCTCGGGCGGCCCTGTCGGTATCATGGCCGCCTGCATGGATGTGGTTTTGCCTTATGTGCACGAGCGCAAGCAGTTCGGCCAGTCGATCGGCGAGTTCCAGCTGATGCAGGGCAAGCTGGCCGACATGTACGTGACGATGAATGCGTCGCGCGCCTATGTCTATGCGGTGGCGGCGGCCTGCGATCGCGGCGAGACGACCCGCAAGGATGCGGCCGGCTGCATTCTCTATTCCGCCGAGAAGGCGACGGCGCTGGCGCTCGAATGCATCCAGGCGCTTGGCGGCAATGGCTACACCAATGATTATCCCGCCGGACGGCTGCTGCGCGACGCCAAGCTTTACGAGATCGGCGCCGGCACGTCGGAAATCCGGCGTATGCTGATCGGCCGCGAGTTGTTCGGCGAGACGGCCTGATTTCGAATTCCATTTTACTCGATCGAGTGAGGCCGCATGACCGTCCTGAAATCAGAGATATCGACGCATTCCGATCGCTTCCGCGACAACCGCGCGGCGTTGCTGGAGGCGATCGGGGTCGCCGAGGCTGCGGCGTCGAAAGCGGCGGAAGGCGGCGGGGCACAGGCGCGTGAACGGCATGTGAGCCGCGGCAAGATGTTGCCGCGCGATCGCGTTGCCGGCCTGATCGATCCCGCCACGGCGTTTCTGGAAATCGGCGCGACGGCGGCCCATGGAATGCATGGCGACGATGCACCGGGCGCCGGCCTGATCGCCGGCATCGGCCGCGTTTCGGGCCGCGATTGCATGATCGTCTGCAACGATGCCACAGTCAAAGGTGGCACCTATTATCCGATCACGGTGAAGAAGCATCTGCGGGCGCAGGAGATTGCGGCCGAGAACAATCTCCCTTGCATCTATCTGGTCGATTCCGGCGGCGCCAATTTGCCGAACCAGGACGAGGTGTTTCCGGATCGCGATCACTTCGGCCGCATCTTCTACAATCAGGCCAACATGTCGGCATCAGGCATTCCGCAGATCGCCGTCGTCATGGGATCCTGCACGGCAGGCGGTGCCTATGTGCCTGCCATGTCGGATGAAACCATTATCGTCGAAAAGCAGGGAACGATCTTTCTCGCCGGGCCGCCGCTGGTCAAGGCAGCGACGGGGGAGGTGGTCTCGGCCGAGGATCTCGGCGGCGGCGATGTCCATACGCGCCTTTCCGGCGTCGCCGATCATCTGGCGCGTGATGATGCCCATGCTCTTGCGCTGGCCCGGCAGGCAGTCGCCAATCTCAATCGTCGCAGGCCCGAGGGTGTCGAGCTTCGCACGCCGGAAGCGCCGCTCTACGATCCCGAGGAAATCCTGGGCATCGTCCCGTCCGACCTGCGCACGCCCTATGATGTGCGCGAGGTCATCGCCCGCATGGTGGATGGCTCCCGCCTCGATGAGTTCAAGGCGCGCTACGGCACGACGCTGGTTTGCGGCTTCGCCCACATCCACGGCATTCCCGTCG
Source organism: Rhizobium sp. ASV20 (assembly GCF_016429015.1). GTDB lineage: Bacteria > Pseudomonadota > Alphaproteobacteria > Rhizobiales > Rhizobiaceae > Rhizobium. The sequence continues at coordinate 14,448 of NZ_JAELTU010000019.1, forward strand.
GGATCATCGCCAACAACGGCGTGCTGTTCTCGGAGTCGGCGCTGAAGGGTGCGCATTTCGTCGAGCTCTGCTCGCAGCGCAAGATTCCGCTGGTCTTCCTGCAGAATATCACCGGCTTCATGGTCGGCCGCAAATATGAGACCGAGGGCATCGCCAAGAACGGCGCCAAGCTGGTGACGGCTGTAGCCACCACCAAGGTTCCGAAAGTCACCATGCTGATCGGCGGTTCTTTCGGTGCCGGCAATTACGGCATGGCCGGCCGTGCCTATTCGCCGCGCTTCCTTTGGACCTGGCCCAACAGCCGTATCTCCGTCATGGGCGGCGAGCAGGCGGCGGGCGTGCTCGCCACGGTGCGCGGCGAGGCGCTGGCTCGCGCCGGAAAGCCCTGGACGAAGGAGGAGGAGGCCGGCTTCAAGGCGCCGACGCTCAAGATGTTCGAGACCCAGAGCCATCCTCTCTACGCTTCGGCCCGCCTCTGGGACGATGGCATCATCGACCCGCGAAAGAGCCGAGACGTGCTGGCTCTTTCGCTTTCAGCAGCACTCAACGCGCCGATCGAAGACACGCGCTTCGGTCTGTTCAGGATGTGAGGAGATAGAGATGAAACGCGATGCCATCAATGCTAAGAATGCGCCGCAGCCGCGCGGCGGTTATGCGCAGGCGGTAAAGCTCGAGAATTTCGAGCGATTGCTGTTTGTCAGCGGCCAGGTTCCGCTGACATCGGACGATGTCCTTCCAGAGGGGTTCAAGGCGCAGGCGCGCCAGGCTTGGCTCAACGTCGACGCCCAATTGAAGGCTGCCGGTATGAGCAAGGCGGACATCGTCAAGGTCACTGTGTTTCTCGCCGACCGGCACCATACGATGGAAAACCGCGAGATCCGTGCCGAATATCTGGGGACGCTCGCGCCAGCCATGACGGTGGTGATTGCCGGCATTTTCGACACCGCCTGGCTGCTCGAAGTCGAAGTCATTGCCGCGCAATAGGATTTGCCGATGTTCTCGAAGATACTGATCGCCAATCGCGGTGAAATCGCCTGCCGTGTCATCCACACCGCAAGGCGCCTGGGTATCCGCACGGTCGCTGTCTATTCCGACGCCGATCGGGATGCCTTGCACGTGGCGCTGGCCGATGAGGCTGTTCACATCGGCCCGGCGGCTGCGAGCGAGAGCTATCTTTCGAAAGAGAAGATTATTGCGGCGGCAAAGCGCACAGGCGCGGAAGCCATCCATCCCGGCTACGGCTTTCTCTCTGAAAACGCGGGCTTTGCCGAAGCTGTCGAGGCCGCAGGCCTTGTCTTCATTGGCCCGTCGCCGGCCTCGATCCGGGCCATGGGGCTCAAGGATGCCGCCAAGGCGCTGATGGAGCGCGCCGGAGTCCCCGTCGTGCCCGGCTATCACGGCGATGGGCAGGAACCCGGCTTTCTCGCCGAGCAGGCCGATGGCATCGGCTTTCCCGTCCTCATCAAGGCGCGAGCGGGTGGTGGCGGCAAGGGCATGCGCCGCGTCGACCGGCGGGAGGATTTTGCCGCCTCGCTGGAAGCGGCAAAACGTGAAGCGAAATCTGCCTTTGGCGACGATGCCGTGCTGATCGAGAAATACCTGATCAAGCCACGCCATATCGAGATCCAGGTTTTCGGCGACAGTCACGGCAATGCCGTGCACCTCTTCGAGCGCGATTGCTCGCTGCAGCGCCGGCACCAGAAGGTGATCGAGGAGGCGCCGGCTCCCGGCATGACCGAGGAGATGCGCAGCGCCATGGGCGAAGCGGCCGTTCGCGCCGCGCGCGCCATCGACTATCGCGGCGCCGGCACCGTCGAATTCATAGCCGACGTCTCAGACGGCCTGTCGCCGGATCGCTTCTTCTTTATGGAGATGAATACCCGCCTGCAGGTCGAGCACCCCGTCACCGAGGCTATCGCCGGCGTCGACCTTGTCGAGTGGCAATTGCGGGTAGCGAGCGGCGAGCCGCTGCCGAAATCCCAGGACGAACTCGCCATAAACGGCTGGGCCTTTGAAGCCCGCATCTATGCGGAAGACCCCTCGCGCGGCTTCCTGCCGGCAACCGGCACGCTCTCGCGCTTACGCTTTCCCGTAGGTGATGCCCGCATCGATGCAGGCGTGCGCGAGGGGGACACCATCACCCCGCACTACGATCCCTTGATCGCCAAATTGACGGTCCATGCGCCGGATCGTCAGTCGGCCCTTGCCAGGCTCACGCGCGGATTGGAGCAGACACAGGTTGCCGGAACCACCACCAACCTCGATTTCCTCATCCGGCTCAGCCGCCAGCCGGATTTTGCCGCCGGTCATCCGGACACCGGGTTGATCGACCGGGACGTGGAGGTGCTGACCTCGGCGCGACAGCCCGACAATGGCGCTCTGGCTGTCGCCGCGATTGCCGAAGCAGGCGGTTTTGCTGACGTGGATGGTGACGACCCCTGGCTTTCGCTCGGGCCCTGGCAGCTTTGGGGCGAAGCGAGCCGTCCCGTTACGTTGCACCATGACAGCGGGCAGACCCATTGCCGCGTAACCGCAAGGGGACGTGCGCTTTTCAGCGTTGCGTTTGAGAGCGGCACCGTTCCGGTCCGGCTTTTGCCGGGAGACCGCGAGGCTCGCCGCGTCGAGATCGATGGCCACCAATCGAACGTTACCGTGTTCGAAGCATCGGACGGCACCACCCTGTTCATGGATGGGCAAACGCACCACTTCCATCGCCACGATCCGCTCGACGGCGGCGAAGAGGCGGCTGCCGGAGGCGATCGGCTGATCGCGCCGATGCCCGGCCTCGTCAAGATCGTCCGCGTCCGTGAGGGCGATGCGGTGGCGAAGGGCCAGGCGCTGATCGTCATGGAGGCCATGAAGATGGAGCTGACGCTGACGGCCATGCGCGACGGTGTCGTGGAAAGCCTGAATGTTGGCGAAGGGGATCAGACCAGCGAGAGCGCTGTCCTTCTGTCGCTTCGACCGGAGGATGCGGCATGACGCAGGAGCATTCGAACCGCGTCACCATCGTCGAGATGGCGCCGCGCGACGGTCTGCAGAACGAAAAGCTGCCGATCGATACCGCGCGCAAGATCGAACTGGTCAACCTGCTGTCCGATAGTGGCTTTGACCGTATCGAAGTCACCAGCTTCGTCAGCCCGAAATGGGTGCCGCAGCTCGCCGACGCTGCCGCGGTCATGGCCGGGATAGAGCGCAGACCCGGCGTGCGCTATGCGGCGCTGGCTCCCAACATGCAGGGTTTCGAGGCAGCGGTTGCGGCCGATGCTGATGAGGTGGCGATCTTTGCGTCGGCCTCGGAAACATTCTCGCAGCGCAACATCAATTGTTCGATTGCTGAAAGCATCGAGCGCTTCCGGCCGGTGGCAGCCGCAAGCCGTGATCGCGGCGTCCCGTTGCGCGGCTATGTCAGCTGCGTCGTCGAATGCCCTTATGAAGGAGCGGTGCCGCCGAAGAACGTCGTTGATGTCGCCTGGCAATTGCGGGCGCTCGGTTGCTATGAGATCAGCCTCGGCGACACGATCGGCAGGGGCTCTCCGGAGGCCGTGGATCGGATGCTTGCAGCCGTTCTGGGCGAACTTCCAGCCGCGGCTCTTGCCGGACATTTTCATGACACATCCGGCCGCGCGCTCGACAATATCGCCGTTGCCCTCGAGCGCGGCCTGCGCGTCTTCGATGCCGCCGCAGGCGGTCTCGGCGGCTGCCCTTTCGCCCCCGGTGCGAAGGGCAATGTCGATACCGTCGCGGTCCACGACTATTTGACGGCACATGGCTATGAGACCGGCCTTGACGAGGAGAAGCTCACCCGTGCCGCCGCCTTTGCCCGCAGCCTCAGGAGTGCTTCATGACGTCGCCAACGATCCATATCGTCACCGATGAACGCGGCGTTGCCCGCATCACCTTGGCGCGCCCGGATAAGCACAATGCTCTCTCGGCCGAGATGATCGATGCCCTGACCTCGGCAGTCCGCGATCTTGGCAATGACAAGACGGTCCGTGTCGTCGTACTCACGGGCGAGGGTGCAAGCTTCTGTGCCGGCGGCGATCTCGGTTGGATGCGGGCACAGTTCGATGCGACGCGCGCCGGCCGCATGGCCGAGGCTCGCCGGCTCGCCATGCTGTTCAAGGCACTGAACGAACTGCCCAAGCCTTTGATTGCCCGTGTCCAGGGCAATGCCTTCGGCGGCGGCATCGGCGTGCTCAGCGTCTGCGATCTGGTCATTGCCGCATCGACGGCCCGCTTCGGCCTGACGGAAGTGCGCCTCGGCATCATTCCCGCCACGATCAGCCCCTATGTGGTCGCCCGTATCGGCGAGGCGAATGCCCGCCCGCTCTTCCTTTCCGGCAAGATCATCGACGCATGGCAGGCACATGCCACTGGCCTGCTGTCCCGGGTCGTTGCCGAGGAGGCGCTGGACGAAGCCGTCGAGGCCGAAATTCGCCATTTCCTCTCCGCATCTCCGCAGGCCGCGGCACGCGCCAAGGCGCTGGCCCGGTCGGTCGGCCGACCGATCACCGATGGTATGATCGATGATGTCGTTGAGCAGCTGGCCGATGCGTGGGAAACCGAAGAGGCGAAAGAGGGCATTACGGCCTTCTTCGAAAAGCGGCAGCCGAACTGGCGGCAGGCTTAAACCACCCTGTTGTTCGCCAGGGTCAATTGCGGAAATTGTGAGCTTCCTGTGGAGAGATCGCCGGAGGCTGCCTTGTCCCAGCGAAAGCCCATGATCGCGCCGCTCTCCATCTCCTGGAAAATATTGTTAGAGATCACGGCCGAGCCAGCACCTTCGACGACCGACACGACGCAGCCGACGCCGGCATGGCGGATGATATTGCCTGTGGCGCTGACGTTGCGGAGGTAAGGTCCCCAGCCGAGCCTCAATCCGCAGAGTGGCGCGGTGTCGATGACATTGTCGGAAATGAGCGTATCGGCTTCAGCCGATATGCCAATGCCGAGCCCGACATCCTGGGTGTAGGGAGCTTTTGCCGAAAGATTGCGAATGACATTGCCGGTTACGCTTGCGAGCCGGCCGCCATTGTCGAAATTGGTGACGGCAATGCCGTTCGCTGCGCCATCGATCAGGTTGTTGTTGATGACGGCACCTTCGAATTCGAATTCGCAATAGATCGCCGTCTCGCCCGAGCGCAGGCATTGATTGCCTGAGATCTGCACATTCGACGCCGAATTGGCGCGAATGGCGGAGAAGGCGCAATCGCTGACACGGTTGCCGGAAACCTGCACGCCATCGGCACGGAAGACATTGATGCCGTTGCCGTTCTGGCCCGTGCCGCCGTTATTGGCGCGGATGCGGGCTATGCGGTTGTCGGTGACGCTGCTGCCGTCTTCGTCCTTGCCCCAGCGATGGATGAGGATACCGCCATTGCCGCAATCTTCGACGCTGTTGCCATTCACCTGCAATCCGGTGGATTGGACGGAATAGATCCCGGCTTCGGCAGCGCCGGAAATGCGGCTACGCTCGATCCGGCCGCCGCACCGCTCGAGTTGCAGTGCGTGCTTGCGGCTGCCTGATATCTCGCAATTGTCGATCCGCACATCACCGACGCCTGTGAACTGCAAAAGGCCTCCCGCGTAATCGGCCAGCCAGCGATTGCCGCCATCGAGCACAAGGCCGGAAAGCTCGATGCGTTTGGCCTTGTCGGCATTCATCAGATAGCCGTCGCCGCCATAGATAAGGCGTGTGGCGCCGGGCACCCCGGTAATGCGCGTGTTGTCCGGTAACGTCAGGTTCGACACGGTGTAGTTGCCCGGCGGCAGGAACAGCGGTGTGTTGGTACGAGCAGCATTGTCGATCAACGCCTGCAGTTTGCCGCTTTTGATATCGCTGGTGCCTGGTGTCGTCTTATAGGCGATGGCATCGATCGATCCACGCAGATCGGCTCCGTTTGTTCTGGCAAGCGGCGCGGCGAAGATGCTCGGCGCAAGCAGGCCGGCGGTGGCCGAAGCGGCCAGAGAGGTGATGAAGGCGCGGCGATGGATCATTGCAGGCTCCCGAAACGACATCGGCCAAGCAGAAATCGTGCCAGGCAATTCTGTGCCGTTTTGGCACGTTTGCGCTCGCCGGCCACAGTTTGCACATGTTGGCGTCAGTGGATGCGGGCCAGTCTTGATCTCTCCTTAACCATCCACCATCCGGGCACGGTTGGTGCTAGGGGCGACTCGTTACCCATGCTAGCTCTGTCGTATGCGGATCGCGACCTTCCAACGTCTGGCTGCTTTCGATGCGGTCGAGCAGGCCGCCGAGATCCTGACGCGCGATCTGGCCTGGGCCGAAAAGCAGGGAATTGAGCTCGCGCTTTTCCCCGAATGCTACCTGCAGGGGCATAGTTACGACGAAACCATCGCTCGGCGCCGCGCGCTTTCTCTTGAGGATGCCCGGTTGCACGCTCTCGTCAGCCGCTTCGCTGCAGGCAGGACGACGGCGATCGTCGGCCTTTTCGAGAGGCGGGGCGAGGCACTCTACAACAGTTCGCTGGTCGCCAAGGGTGGACGGATCGTTGGGGTCTATGCCAAGGCCCATCCGCTCGAAAACGGCTGCTCGCCCGGAACGGATTTTCCTGTTTGGGAGCGGGGGCATTGGCGCTTCGGCATCAACATCTGTGCTGATCTGAGGTATCCCTATACGGCGCGTCGACTGGCTGAGAAGGGGGCCGGTCTCATCTGCAATCCCATCAATCTGATGCTCAGGCCCCACAAGGCGGAGAGGTGGCACAGACCGGGCATATCGAGCCTGCAAATATGCGCCAGGCATACGGGATGCTGGGTGATGGCATCGGATGTGGTCGGCAGCAACGCCGACGGCTGGGTGAGCTATGGCAGCAGCGCGATCGTCGATCCCAATGGTGTCGTTGTAGCGAAAGCAAAACCATACAGCGAGGATGTGCTCGTTTTCGATTTGCCGGAGCGGCAGCCGAAGCGTCGCTGCAATTAAAAAACCTGCGTCATCGCTACCTAAACGCGCGAATAGCGCTATCCTCTCGAGTCATGAGACCTGACCAACTGCTTTATCCAGCACCCGAAGGGTTGTTCTGTCCGATCGGCGGCTTCTACATCGATCCGGTGCAGCCGGTCGAGCGGGCGCTCGTCACCCATGGCCATTCCGACCATGCCCGCTCCGGCCATGCGCATGTGCTCGCCACGCGCCAGACGCTCGATATCATGCGCATTCGCTACGGTGATAATTTTGCCGGGTCGGAGCAGGCGGCTGCTTTCGGCGAGGAAATAGCGATCAACGGAGTGAAGGTGAGCTTCCATCCGGCCGGCCATGTGCTTGGCTCGGCGCAGATCGCCGTGGAAAAGGATGGGTTGCGTATCGTCGTTTCGGGCGACTACAAGCGCCGGCCGGACCCGACTTGTGCGGCCTATGTACCGGTTCCCTGCGATGTCTTCATCACCGAAGCAACCTTCGGCTTGCCGGTCTTCCACCATCCCGATCCGATGGCCGAGACGCGCAAGCTGCTGGCCTCGCTTCGCCAGTTTCCGGAAAGAACACATCTGGTCGGTGCCTATGCGCTCGGCAAGGCGCAACGCGTCATTCGCCTGTTGCGGGACGCAGGTTATGACAAGCCGATCTACATTCATGGCGCGCTGGAAACCCTGTGCGACTATTATGTCAGTCAGGGCATTGCGCTTGGCGAACTCCAACCGGCCACCATCGAAAGCCGCGATCAGTCGATCTTCCACGGCGCCATCGTTGTCGGCCCGCCCTCCGCGTTTCAGGATCGCTGGGCAAGACGCTTTCACGATCCGCTGCCGGCCTTTGCCTCCGGTTGGATGATGGTGCGCCAACGTGCCAAGCAGCTCGGTGTCGAGTTGCCCCTAGTCATATCGGATCACTGCGACTGGCCGGAGCTGACCGAGACGATCTCCGATCTGAAGCCGAGCGAGGTCTGGGTCACCCACGGACGCGAAGAGGCCTTGGTGCGCTGGTGCGAGCTGCAAGGCATCACCGCCAAGCCGCTGCATCTCATCGGCTATGAAGACGAGGGCGATTGATGAAAGCCTTTGCCGACCTTCTCGACCGCCTGGTGCTGACGCCGAGCCGCAACGGCAAGCTGAAGCTGCTGACCGACTATTTCCGCGATACGCCGGATCCCGACCGTGGCTATGGTCTGGCTGCCATTGCAGGTACGCTTGAGGTGCGCAACGTCAAGCCGGCCATGCTGCGCGAACTCGTGCTCGAGCGCATGGACGAGGTGCTGTTCCGCTATTCCTACGATTATGTCGGCGATCTCGCCGAAACGATCTCGCTTGTTTGGGACAAGGAGAGCGACATCGAGCGTCTTCCTGGCGAACAGCCGAAGCTCGGCGAGGTCGTGCGCCGCATGAACGCGCTCGGGCGAACCGAAGTGCGCAGCTTCGTCCGCGATCTGCTCGACCAGCTCGATACGTCGGGCCGTTTCGCCTTCCTGAAGCTTGCGACGGGCGCGATGCGCATCGGTGTTTCGGCGCGGCTTGCCAAGCAAGCTCTCGCGGAGCTGAGCGGCAAGGATGTGACCGAAATCGAAACGCTGTGGCATGGCCTGCAGCCGCCCTATGAGAGCCTCTTCCACTGGCTTGAAGGGAAGGGCGAGCGGCCTATACTCGCGACGCCGGCGATCTTCCATTCCGTCATGCTCGCCAACCCAGTCGAGTCAGGTGATCTCGACGGGCTCGACCCGAAAGATTTCGCCGCCGAATGGAAATGGGACGGCATTCGCGTCCAGCTTTCGCGCTCCGGGGCGACAAGCAAGCTCTATTCCCGCTCGGGTGACGATATTTCCGCCGCCTTCCCGGACATTGTCGATGCGATGAGCTTCGAAGGCGTCATGGATGGCGAGCTGCTCGTCGGCGGCACCGTGCGTTCCAACAGCCCGACACGCACATTTTCCGACCTGCAGCAGCGCCTCAACCGCAAGACCGTTACCGCCAAGATGCTGAGCGAGTTTCCGGCCTTCATTCGCGCTTACGATCTTCTCTTCGATGGGGCTGAAGATGTCCGCGCCAACGGCTTCCTCGATCGGCGCGAGCGGCTGATGGAGATTGTCGAGGCCGCACCGCACGACCGGTTCGACCTTTCGCCGCTGGTCGACTTTTCCTCATGGGAGGAGCTGGACCGACTGCGCTCTTCGCCACCCGATCCGGTGATCGAAGGCGTGATGATCAAGCGCAGGGATAGCGCCTATCTTGCCGGTCGGGCCAAAGGGCCTTGGTTCAAGTGGAAGCGCGACCCCTATAACGTCGATGCGGTGCTGATGTATGCCCAGCGCGGCCACGGCAAACGCTCCAGCTACTATTCCGATTTCACCTTCGGCGTTTGGGCGACGACGCCGGAGGGCGAGCAGCTCGTGCCCGTCGGCAAGGCCTATTTCGGTTTCACCGATGCCGAGCTGGAGGTGCTCGACAAGTTCGTGCGCAACAATACGGTCGATCGCTTCGGCCCGGTGCGTGCCGTGCGTGCCGACCGCGATTTCGGCTTCGTCCTCGAAGTCGCCTTCGAAGGCATCAACCGTTCCACGCGTCACAAATCGGGTGTCGCCATGCGCTTTCCACGCATCGCCCGGCTGCGGGCGGACAAACCGCCGTATGAGGCCGACAGGCTGGAAACTTTGATCGCGATGATTGACGCGAAGGCTCCCGTTGTCGATGAATAGAGTAGGGCGAATCCTCACTACAATGTGAGTTGGCCTTGCCTTGCGACCCGTGCAGATTCGAACTGCGCCGGGATATTTGGACACAGCCTATGACCACGTCTGACGACAACACATTCCGTCCCAATCGCCGCGGCGTTCTTGCTGGCCTTGCCGCTGCGCTTTTTGCGCCGAACATCGCAAGAGCCGCCGACGACAGCACGACCGGCGGCAAGCCTGCCGATAGCAAGAATACTGTTGCCGAGGAGAAGGCCGAGGATGCGCCGCCGCTCCTGTCCGGTAACTATAGCCGGGAACGCCGGCTGTTTCGGACGGACCTGCTGAGCAAAGGACCTGCACCGGATATCTATGAGCCGCTGGTGACGCCGCCGACCGCCGATCAGCTTTTCTATCGCAGCGGTATTGGTGGCGAACTGGAACTCGTTTCCTGGGTGTCGAAGTATACGCGCGAACGCACGCCGAAACCGGCTGTTTTGTTCCTTCACGGCGGCAACGCGATAGGCCAGGGGCACTGGCAGCTGATGAAGCCCTATGTCGAGGCTGGCTATGTCGTCATGATCCCCTCCATGCGCGGTGAAAACGGCCAAAGGGGCAATTTCTCCGGCTTTTACGATGAGGTTGCAGACGTGCTGGCGGCATCCAACCGGCTGCGGCATCTGCCCGGGGTCGATCCGCGCCGCCTGTTCCTGGCAGGCCACAGTATCGGCGGCACGCTCGCTATGCTGACCGCGATGTCGACCAAGCGCTTCCGCGCGGCCGCGCCGATATCGGGCAATCCGGATGCCTATGCCTTCTTCAGCCGCTACCCGCAGGATATTCGTTTCAACACCAAGAACCCACGCGAATTCCAGATGCGTTCGCCGCTCTGCTACGCACACAGCTTCAGATGCCCGATGAAATTGTTTCATGGCACTGAAGAAGCCCATTTCGACTCGCGGCTGGCCCTGCTTGCCAAGCGGGCGATTGCCGGTGGCGTGAAAATGGATATGGAGACGGTTCCGGGTAGCCACAATTCAGCGCTGCCGGGCGAGATCGAGCGGAGCATCCGGTTTTTCGAAAGTGTGGCCGCCTAGCCTGGCTGATTGCACGATGGCCTGCCGATTGCATCGGCATCGTAAAGCAATGCGGCAGTGACATCGTGTCCGAATTCGGGGAGGCCTGTATTCACGGCGCCTCTCCATCTTGCGACGGCTTCATTGCCCATGACGAAAGCAGGTGTTTGGCCCATCCGCGCAATGTCTTTGCCGCCGACGCCAGCCTCGCTCCAGCCGCGCCGTTCATCATGTCGCCGATCCGATATGTCTTTCAACTGGTTTCCGATGATGGCCGATCTGCTGCCCGTTTCCCGCCGACTGCTTGCTGCCGCCGCTTTGACGATTTTGTCCGCCTGCAGCATCATTCCCGATACCGGCGCGACCGATCCGGATCGGTTCGTGCAGGAGACATCGCCGATCTTCTATCGTCCGGAGGGCATCGATCCGCAGAGGGTGCATCGCCTGCCGGTGCAGCCGGTGCCGCAGTCGCGCGATCTCTTCCGTACGCAGTTCCATCAGACCTATGGTTTGCCGACGTCCAATCCCGTGCATCAGGCCATGTATGCGCAGCAGAGCGAGGACGATTTCACGCTGCCGGCAATCCCCTACAAGCGCATCGACCCGCGCTTTCTGCGCCAGGAAGTCGACTACAAGACCAACGAGCGTCCGGGTACGATCGTCGTCGATACAAGGGATCATTTCCTCTATTTCGTCGAGCCGGGCGGCAAGGCCATGCGGTATGGTGTGGGCTTGGGTGCGGCCGGCTATGCCTGGCATGGCAGGGGCATGATCCAGTGGAAGCAGAAATGGCCGCGCTGGACGCCGCCGGCAGAAATGGTCGCTCGCGAACCGCAGATGAAGCCGCTCTCGGCTGAACGCGGCGGCATGAATCCCGGGCCGACGAACCCGCTCGGTGCGCGCGCTCTCTACATCTTTCAGAATGGCAAGGATACGCTTTACCGCGTCCATGGCACTCCGGATTGGCAGTCGATCGGCAGGGCAGCTTCGTCCGGATGTGTGCGCATGCTCAACCAGGACGTGATAGATCTCTACAACCGAGTGCCTGCTAAGACGGAAATCGTCGTTTTGTAGTGGCATTTTACCACAAATTTTCGTGATGTTGCATAAGTGCGATAGCGGGGTGTGGCTGCGCTCTTTAGTTTTACCTCTGTCTCTGCAAACCTCTCGGGAAGCCGAATCAGCTTATGTATTGCGGGTTCTCGCTTCCTCATCAACAGGAACTATGCTGTCGACATGAGCCTTCCCTCTTCGCTATCCCGACGTAATTTCCTCACCCTCGTAGGCATCGGCGCCGCTTCCACGCTCGCCAGCTGTGCCTCCACCGTCAACAGCGGGCCCATCGTCAGCCCCGTGCAATATACCGGGTCGCCTCGGCCGTTCCGTAGCTGGTTTTCCAGTTATGACGGCGAGCAGCCAGATCCCGCCGTGATCTACGCGGCGCTGGATGACGGCGGCTTCCATATTCCGGCCGTTCCTTACCAGCAGATCGATCAACGCTTTTACCGGCAGCGCGTGGTCGACCCGACCGGCGAGGCGCCGGGCACGGTGGTCGTCAACACCACGCAGCGCATGCTCTACGTCACCGAGCAGGGTGGCACAGCCATGCGTTACGGCATCGGCGTCGGCCGCGAGGGCTTCGCCTGGCAGGGCCGTGGCATCATTCAGTGGCGCAAGAAGTGGCCGCGTTGGAACCCGCCGGATGAGATGGTTGCCCGCCAGCCGGAACTCGTCAAGTTCTCCATCGCCAACGGCGGTATGGATCCGGGACTGAAGAACCCGCTCGGCGCACGCGCGCTCTACATCTTCGAAGACAAGCAGGATTCGCTCTATCGCCTGCATGGCAATCCGGACTGGCGTTCTATCGGCAAGGCTGTTTCGTCCGGCTGCGTTCGCCTGCTCAATCAGGATGTCATCGATCTCTACGATCGCGTGCCTGAGCGCGCGCCGATCCTCGTAACGGCGTAGGATCACACGACCGAAAACTGACGGAGCGCCCTTATGTGGCGCCCGTCGCTATTGAGCGTCCCTGCCGATATCCATCGGATTGTTGACGGGCCGTCATATTCATTCGGCAGCCAAATTCGCTTTCAGCCTCTGTAGCTGTCCGCGCAAATCGGCGATTTCGGACATTGCGCAACCGGTGGCCTGACCGATTGCGCCCATGATCGCATCGACCTGGCACTGCATCCCGGCGCCCTTTTCCGTCAACGAAACGATCACCTGGCGTTCGTCTCTCGGATCGCGCGCGCGGTCGATCAATCCAGCCTGCTCCAATCGCTTCAGAAGCGGCGACAATGTTCCTGAATCGAGATCCAGTTTTTCGCCGATCGTTTTGACCGCAAGGCTGCCCCGTTCCCAGAGCACCAGCATGACGAGATATTGCGGGTAGGTGAGGCCGACGCGATCGAGGATGGGCTTGTAAGCACGGTTGAATGCGTGTGCCGCGCTGTAGACGGCGAAGCAAAGCTGACTTTCGAGCCGCTTTTCCTCATCGGGAATTATGGTCTGCCCATCCGCGCTGTCCGTCATTGCTGCTCTGCCGTTTTCTTGTCGCCACCATTGTCACAAATTCACTGTGCGAAATCAAATTGCAAAAAATAAATATTGTGCACGATTAAATCGTGCTGTATATAGAACTCATCCAAACCGAAGGGAGACATGACATGCCTATTCTCTACACGACCAAAGCTTCCGCCACCGGTGGCCGCGCTGGCCATGCAGTTTCCGAAAATGGCGTCCTTGACGTCACGCTGACCGTGCCGAAGGAACTGGGCGGCGACGGTGCTACCGGTACCAATCCCGAGCAGCTTTTTGCCGCCGGTTATTCCGCTTGCTTCCTGGGTGCCCTGAAATTTGTCGCAGGCCAGCAGAAGGTCAAGATTCCGGAAGATGCGAAGGTCACCGCGACCGTCGGCATTGGACCGCGCGCAGACGGCACCGGTTTCGGCATCGAAGTGTCGCTGGCTGTTCATATTCCCGGCATGGACAAGGCCGAGGCCGAAAAGCTTGCGGCCGCTGCACACATCGTATGCCCTTACAGCCACGCCATGCGCACCTCGACTGAAGTGCAGTTCGCGGTTGTCTGAGCGGGAATGAATGGGGGCCGGTAAAGGCCACTTCTATCGAAAGGAGCGACAGTTCTATCTGTTGCTCCTTTTCTTTTGCAAGAAAAGTGCTATATATTTTCCAAGGAAAGGATATGGCCATGGCAAGAGTTCAGGCAATAGGTCAACCAATCGCTGGCGAAGCGCTTGTTATCACCAAGGCGGTGGTCAATGCGGCCGAACGGTTGGGAGTGAATGCACGCATCCTTGCGGATATTATCGGGGTTTCCGAGGCGACGGTGTCGCGCATGAAGCGACAGGATCATCTTCTCGAGCGCGATAGCAAGCCGTTCGAGCTTGGCGTGCTCTTTGTCCGTCTCTTCCGCTCGCTGGATGCGATTGTCGGTGGCGACGAAACGGTGGCGCGGCAATGGCTGCGCAACGACAACCTCGCCTTCGGCGCCGCGCCGCTGAACAAAATCACCTCGATTTCGGGTTTGACTGATGTCCTTGCCTATCTGGACGCCCGCCGCGCTCTCGTCTGAGGCGACGGCTATTTCCGGTCGTTACTGGCGACTGGTGGAATCGCAGCATCAGGTTTCGACGCTGAAACTGGTGGACAATCTGGAAGAGCAGGATCTGCTCGAGCGTCTGCTCGACGAGAGCAAGCCGCGCTTGCCGCCGGAATGTACCGGTCTCGACTATCTGCTTGCGACGCCCTTTCGTTATGGCGCGATCTATCCACACGGTTCCCGTTTTCGCCGGGCGGGGCGGACCCTCGGCGTCTTCTACGCCTCGGAACAGGTGGAGACGGCTCTTGCGGAGATGAGCTTCTACCGGCTGCTCTTCTTCCGCGATTCCCCGGATACGCCGTTGCCTGCCAACGCGGCGGAATATACGGCCTTTGCCGCGGCAATCGCCACCAGGGACGCTCTTGACCTGACGAGGCCGCCACTGGATCGCGATCGCCAGCAATGGACCGATCCGGTCGATTATGAAGCCTGTCAGTCGCTGGCGGAAGCGGCGCGTGCCGGAGGTATCGAGGCGATCCTTTATCGTTCGGTTCGCGATCCTCGGGGTGGCCGAAACATCGCACTCTTGACTGCAAAGGCCTTCGCAGCACGCGAGCCGGTGGAGCGCCAGACCTGGCGCATTCGGTTGTCGCGCTCAGGCGTGCAGGCGCTCTGCGAATTTCCCAGGCGCCGCATCGGTTTCGAGAGGCAGGATTTCGGCGCCGATCCCCGGTTGCTGCAATAGAGCTGATATAGGAAAACTGCGCTGCGGTTCTCTGGCCGGAACGCTTCGACACGCAGGGAACGCGGGTCGTCTACAGCAAAGCCGCCAGATCGCCGCGCAACCTGTCGCCATTGCCTTCGGGAAGGCGCTCTTCGAAGTCAGCATGCGTCACCTTCCAGATCGGCACCGCGGCGGCAAGCGCCGCCTTGCCTGACGGGGTGAGGCTTAGAAGCCGGGCGCGCCGATCGTTTGGATTGGGCACGATGCTGACCCATCCGCGCCGTTCCAGCGGCTTCAATGCGGCTGTCAGTGTTGTCTGGTCCATGGCAAGCAGCGTCGTTACTGAGCCCATCGAGGCGGGCATCGGTCTATTCAGCGACATCATCAGGGAAAACTGGCCATTGGTCAGTCCAAATGGTCTCAGCGCTTCATCGAAGCGACGAGCCAAGGCGCGTGCGGCACGCTGCACATGCAGGCATAAGCAGGTGTCTCGCACAAGCAGGGTGGTTTCGAAGGGGACTTGTATCGTATTTGACATGCCTCATTAACATTGATATCAATGTATTTGTCAAGATTTTGGGGTGTTAAGGTCGCCGGAGGAGGGCGCTTCACCATGAACCAGATCGTTTCCAGGGAAGTGTGGCTGGAAGCCCGTCGCCAACTGCTCGCCAAGGAGAAAGAGGCAACGCATTTGCGCGATCACGTCAATGCGGAGCGTTTGGCCTTGCCCTGGGTCAGGGTGGATAAGGACTATGTCTTTGATACGCCGACTGGCAAGAAGACACTCGCCGATCTCTTCGGCGGCCGCAGCCAGCTGATCATCTATCACTTCATGCTCGGCCCCGATTGGGACGCCGGATGCACCGGTTGCTCCTTCCTCGCTGACCATTTCGATGGCGCGCTGCCGCATCTCAACAACCACGACGTTACTCTGGTTGCTGTCTCCCGCGCGCCGCTGCAGAAGGTGGAAGCCTATAAGAAACGCATGGGCTGGAATTTCCCATGGGTGTCGTCCTTCGCCAACGACTTCAACTTCGACTATCACGTTTCCTTTTCGAAGGAGCAGCTTGCCGGCGAGGTAATTGACTACAACTTCACGCCGATGGATGCCGCCGAAGGCTTTGACGAGCTTCCCGGCCTCAGCTCATTCTACAAGGACGAAGCCGGTAATATCTTCCACACCTATTCGAGTTACGCACGCGGGCCCGAGGAGTTGATCGGCACGCTGATGATCCTCGATCGAGCGCCCAAGGGACGCAATGAAACCAGCACGATGAACTTCGTGCGTCGCCACGACGAATACGAGCACGCGGCGAAGACACATTCCTGCTGTGATTGACGCGTGGTGAGGCGGCCGAATGCGTGTCGCCGGGAGCAGGGGTCGAAATATTATATTTCGTGCCTAACTAACATCTGAGCCGTGCTAACGGCCGGCGAGGGAGGTGAGAGACCATCGCTTCGTCATCACGTTGATCGGCGATGATGAGCCTGCGCCGACAGTCGGCTCCGGATGGGACGGACACTTTAACAATCATAATAGGGAGAGAGCTACCATGGCTGAGAAGGGTTATTTTGTCTGGTACGAACTGATGACGACGGACATGAAGGCGGCCGAGGCCTTCTATAGCAAGGTCGTCGGCTGGGATGCTGCAGATGCCGGCATGCCCGAGGTCGGAATGGATTACACGTTATTCAGCGCCGGGGCAGGCCCGGTTGCTGGTCTGATGATCCTGCCGGAGGAGGCGAAGGCCATGGGCACGCCACCCTGCTGGACCGGCTATATTGGCGTTCCCGATGTCGACGAAGCGACCAAGACGGTGGTTGGCAAAGGCGGCAAGGTCTACCGCCAGCCGATGGATATTCCGGGCGTCGGACGGTTCTCCGTCGTTTCCGATCCCTATGGGGCGGCCTTCTGCCTGTTCACGCCGCTGCCGGGCCAGGACTGGGAGCCTGCGGCCCCTGGGACACCGGGATATTTCGGCTGGCATGAACTCTATTCCGGCGACGGTCCGAAGGCGTTCGATTTTTATAGCGAAATGTTCGGTTGGGAGCTGAGTTCCGATTTCGACATGGGGCCGATGGGCAAGTACAAGATTTTCAAGATCGACGATCGCGACTTCGGCGGCATCATGACCAAGCCGGCGGAAATGCCGGTGGCCGCCTGGAATTTCTATATCAACGTTCCTGGGATCGACGCCGCGATCACCCGTATTGGCGAAGGTGGTGGCGCTATCGTCAACGGCCCGATGGAAGTCCCCGGCGGCAGCTGGATCGTCCAGGCGACCGACCCCCAGGGAGCGTTCTTCTCGCTCGTCGCGCCGGTGCGCTGATCTTTACCCTCTCCTTAGGGGGGGCGGCCCGTAGGGCCGGGGTGGGGTGATCTCCAAGTTTGCGGCGTATCACCCCTACCTGTGGCTCTATTGCGACCTCCCCCTCGAGGGGGAGGCGGATCTTCTACCGCTTGAAACTGCCGAGGATGCCGCGGACGATGGCACGGCCGACTTGCGTTGCGACCGTGCGCGCCATGCTTTTCATCGTTGCTTCAAGGATTGTCTCACGCTGATAGCCCGAGCGGCCACGGCCAGCCGGCTTATTGCTGTCTCCGCCGAAGCCCGGAAGCGTCCAGCCGTCGCCGGCGCTGCCACTCTGTTGCTCGGAAGCCTTGCGCGCCCGCTCCGTCAGGATTTCGTAGGCAGATTCACGGTCAATCGTCTGATCATAGATGCCTGCAACCGGGCTGGCATGCATGACGGCCCGACGTTCGGCATCATTGAGCGGGCCGATGCGGCCGGCGGGCGGCCGGATCAGCGTGCGTTCGACGATCGATGGCGCGCCCTTGCCCTCCAGCATCGAAACCAGCGCCTCGCCGGTGCCAAGCGTAGTGATGACTTCAGCGCAATTGAAGGCGGGGTTGGGCCGGAAAGTGGACGCGGCCGTCTGCACGGCCTTTTGCTCGCGCGGTGTATAAGCGCGCAGGGCATGCTGTACGCGATTGCCGAGCTGGGCCAGCACGGTTTCGGGGACGTCGAGCGGGTTCTGCGTGACGAAATAGACGCCGACGCCCCTGGAGCGGATCAGGCGCACCACTTGCTCCACGCGCTCAATCAGCACTTTCGGCGCATCGTTGAAGAGCAGGTGCGCTTCATCGAAGAAGAAGACCAGCCTCGGCTTTTCCGGGTCGCCCACCTCGGGCAGTTCTTCGAACAGTTCGGATAGCAGCCACAGCAGGAAGGTTGCATAGAGCCGTGGGTTCATCATCAGCTTATCGGCCGCAAGCACGGAAACCTGGCCGTAGCCGTCGTTGCTGACCCGCATGATGTCGGAAATCTTCAGTGCAGGCTCGCCGAAGAAGTTTTCTGCACCCTGCTGTTCCAGCACGAGCATCGCACGCTGGATCGAGCCGACTGACGATTTCGAGATCAGGCCGTATTTGCTGGAAAGCTCGCTGGCATTGTCGCCCATATAGTTCAGCAGCGCCTGCAGGTCCTTGAGATCCAACAGCGCCAGGCCATTTTCGTCGGCGATCTTGAAGGCGATGTTGAGCACGCCCTCCTGCGCCTCCGAAGCATCCATCAGGCGCGCCAGAAGCAGCGGCCCCATCTCGGCGATGGTTGCGCGAACACGATGGCCCTTTTCGCCGTAGAGATCCCAGAAGATGACCGGAAACTGATCGAATTCATAAGGGGACAGGCCGACTTCCTCGGCGCGCTTCAAAAGGAAATCCTTGGGCTCGCCTTTGACTGCAATGCCGGAGAGATCGCCCTTGATATCAGCGCAGAAGACCGGCACGCCAGCCTTGGAAAAGCCTTCCGCCAACACTTGCAGCGTCACCGTCTTGCCGGTGCCGGTGGCGCCGGTGACGAGGCCGTGGCGGTTGCCGAATTTCAGCGTCAGGAACTCGTCCTTGTTGATGCTTTCATCCGGATTGCGGCTGGCGCCGACGAAAATCTGTCCGTCCTGCTGCGGCATGGTGTCGTCTCCCTTAGAGCATGATGCCGAAAAGTGTCATCGGTTTTCGGACGACAGCATGCTCTACCTATTTGATTCTAGAACCGGATGATTTTGGATCTTTTCGATCCAAAATCATCCGGTTCTAGGGCGGCGGCACAGCAGCCTTTTGGGGGCTGTAAGGGCCATTCATCGATTTGTCCTGACACTCTTATAAGAACTCGAATGAAGGGGGACAACCATTCGCGTCAGGGTTCCGCTTCTGGTAGAATGACGGCGCCCGGCGCGGCTTGTGTCGGTTGCTTCATTGAGTTACGTTGACGTTAACGTCGTAAAGGCAGGAGGCCACAGTGAACGAAGTTATTGATCAGATCGCGACCAAAGCCGGCATCGCTCCCGACCTCGCGGAGAGGGCCGTCGGCATGATTCTCGGCTTCCTGCAACGCGAAGCTCCGGAAGGTCCGGTTACCAAGATGATCGAATCCTTCCCCGGCGCAACCGATCTGGTTGCTCAGTACGGCGGTGATGCCTCGGGTGGCGGCGGCCTTCTCGGCGGCCTGCTGAGCGCGGTTGGCGCCGGCGGTGGAATCATGGGCCTTGGCCAGCAGCTGATGAGCACCGGCCTCGGCATGGGCGACATCACCTCACTCGCCAAGGAAACCGTCGCGACTGCCCGCCAGTATGCCGGCAACGATGTCGTCGACCAGGTGGTGAATTCCGTTCCCGGCCTCAGCCAGTTCATCTAGTCGGTGCCGTTACCGATAACAAAAAAGCCCCGCGATACTTTCGCGGGGCTTTTTGTTGGCATGACGAGAGCGGCATCAATTATATCCGCCCTCTCAGCTTCAAACCCTCTTGCCGCTCGATGCTCCGTCGATCTGGTGCCATTTGCGGCCGTCGCGTTCGATGAGTTCGTCGGCAGACGCCGGGCCTGAGCTGCCGGGAGCGTAGGGGTCTGGTTTGCCGCCTTCTGCCCAGAGATCGAGGAAGGGCTGCACAGCCGCCCAGCCTGCCTCGATGCCGTCGGCGCGCTGGAAGAGGGTCTGGTCGCCGACGAAAAGTTCGTAGAACAGGCTCTCGTAGCCGGTCTGCTTACCGATGTCGAAACTGTCGGCATAGCGGAAGTCGAGCGAAACCGGCGCCGTTTTCAGCACCAGTCCCGGCGACTTGATCGAGATTTCCATATCCAGCCCTTCGTCGGGCTGAACCTGGATGATCAGCCTGTTCGGAGGCAGCTCCGGTTGGGTGCCGTGGCGGGGGAATTGTGCGAAGGGCACTTGGCGGAAGGTGATGACGACTTCCGTATCCCGCGCCTTCATCGCCTTGCCGGTGCGCAGATAGAAGGGCACACCCGCCCAGCGCCATGTGTCGACGAGAAGCTTCAGCGCCACGAAGGTTTCGGTGTTGCTGTCGGGCGAGACATCCGGCGTCTGCGTAAAGGCCGGCAGATCGCGGCCGGCGATCGGGCCAGCCGTGTAGACACCGCGCACGCCGTTTTGGGCGGCTTCTTCGCGCGAATAGGCGCGCAGGGCTTTCAGCACCTTGCCCTTTTCGTTGCGGATCGATTCCGCGTCGAAACTGTTTGGCGGCTCCATCGCCACCATCGCAAGCAGCTGGAAGAGGTGGTTCGGCACCATGTCGCGCAGAGCACCGGTCGCGTCGTAGAACTTGCCGCGCGTGCCGACATCCACCAGCTCCGCCGCCGTGATCTGCACGTGGTCGATATAGTTGTTGTTCCACAAGGCTTCGATCATCATGTTGGCAAAGCGCGTCGTCATGATGTTCTGGACGGTTTCCTTGCCGAGGAAATGGTCGATGCGATAGATCTGACTTTCGTCGACATGGTTCAGCAACCGCGCATTCAAGGCTTGTGCCGAGGCGAGGTCATGGCCGAAAGGCTTCTCGATCGCGATGCGGCGGAAGGCGCCGGTCGCCTCGTTCATCAGCCCGTTTTCGGATAGCTTCTCCGCGATATCGCCGAAGAATTGCGGCGGCACGGCGAAATAGAAAGCCGCATTGGCGCTCGGAGCACTCGAGAGGTGATCGGCGATCTGCTTGTAGACGGCGTTCTGGGTGAAATCGCCGGAGATATAGCTGATGCGTTTGCGCAGGCTCTGCCATGCGGCTTGACGCTGCGGATCGTCCATGTCGCCGGAGGTCTTGAGAAAGGCTTCCAGCCGCTCCAGCAGCATGTCCACGCCGCCGGCTTCAATGCCGATGCCGAGGATGTGCAGATCCTCTCCAACAAGCCCGCTGCGGGTCATGTTGATCAGGGTCGGGATGAGCAGGCGCCGGGTCAGATCGCCGGCGGCACCGAAGATCACGAATGTCAGTGCCGGGGCGGGTGCGACGTCGGGGGTAGTCATGAGCGCTTCTCCTTGCGTCTGCCATAAAGGGGGCTTTTGGACGACATCGGCTATCTCCTCGGAGCTATTGCCGTTTCAGCTTTGGCTACTGATGTTCTAGCGCGCGCCGACGGCGGTTGTCGATGGGATCGACTACCGCCGTCGGCAGACTTCGGGGGAAGGAGTATCCTACTTCTTAACGGCGATCATGAAGAGCCGGGGGAAGCGCAAGAGCACCTTGCCATCGGCAAGCGGCGGATAGGCTTTCTCGATATGTTTCAGATATTCGGCGGTGAAGGCATCGCGATGCTCGGCGCCCGCATGGTCGAGATAGGGGCGCAGGCCTGTGCCCTTGACCCATTCGACGATCGCAGCCGCATTTTCCAGCGCGTGGTTGTAGTTGGTGTGCCAGATGTCGACCCGAGCCGATTTGCCGATCAATCTGTTGTAATAGACCGAAGGCGCGGGGAGGGGATTGCGGCGCACGCTCTTCTTGGCAAAAGTCTCGCTCCATGGACCGCTCTTGCCGGTTTCCTCCATCATGAGATGGCTCGGCTCGTTCAAATTGTCCGGCATCTGCACGGCGAGCACGCCGCCGGGCTTCAGGCTATCCATCAGTTGGTCGAGAATATCGAGATGGTTCGGCAGCCACTGGAACACGGCATTGGCAAAGAGCAGGTCGACTGGCCCCTCGGGGTGCCAGCCTGCAAGATCGGCTTTGGCGAAGACTGTGCCGGGCATGCGCTTGCGCGCCGCTTCCAGCATGTTGTCGTCGCTGTCGAGACCGGAGACGTTAGTGGCGCCGTATCGCTCGACGATCAGTTCGGTCGAATTGCCTGGGCCGCAACCGAGGTCGATCGCTCGCTCGACGCTTGCCAACGGCACCTGCGCCAAGAGATCCCGCGCCGGGCGCGTGCGCTCATCCTCGAATTTCACGTACTGGCCAGCAGACCATGCCATGAGTCTATCCTCTTCTAGATTGCATATTCCAACGGTTGGATCCGCACTTTGTCGATATTTCGGCCATTGAGTTTGACCACTTCAAAGGCCAGTCGGCCGGAGTTGAAGCGCTCCCCCTCGTGCGGGAAATGGCCAAGGCCCCACAGGATGAAACCGGCAAGGGTCGAGTAGCGATCGGTTTCGTCGACAAGATCGGTGCCGACCAGTTTGGAGAGATGGCGAATGTCGATCCAGCCGTCGACGGTCAGCGATCCGTCTTCGCTCTTTTCGATCGTCAGTCGCTCGTCCTCTTCGTCAGGGAATTCGCCGGCGATCGCCTCGAAGAGATCCGTCGTCGTCACCAGACCTTCGATTTCGCCATATTCGTCCAGGACGAGCGCCATCGCCTGGTTCGTCTGGCGCAGCCGCTCCATGAGCTTGAGAACGTTGATGCTCTCGTGCACGGCGAGCGGCTGGCGGATCGAGCGTTCCAGATCGATCTCGCCCTTTTCCATGAGATCGCGCAGGACGTCGCGTGCGCTGGCAGTGCCGACGAAATCGTCGAGGCTGCCGCGCACGACCGGAAAGCGCGAATGCCCCATCTCGATAACGCGGCGTTGCTGCTCCTCGCGCGGTTTGTCGAGGTCGAGCCAGGTGATGTCGGTGCGGGGCGTCATGATCGAGCGGACCGAACGATCGGCAAGCGTCAGCACGCCGTGGATCATGTCCTTCTCCTCGGTGGAGAACACTTCCTCGCTGACGGCCTGCTCGGCCCTCTTCTCGACTGGCTCGCCGAGCGCACCCTGCGGCCGCTTGGCGCCGAGGAGCCCGAGCACGGCATCGGCGGTGCGATTGCGGATATTGCTCGGCGTAATCAGCCGCTCCTTGTTGCGGCGGGCGAGCTGGTTCAGAGCCTCGATGATGACCGAGAAGCCGATTGCCGCATAGAGATAGCCCTTCGGTACATGGAAGCCGAAGCCCTCGACGATCAGCGAGAAGCCGATCATCATCAGGAAGCCGAGGCAGAGGATGACCACGGTCGGATGCTTCGAGACGAAGGCCATCAACGGCTTCGACAGGAACAGCATGACGCCGACCGCGAAGATCACGGCGACCATCATGATGGAGAGCTCCTGCACCATGCCGACGGCCGTAATGACGCTGTCGAGCGAAAAAATGGCATCGAGCACCACGATCTGGACGATCACCTGCCAGAAGACGGCATGAACAAGCTTCTTCTCGCCCTGCGCTTCCTGTCCTTCGAGCCGCTCATGCAGCTCCATCGTACCCTTGAACAGCAGGAACAAGCCGCCGAAAATCAAGATGAGATCGCGGCCCGAGAGGCTATAGCCCCAGACTGAGATCAACGGTGCAGTCAGCGTCACGATCCAGGCAATGGAGGCCAGCAGCGCCAGACGGATGATGAGGGCCAGCGCCAGGCCGATCATGCGCGCGGCATCGCGTTGGTGCGGCGGCAGCTTGTCGGCGAGAATGGCAATGAAGACGAGATTGTCGATACCGAGAACAATCTCGAGAACGATCAGGGTAGCAAGACCGATCCAGGCGGACGGGTCGGATAGCCAGTCGAAGATCATCAATACGCAAGTTTGGCGCCAGCCGGAATCGGCCTGCCAATTCTTTCCTTCTGTTTGTCGAGTAAGATGCCGCGCGCCATTGCCGTCGCGCGGCTGGTACAGCCGTCGCTATCCGGATCGCTATTTGTCGGGCCGGCTTTCCTGGAGCAGGAACTATAAGGCTCGCTTTCGGGCATGAGCGGCAATCTGGACATGAAATGACATTTGCGCAAGGGGACTAGGTGAAAGAGTCTATCCCGATTGCATGACAGTTTTTCGAAAATGCGCCTTCATCGTTCGGTTGAACCGCAAAACGGAGGTCAATCCTGATGTTTTCCGCGCTTTAGGAGCAGGGTTCAAAATTGTGTGATGACAGCAATGCCCTTACCTTCCGCCTTGTCCATCGACATAAGCGCCGGAACAGCCTCTTCCAGGCTTATCCTGCGGCCGATGAGCTTCTGCGGCGCGATCTTGCCGGCGGCGAGCATGTCGAGCATGGCATCGTATCGCCAGGCCTGCATACCGTGGCTGCCATAGATTTCCAGCTCATGACCGATAACCTGCGCCATGGGAATTTGCGGCGTCGCATAGTCGCCGAGCATCAGGCCGACCTGTACGTGCCGGCCGCGGCGTCGCAGGTTCTTGATGGAATTGAAGCAGGTGGTGGGATGGCCGAGCGCATCGATCGAGACATGGGCACCGCCCTTGGTAATCTCGCGTACCGCCTCGCTGACGTCAGTCACGCTAGCGGCATTGATGGTCGCGACCGCCCCGCATTCGCGGGCGAAGGCGAGCTTCTCGTCGGAAATGTCTATGGCGATGGCATTCGCGCCAAGGGCGCTCGCAATCATGATTGCCGACAGGCCGACGCCGCCGCAGCCATGAACGGCGATCCACTCGCCTGGCCGTGTCCTTGCCTGATCGGCAACGGCGCGGAACGATGTGGCGAAGCGGCAGCCGAGGCTTGCCGCCGTCGCATCGTCGACCGTCTCGGGCAGGTGAACGAGATTGGTGTCGGCATAGTCGATGGCGACATATTCGGCGAAGGAACCCCAATGGGTGAAGCCGGGCTGGAACTGGCTTGGGCAGACCTGCTGGTTGCCGGAATGACACTCGGCGCAATGGCCGCAGCCGGAGACGAAGGGAACGGTGACGCGATCGCCGACCTTGAAACGGACGACGCCTCGACCCGTCGCGACCACCTTGCCGGCCAACTCATGACCCGGCACATGCGGCAGCTTGATATCCGGATCGTGGCCCATCCAGCCGTGCCAGTCGCTGCGGCAGAGTCCGGTTGCGCCGACGGCGATGACCACGCCGTCCTCTCCCGGAGTCGGGTCCGGCAGGCTGCGTATCTCAGGCGTCGCCTCGAAAGACTCGTAGTACATCGCTTTCATCGGAGTTCTCCCTGTTTGCCTGCCGTCAATACGGCCCATCATTTTTCCTGATGAACCCATTCGTCAAGTTGTTGTTTCGGCGCATGAAAATTGCGCTATGAATGCGGTATCGGGCGCTTTGTTGCAAATGGATTTTGTTGCGCAGTTTCTGCTTGACCCCGAGATTGCGCGGTTATTTGCTCTGCGCCATCAGAGCAATTCCAGGAAAAGTGCGCAGCGGTTTTCCGTCCCGAATTGCGTAAAAACAAAAATATGGAGCGGTTCACAGATTCCGTGAAAAGCGGAGCCGCTCGAAGAGAGGAAACCACCATGTCCGTCGATACGTCGCCCCGCGCCACCACCTGGACCCATGTCGAAGGAGAGTGGCTCTCCGGCAATCCACCGCTCATCGGGCCGACCTCGCACGCAATGTGGCTGGCCTCGACCGTGTTCGACGGCGCGCGCTGGTTCGATGGCATCGCACCCGATCTCGACCTGCATTGCCAGCGCATTAACCGCTCCGCCGTCGCCATGGGTCTGAAGCCGATCAAGACGGCTGAGGAGATCGAAGCGCTCGCCTGGGAAGGCATCAAGAAATTTGACGGCAAGACGCCGATCTACATCAAGCCGATGTATTGGGGTGAGCATGGTTCTCAGGGCAGCGTGGTCGCGGTCGATGCGGAATCGACGCGTTTCGCGCTCTGCCTGTTCGAAGCGCCGCTCGGCGGCAATGGCGGCATCACGCTCACTGTTTCGCCCTTCCGCCGCCCGTCGCCGGAAACAGCGATGACTGATGCGAAGGCCGGCTCGCTCTATCCGAACAGCGGCCGCATGATTCTGGAAGCGAAGAAGCGCGGCTTCGACAATGCGCTCGTCTGCGACATGAACGGCAACGTCGCGGAAACCGCCGCATCCAACGTCTTCATGGTCAAGGACGGCATCGTCTACACGCCGATCGCCAACCGCACCTTCCTTGCCGGCATCACTCGCGCCCGCGTCATCGGCCTGCTGCGCCAGGAAGGCTTTGACGTCCGTGAGGAAACGCTCACCGTCGAGCAGTTCAAGGCTGCCGACGAGGTGTTCACGACCGGTAACTATTCCAAGGTGGTCGGCGTCAAGCGCCTGGATGATCGCGAGTTTCAGGAAGGGCCGGTCGCTCGCAAGGCGCTGGAGCTCTACATGAACTGGGCGCACGGCCGCAGCGCTAGCGAAGAGTAAGCGGCCGTCGACCACCGAGGCGATTGGATCATTGCTTCGCGGTGTCGGCTTCGAAGGCAGCCCTTGTCATGCTGTAGGAGGCAAAGGGCTCGTCGCGATATGTCGTTTGGCGTAGCTGCGACAGGCCGAGCTTCTCTGCGACGCGGATGGATGCCGCGTTTCCAGGAGCGATATCGGCGATGACTCGGTCGAGTTCAAGTGTCTGGAAAGCATGGGCAAGAACCGGCGATGCTGCCTCGGTTGCATAGCCTTTGCCCCAGGCATGCCTGTTTAACCGCCACCCGATCTCGATATCAGGCCCGATCGCGTCGGCAGGTATGAGCAATATCCAACCGAGGAACTGTTCAGGGTTTTCCTTGGCGCGGATGGACCAATAACCCAGTCCGTCGCCGAAATTCGCTTTTATTCGACCTTCCACAAAGGTTCGGTGCGCATCCAAGTCGTGCCACGGGCCTGGGATGAAGCGCGTTACATCCGGGTCGCGATCCATCGTAATGCAGTCGCGAAGGTCGGCCATGGTCCGGGGAAAGAGGAGCAGTCGCTCGGTTTCAAAGCTTGGAAGTGCCATGGCGGATCTCCTCAACTACCGATAGCAAGAGAATACCAAAAGCGCGTTTGAGCTCAATATGACCTGGATAGAATCGCGGAGATTAGGCCGCGATTCTACCCGAAGTGTCCTAAGTCGAAGGTGAGGGCAGAAAGGCTATTGCGCTTCCTTCTTCGGGCTCACCCACCAACAATAAACGGCGCCGATAGCCAGCAGCACGCAGGTGCCGAGGAAGACGGCGCGCATGCCGATATGGCCGCCGACAAAGCCGCCCATCACAGGGCCTGCCACCTGGCCGACATATTGCGACGAGATGGAAAGGCCGAGGATGCTACCTGTCGCCGCATCGGGAACATTGTGCCGGATGACGGCGGTGATGCAGGGCAGGAGCCCCCCGAGCGCCACGCCCATCAGGAAGCGCAAGCCGATCAGCTGCCAGGCCGAGGTCACGAAAGCCTGCGGTATCAAGAGCAGCGCCGCGACGGCAAGGGCCGCCATGATGACGCTCCAGTAGCCGATGCGGTCGGCAAGCTTGCCGAGCCAGGAGGACGACAGGATGCTGCCGAGCGCCGCAGCGGCCATGACGACGCCCGACACCATCGTCACGTTGGCGTCCGCGACGAATTGCGCGACATAGACGGTTATGATCGGCTCGATCGACATGTTGGCGAGCATCAAAAGCAGACCGAGCGACAGCATGGCGATGACCGGACGCTTATCCGGAATGGAGGCCCAGCTACCGCTTGCCTTCGCGGCCTTCTTCCGTGCCGTGGATTTCTCCTCCTTGATCAGGAACGTCGTCGCCAGGAAGGTGAAGAAGATCACGCCGCCGGCCAGCAGGAAGGTGCCGCGAATGCCGATAATTGGTGGCAGCGCGCCGCCGATCAGCGGCCCGACGAGATTGCCGGCCATGATGCCGGCGGACAGTGTGCCCAGCGCCCATGCCGAGCGGTGCTTCGGCGTCTGCGCCGCCACCAGCACCATCGATCCCGAGGCATAGCCGCCGGCAAGGCCGGTGAACAGCCGCAGTGCCACCAGTTGCCAGACGTTGCCGGCCATGCCCATCAGCGAGATGGCGACCGTCATGCCGAGGCTGGCGCGGATCAGCATCAGCTTGCGGCCGTAGATGTCGCCGAGCCGCCCCCAGAGCGGCGCGACGAAAGCGGCGGCAAAGAAGGTGGCGCCATAGGCGATGCCGGACCATTGCACGATCGCGGCCTTGTCGCTGACGCCGAGTTCCTCGACGTAGAGTGGCAGGAAGGGGAGCAGCAGCGTCATCGCCACGATCGTCGTGAATGAACCGACGAGGCAGATGATCATATTCCGCATCCAGTGTGCGGTTTCCGGCTCGGCCGGTGCGGCTGCATCCCATCTCGTCTCGGTCATTTCTCGGCCTTTGCATTCAATGTGTAAAACAGTTCCCGGCTGCCCGATGCCAGGATGTGTCCCTTCGCAGCGGCGATGAGGTCGGCGCGGGTGAAGAGATCGGGAAGCTTCAGCTGGTCGACGTCGAGCGCAAAGACAGTGACGTGGTAGCTGTGAATGCGCTCGTCATTCCAGGGCGGGCAGGCGCCCATGTAGCCGCCATGCGGCCCGTTCTTCAAATTACCGCCGCCGGCTCCGTTCTGACCGCGGCGCCCGTAGTCCGTGCGCTCGAGCGGCAGGCCGCTTGAGGAGGGGCCGCTTCCATCCGTACCTTCGGCAAGGCTGGTGCGCGATGCCGGGATGTCGGCCAGCACCCAGTGGACGAATTCCATTCGCTTGAAGTCTTTCGGAATGGTCTTGTCGGCCTTGTTGAACAGCGAGAAATCGGTTGGAACGTCTGGATCGACCATGGTCACCGCATAGGAGCGGGTTCCCTTTGGCCCCTTCGACCATGAGACGCCAAGGCTCTTGTTCGGTCCCGGCGCCGATTTGTCTGAAACCGTCGAAATGCAGGAGGCATTTTCCGGCAGCAGCATACGGCCATTGCTCTTCGCAAAGGTCACCTTGAGATCGGCCGAAAGCGCCGGCGTGGCGACGGCTGTTGCGATGACGATGGCGTTCAGAACCTTGAGCATGGATTTCATGATGTTGCCCTTTCATGTTGCGGCTCCTGTGAGCCTTCGAGGACAGGGTCTAACAAATCTGAACCGGGCGACTGCGTACGCAAACGCTCAAAATGCGGCAGGAAACGCTCACGCGCTGCGAAGCCGATCGGCAAAGCGGCGTGGCGAGCGATAGCCAGTGGCAAGGGCCGCCTCGCGCAGCGACAGCCCGTCCTCCACAAGAAGGGTCGTTGCCAGGGCCACACGCTCGCTTGCGAGAACATCGCGCAATGCCGTGCCTTCGCGCGACAGACGGCGGCGCAAGGTTGCATTGCTGGTGCCGAGTTCGGCGGCAATGAGATCGGCAGTCCAGGAGCGATCCGGCTGCCAGCGCACCAGCGCCCGTACCGCTTCGGCTGTGGTCTCGGGCGAGCCGGGCAACGTGCCGCGCATTCCGAGCACCATCAGAATTTCGAGAAGCCTGTGCTCGATCAGCGAAATCGGCATGTTGCCCTCAGCAATGCCTTCCCCGGCGTGGGTGATGGCCGCTGCCAGCAATGAATCAAGCGGCAACTCCGCCTGCGTAGCGATCTGGGCGGGCGGAAAGGCCTTTGCCGCCCGTCGCGTCAATTCCTCGGGAAAGGTGATGAAGATCGCGCGATAGACGCCCGTCTGCGGATCGGGGTCGTTGACGACATCGCCGCTCCAGCCGGCCGGCAGCACGATCACGGTGCCAGCCGAAAAGTGCCGCTGTCGCCCCATGCTGACGATTTCCTTGGAACCTTCGAGCACGGCGACGATTGAGACCTGAGAAAAGGCCGAGCCGGCAATGCGCTCGCGTTCGCGCGTGACGAAAGTGAAAAGCGTCGAATAGCTGCCGACACCGGTCGGCGCGACTGCCGGGCGGTTATCCTTTGCCGCCAGGCGGCGCAGCTTTTCCAACATGTGATGATGAGCCTCGGACACGGCGACGGCTTCCTGCTTCGATGGGGTTGGCGCAGAGTTTGGACCACGTCCAAGGCAATGCCAAGTCTGCAAACCGCCTTGTTGGTTCGCTCACCTTATGTTATTAACTGATTGCATTTTGCAATCGGTATATGTTGGGCGGACATTAAGCCGCCCGCCTACCAAGGAGGAGACGCATGACGAACTCTCTGGAAAATGCCCGCTGCGACACGGTCAAGCGCCTCTTTGTCGCCTATCTGGCGCAGCGCCCCGAGATCGTGGATGCGATGCTGACGCCGGATTTCACCTTTTCCAGCCCGCGCGACGATCATATCGACCGGAAGAGCTACTTCGAACAATGCTGGCCGAAGGAAAAGGCCTTCCGCGACATTCATATCGAACACCTTTTGGCCGATGGCGACGAGGTGATTGTCGGCTATCGCGCCGAGAAGATGGACGGCGGCAGCTTCCGCAATGTCGAGTTGATCCGCTTTGCCGGTGATCGCATCGCGGAGGTGAACGTCTATTTCGGCCGAAACCTGTAACGACTAGCGCCCAATCTTGGCCATGGCTGACGCAAGCGCGGTCACCGGGCCACTCATCGGTTGCCGATAGCCTTCCGGCAGAAGACGCCCTGCATCGGTCATGGACGCCTGCGCGAAGGCGATGGTGTCGGAACCTTCGCTGTAAGCCGCCTGGACGGCATCGGCGATCGAGGCGAGATAACCAGACAGATCACCCGCCCGAAACTGCGCCCAGGCGCCTGGCACCAACCGAACCTCGATCTCGGCACCTGTCGCCTTCGCCGCTGTCTGGAAAAGCGCCGTCGTCGGCGCGAGTGTCGTTTCCACCGTACACAGGACGACGATCTTGCCGCCGGCCCTGACGGCCTCTTCGGCAAGCATCGCATCCGCGCGAACAATTGGTGCCGCCGCGTCCGGTGCCGCTTTTGTCGCTGCCGGCCCGAGCGTCGAACAATTGAGCACGACGGCGTCGGCATCTTCGGCCAAATGTAGCAGCAGCGATGCCGTTTCCGCTGAAATCTCGTCCGTCAAACGCCCCACCTTTTCGGCGGCAAGCAAGAGATCGGCGCGCACATGATGGCGCAATATACCGGCAGGCAGCCCGAGTGCCTTCGCCGCGGCTTCGTAGACGGCGATGTTGCTCTCGGCTGTGTGCAGGCAGGCTATCGTCACGGGCAGTCCTCGGCATGGCAAGATCGGGCGAAACTAGCCTCGGCGACCCTGTTTGTCGATGTTCTATCCAAGTGTCATGGCATATAGGTCAATGCCGTTACATTCAATAAGGTAAGTTTCTAAGTAGATGCTATACCCAATTGAAAATAAGGCAATTTTTGCTCTCGTCTGCAACTTTTTTGGCATGTCGGCGGTTGCTCTTCCTGGCGACCGCTCCTATGTTCCGGTCACCTGCCGACCGCAATTTTCTGCCAAGAGGAGATATGACCATGGCTTTCGAATTGCCTGCACTTCCCTACGATTACGACGCCCTTTCGCCGTTCATGTCGCGTGAGACGCTCGAGTATCACCACGACAAGCACCACAAGGCCTATGTCGACAACGGCAACAAGCTCGCTGCCGAAGCAGGTCTTTCCGATCTGTCGCTCGAAGAAGTCGTGAAGAAGTCTTTCGGCACCAATGCAGGCCTCTTCAACAATGCTGCCCAGCACTACAACCACATCCATTTCTGGAAGTGGATGAAGAAGGGTGGCGGCGGCAACAAGCTGCCGGGCAAGCTCGAAGCTGCCTTCAATTCCGATCTCGGCGGCTATGACAAGTTCAAGGCCGATTTCGCCGCTGCCGGTGCTACGCAGTTCGGCTCGGGCTGGGCATGGGTTTCCGTCAAGAACGGCAAGCTCGAAATCTCGAAGACCCCGAACGGCGAAAACCCGCTCGTTCATGGCGCCAACCCGATCCTCGGCGTCGACGTTTGGGAACACTCCTACTACATCGACTACCGCAACCTGCGTCCGAAGTACCTCGAAGCCTTCATCGATAGCCTGATCAACTGGGACTACGTCCTGGAGCGCTACGAAGCCGCTACGAAGTAAGGTTTGCCGTACAGGCTGGCTTTCGCACCCGGCGTCTTGACGACGTCGGGTGTTTTCTTATCGTCAGCCATATTGATGTATCCGTGGGTCGCCTGGCGTCCCAGGGAGGCCGCTCATGGAGGCTGAATGCCGTCAGCACCGCTCTTCCGCTTTGGTGTCGTCGCCGATCCGCAATTTGCCGATCTCGAGCCCAATCTGACCCTCAATCGCTATCCCGCGAACAGTGTTGCCAAGCTTCGCTCGGCGATACAGGAATTCAACCGGCACGATCTCGCCTTCGTCGTGACGCTTGGCGACATCATCGATCGCGAATGGAAGAGTTTTGACGCGATCCTGCCGGTTTATGAGGCGCTGCGTCATCGCAAGCACTTCCTGCTCGGCAACCATGATTTCGCAATTGCATCCGAACACCTCGGCCACGTGCCCGCGCGGGTCGGCATGCCGTCCGCCTACTACGATTTCAGCCATTCCGGCTACCGCTTCATTGCGCTCGACGGCAACGAGATCAGTGTCTTCGCTCCGCCGGAGGGAGACCCTCGACGTTTGGCGGCCAAGGAAATGATGACAGCGCTGGACGCTCTCGGCGCGCCCAACGGCAAGCGCTGGAACGGTGCGATCGGCGATCGGCAATTCGACTGGCTTGCCGAGAAATTGCAGGAAGCGAAGGCGGCAGGCGAGAAGGTTGTCGTCATGAACCATTATCCGATCTTCCCGGACAACGGCCACAACGCCTTGAACAGCGAGCGGATGCTCTCGCTTCTGGCCGGGCACGACCACGTCGTCGCTTATTTCAACGGCCACAATCACGCCGGTAATTTCGGTGTGTCTGACGGCACTTACTTCGTCAATTTCAAGGGCATGGTCGATACTGAAGATACGAGTGCCTATGCGATTGTCTCGGTTTATGAGGATCGTCTCGAAATCACCGGCTTCGGGCGCGAAATCGACAGAACTCTAACGCTGCGCTGATGCTTGCTCTGCAGCCATCCGTATTACGTCTTTCCCGCGATCTGGACACGCGGGTATGGGCACATGATCTTGCAGTATTAGGCTCTGCGGCTGATGCTCAACGACATCTCAGGTGATCGTGGCAGCTTTGTTCGTCTGCCAGCCATTCACCCAGATCTGCCGGAGGCCATCGCCTTCGCCCTTGAACAAGAGGCCGGTCGGTTGGCAATCCTCAATCCGGTCGCTGCGGAAGTTGCGGATTGCCTGGCGCAACTCGCACCAGGCGACGATATTGGCGGCCTCCGCATAATAAATCAGTGCGATCGGTCGGATGACGCGCTCCGTTGCCCGCCCAAGTTCGTCGCGATAGGCAAGCTCGAGCTTTTCCTCGTCACGGATGGCTCGGCGGACGAGTGCCAGGTCGGTTGCGGATGCCGACGGGGCTGCAAAACCCCAGGCATGCAGCGCATTGGCATCGAGGGTCTGGCGCAATGGCGGCGGCACGGCGGCGGCGATCTTCGCGGTCACGCGCTTGGCGGCCTGTTTCAGTTCGGCGTCGCCGGTACGCTCCAGGAGGGCAAGCGATAGCACGATGGCCTCCATCTCCTCGATCGAAAACATCAGTGGCGGCAGGTCGAAACCGGGCCGCAGGATATAGCCGACGCCGCGTTCGCCCTCGATCGGCACGCGCATCGCCTGAAGGGCTACGATGTCCCGGTAGACAGAGCGCACCGTCACCTCGAGCTGGACGGCAATATCGGCTCCCGTCACTGGCCTCTTTGCCAGCCGCAGGATCTGGATGATCTCGAACAGGCGCGACGCCTTGCGCATTTCTTGTCCCGACGATAAAGGCTACTGACAACACCCCGTCAGTTGGGTCGATTTATAGGATCCTCTATCGATTTGAAAATCAATCATTTCCTCTCCCGCTTCGACGGAGAGGACGATAGGCAACTGACATGGGTTACGCAGAAAATCTCTGGCTCTTCTTCATTCTTCTCTTGGGTATCATCATCGTACCGGGCATGGACATGCTGTTCGTGCTCGCAAATTCCCTGGCTGGCGGCATCAGTCGCGGTCTTGCCGCAACCGGCGGCATCATGCTTGGCGGCGCGGTTCACGCAGTGAACGGCGCTATCGGCATCGGTCTCTTGATGCATTTCGTGCCCATTCTCTTCAATCCGCTACTGATTGCCGGTGGCGCCTACATGGCCTTCATCGGTTATTCGCTGATGCGCAGTTCCATCACTGTCGGCGGCGAGGGGCCTGCCGGCAGCCGCTCCGCCTGGAAGGCTTTCCGGCAGGGTGCAGTCACTTGCCTGATCAATCCCAAGGCCTATCTCTTCATCTTTGCCGTCTATCCGCAGTTCCTGAAGCCGGACTACGGGCCGATGTGGATACAGGCCGTCATCATGGGAGCCATGACCGTCGCGACGCAATTTGCCGTCTATGGAGGCCTTGCCATAACCGCCGGGCGAAGCCGGGATTTGCTGACCGCCAATCCCAGGGCGACTGCCTTTGCCGGCCGTGCAGCCGGAGCGTTGCTTGTCGCAGTGTCGGCATTCACGGTCTGGGAAGGTTTGAAAATGACGTGAAGTCCAGAGGGAAGGATGAGTGTGTCGATGGCATGACACTGATTTCACTCAGCTCTCACCATTTTGTGACTTCATTGCCGGAGGGGAAACCGGCAAACATATCGCTGTAATCGTGCGCCGGGCCGCATATGCGGTCTCGATCATTGGGAAAGAGGTAGGAGAACGAAATGAAGTGGAAAGCGATTGTCGCAGCAGCGGCTTTGGCCAGCATTGCCTTGGGTTCGGTCGTTGCGGCCGATGGCACGCATGACTCCCGCATCGGGATGATGAAGAAGATCGGCGGCGCCACGGGGGCTCTCGGCGCGATTGCCAAGGGCGACAAGCCCTATGACGCCGATATCGTCAAAACTTCGCTGACGACGATCGCAGAAACGGCCAAGGCATTCCCGGATCAATTCAATCCGCAGAGCGACAAGGGCGATGCCGAAGTCAATCCGAAGATCTGGGACAACCTCGACGACTTCAAATCGAAGGCTGCCAAGCTTTCCACCGATGCCGAGACGGCGCTCGCCCAGTTGCCCGCAGACAAGGCAGGCGTCGGCGCGACGCTGAAGACCCTCGGCGGTGCATGCGGCGCCTGTCATCAGGCCTACCGCATCAAGAAGGACTAGGCGGTAGGTCAGCCTCGTCTGACGATTGGTTTTGGCTCCGTATCCGGTCGGTGACCGGTGCGGAGCATATCGGTTTAGGAGCCGGAAGGGGGTAGTTGTGATGGCGCGGTTTATCCGGTGGCTGCTTTGCCTCCTCGGCGTGATCGTTCTTGGCGGCGGTGCGTTCTATGTCGTGACTGCACCTTCGCCCTTGCCGGCAAGCCATTGGGCCAATCTCGGCGATCCCGATCTTAAGAATGGCGAGATGGTCTTCTGGGCCGGCGGCTGTACGAGCTGTCATGCTGCGTCCGGCGCTCAGGGCGATGCCAAGCTCGTGCTTTCGGGCGGTCTCGCGCTCACTAGTCCCTTCGGCACGTTCCATGTGCCGAACATCTCGCCGGATGAAAAAGCCGGCCTCGGCACATGGACGCTCGCCGATTTCGGCAATGCCATGAAACAGGGCGTCGGCAAGCAAGGCGAACATCTCTATCCGTCCTTCCCCTACGGCTCGTACACCCGCATGAGCGACAAGGATATCAACGATCTCTGGGGTTTCCTGAAGACGCTGCCGAAGAGCAGCAATGTCGCTCCGCCGCACGAACTGCCGTTTCCCTTCAACGTCAGGCTGGCGGTTGGCGGCTGGAAGTTCCTCTATCTCAACGATCAGCCGCGCGTCGTCATTGCCAATGCAAATGAGAAGGTCAAACGCGGGCAATATCTGGTGGAAGGCCCGGGTCATTGCGGCGAATGCCATACGCCGCGCGACAGTCTCGGCGGCTTCGTAGGCGGCCAATGGCTGGCGGGTGCGCCCAATCCGGAGGGCAAGGGCCAGATCCCGGATATCACACCCGGCTCGAAGGCAATCGGCGGTTGGAGCGCTGGCGACATCGCCAATTATCTCGAGACCGGCTTCACCCCGGATTACGATTCTGCGGGCGGTTCAATGGCCGAGGTCCAGCAGAACATCGCCCATTTGCCGGCCAGCGACCGCGAGGCGATTGCGGCCTATCTGAAGGCGCTGCCGAACAGGTAAGTCGAAAGCTGCTCAGGCCTCGTTTGAACGGCGGGCGAGATAGAGATGCGTTTCGTACTGCAGTTCGAATGTACCGCCTTGAGTGGCGATTGCACCGGCCAATTCGGCAAGCAAAGCCTCCCTCCGGTCTGCAGGCAGAAGCCGGTAGCTTGAGAGCGTACGGAGCAGGTCGATATAGCTTTGCGACGTATGCGATCGGCTCCAGCGATAGCAATGCTCTGTTGGCGCTTCGAATTGGTCCGACTGCCGTAGCTGCTCGGCAAATGGGCCATCGGGCAGATACCAGGCCTCCACGGGCGGACCTGCGAGATGCGGAGCATGACGGGCATAAATATCGCCAAATGTTGCTGCAAGCGGCAGTTCTGGCGGCATTGGCACATTGCCGAAGACAGCAAGTGCACCGCTCGGCGCAAGTAGAGCAGCAGCTTTGGCAAGGCGCAGTTCCGGCGCGACCCAGTGAAAGGATTGCGCCGCCGCTATCAGCTTGAAGCCTCCTTGATCCGCAGGCCATGCCTCGAAAGTGGTTTGCTCGAACCGCACTTGCGGAAAATCCGCTAATTTTTCGCGCGCAACTGCGATCAGTTCGGCGCCGGGATCAGTGGCGAGAATGGAAAGCCCTCGACGGGCAAAACCTTCCGTCGCCTGTCCCGTGCCGCAGCCGATCTCAAATATCTGGTTTGAAGGCTCCAGCCCGGCGAATTCGGCAGTGTCCTCGAAAAGAGCATCCGGATAAAGCGGGCGGGCATTATCGTAGAGCTTGGCGACGCCATCGAATGTGAACCGCTGTTCCAAGACACACCTCCAGTTGCGGATCTAAGCCGGCAGCCTTTTTTCTAGCGCATTTTCCGTCGAGCTTACAGCGACTGGATTCGGCATGGGGAGAGGGTGATCGTGGACGCAAGGGTGATGCAGAAGGTTCCTTACTTCAGCCAATGGGAAACGCCCGACATGACGCTGGCTGTTGTCGCCGAGGGCGCGCGGGCGGCCTTGTTGAAGGATCCGCTCTGGGCGTCTTCCGGCGCTCGCGATATCGAGGAATATGCCCATTGGGCCGCCAATCTTTGCGGCATGGCATGCTTGAAGATGGTGCTTGCTGCCCGCACAGGCAAAGCGGTTCCGATCATGGATCTGGCCATGGGGTGCAGAGATTATGGTGGCTATGTCGAGGAGCCGGACGGCAGGATCAAGGGCTTGATCTATGCGCCCTTCATTCCCTTCGTCCGTGATCGCTTCGGTCTGAACGCAAGGGTCGTCACCGGGATTTCCGCCGCTGACATCGTCGATATCCTCAAGCAATCGGAGTTCTTCATCGCGTCAGTTCACCATTCTGTTCGCTGGCCCGAAACCGAGCCGCCGGCAAAGGGCGGCCATCTCGTGCTGGTGACGGCCATCAGCGAAAACATGATCCGCTTCCATAATCCCTCAGGTCACGTCGATGCGACGCGCGAGAATGCGGAGATGACGTTGGAGATGTTCGCTAAATTCTTTGCAGGCCGCGGGATCGCCATTGATCACTGAAGCATTTCCAAGAGGAGTGCGCAGGGGTCTTCTGTCCGGAATGCGCAATACCGTAAACGCTCTGGAAATCAGGATTGAATGGCGATCCCGTTAAAGGCCGGCATCAGGCAAGAGCCTGAAGGTAGCGCATGCCGGTGACCGGACGCGGCTTGAAATCCATATGTTCGTAGAAGCGGTGAGCCTGGACATTGCCTGTTGCTGCTCCCACAGAAAGGTAGCTGCAGCCGGCCTTGCGGGCGATGTCGCGGGCGCGGTCGACAAGATGCTGTCCGATGCCATGGCCGCGATGGCCGTCACGGACGAAAAGATGATGTAGGTCCATGCCCCTCTGGCCTTCCTGGGCCTTGTAGAGCGGCACGAGAATGGCGTAGCCGATCAGCCCATCTTCACCTTCAGCAACAAGGGCCGTGATCCACGGTAGCGGGCCGAAAAGATCGCGCTCGAGCTGCTCGGGCGTCGTGCCGGAGGGGTCGCCATGATGGTCGGCGAGAAGCCGGATCATGTCATTGAGCTCGGGCAGGTCGCGCGGCTGTGCGTTGCGAATGGTCAGAACAGGCGGTCGAAGAAGTGAGATGTCGCTATCGTCTAGCATGGCATTTGCGTCCTTGTTTTTAAATGAGCCGTCAGGACGCTGCCGATACAACAAAGCCGCCTGACGGCGGCTTGTTGACAAAATGATCTGTCTTGGCCGCCCCTTACAGGTACAGCCAAAAATACGAGCAGTTATGGAGCGCGTGCTTGATCATGGGCGCATAGATGATCCGCTTCCGCGCATTTGTCAATGGGCCTCAATGCTCTGCCTCGCATAGCCCGTGATCGGACAGCGCCCGGATCACATAGCAATCCTCGATGCTGTGGCCATCGCAATGCGATACGATGCGCTCCAGCTCATGCTCCAGTCGCTTCAACTGGGCGATCTTGATGCGCACATCGTCCAGATGCTCCCTAGCGATGCGGTCGGCGCCGACGCAGGGCCGGTCGGGGTGCTGGCTGAGCGAGATCAGCTCCTTGATGGCGTCGATGGTCAAGCCGAGATCACGGCCATGGCGGATGAAGGCCAGGCGTTCCAGATCTGCCCTGGAGTAACGCCGCTGGTTGCCCTCGCTGCGGTCAGGTTCCGAGATCAGGCCCATCTGTTCGTAATAGCGGATCGTCGGCACTTTCACGCCGGTACGCTTGGATAGATCCCCGATCGTCAGCATCTCTGGTCTCCGATACCTCTAGTTTCTAGAGGTATATATGCCGCTGATCGCTCGTGTTTGCAAGGGCAGGGAGCAATGGCAATCCATGCATCCGGTGATTTCAATCGTATCTCCTATCGTGACTTCATTCGAATCCAGACTTCCATTGCTCCTTCGATAATAGTATACCCCCCTATATTATATGCCGGAGATCTAGATGTCCCATACAGTTCGTCAGCAAGCCAAACTGCTGTCGCGCGTCCGCCGCCTCAAAGGTCAGATGGTGGCCGTGGAGCGTGCGCTTGAAGCTGAGCGGCCATGCGGAGAGGTGCTGCAGCTTCTCGCTTCCATTCGCGGCGCGCTCACGGGGCTGACAGGGGAAATTTTGCAAGATCATCTGCATGAGCATGTGCTGCATGCGGAAAGCGAACCGGCCCGCCGCCAGGCGGTCGACGAGATATCCGATGTGCTGAAGACCTATTTGCGGTGATTGAGGCTTCGGTGCGGTCAACAGGAGAATGATGTTATGAGTGCTTCTTCCGATATGAGCCACAGCCATGTTTTTCTGGGCTCCGACCATGGGCGCAACGAGCGCCGGATCTGGCTCGTCATCGCACTGACCGCCGTCATGATGGTGGTCGAGATCGGCGCCGGCACGGTCTTCGGCTCGATGGCGCTGCTCGCCGATGGGTGGCACATGTCGACCCACGTCAGTGCGATGCTGATTTCGGCGCTCGCCTACCTCTATGCCCGCCGGCATGCTAATAATGCGCGCTTCACCTTCGGTACAGGTAAGCTCGGCGATCTCGCCGGCTTTGCCAGCGCCATCGTGCTCGCCCTGATCGCTCTCATCATGGGCTGGGAGAGCATTCTGAGATTGCTCGATCCGGTGGCGATCAACTTCCGCGAGGCTATCGCCATCGCCGTTGCCGGCCTTGTCGTCAATCTTGTCAGCGCCTGGCTCTTGCGCGATGACCACGATCATCATCACGGACATTCCAGCCACGGTCATGGCCAAGCGCATGACCACAACCACGATCACGATCATGGCGACCACTCCCATCATGTTCATGGTCACGGCGGTGGCAGGGATAATAATTTCCGATCGGTCTATGTCCACGTCATCGCCGACGCGATGACCTCTGTTCTCGCCATTATTGCTCTTCTGCTTGGCAGTCGGTTCGGCTGGACGTTCCTCGACCCGGTCATGGGCATCGTCGGTGGTCTGGTGATCCTGCAATGGTCGTGGAGCCTGTTGCGTGCCTCCGGTGCTGTCCTGCTCGATTTCATCCCGCAGGGAGAGGATCTGCCCGGCGAAATCCGCGAGGCGATTGAGACAGGCACGGACCGCATCACCGACCTGCATGTCTGGCAAGTCGGTCCCGGGCATCATGCCGCCATCGTAGCGGTGGCGACGTCCGTTTCGCGCGATCCGGCTTTCTACAAGGCACGCCTCGCCGACATTCACGAATTGTCGCATGTCACCGTTGAAGTCACGGTCGACAAGGCGGCATAAAATCCGGTAGCAATCAGGCCGGTCGGAGGCTTGCCATATTCCTCGCATAGCCCACAATCCGGTCCGATTCTGCTGGAGGCTTTCGAATGCCCATATTGCTCACCCGTCGCCGCCTTGTGGCAGGTACCGCGCTGCTCGTTCCCGCTCTGACGCTTGGCCCGAGCGCGCTTCTTGCCCAGACCGCGGCCGGCACGTCGGCACCAGCGCCAGCTGCTGAGGGCAATACTGCAATGCCATCCGACGGCCAGGCCACGGACGGCGATGGCGGCTCCCAGGGCAACGCGCAGCTGACCGACGATGTCGACAAGCAGCTGGCGGATCTGGAAAAGAAGACCGGCGGTCGCCTTGGCGTCTCCGTCCTCGACACCGAAACCAATATTTCGCTCGGGAATCGCGAGGAAGAGCGTTTTCCCCTTTGCAGCACCTACAAGGCGCTAGCCGCTGGCTTCGTGCTGGCAAGGGTCGATCAGGGTGTCGAAAAGCTCGACCGTCGCGTCACCTACGGGAAGGATGTCGTGGTGACATACTCCCCGGAAACAGAGAAGCATGCAGGCACCGAGGGCATGACGGTTGCGGAACTCTGCGCTGCAGCCATCACGCTGAGCGACAATACCGCTGGAAATCTGCTGCTGGAAAGTTTTGGCGGCCCGGCGGCGCTGACCGCCTGGCTGCGCACGACAGGCGACACCGAGACGCGCCTCGATCGCAATGAGCCCGACGTCAATCAGGCGACTAAGGGTGATCCGCGCGACACCACCACACCCGACGCGATGCTGGATACAATCGGCCTTTTGACGCTCGGCAACACGCTGTCGGAAACCTCCAGGGATCAACTGGTCAACTGGCTGGTCGGCAATACGACAGGAAACAATCGCTTGCGCGCCGGCCTACCGAAGGAGTGGAAGATCGGCGACAAGACCGGCACGGGCAACAATGGCTCTTACGCTGACATCGCAGTCATCTGGCCGCCGGAGCGCGGGCCGGTTCTGGTGACGACCTTTGTCGCGGAAGCGACGGCAGCGGCGAAAGACGTGGAGGCTGTGTTCGCCGAAGTCAGCAAGATCGTCGTCAGCATGGTCGGGCAATAACCGAAAATCCGGCTGAAAAAACAAGGCGATGCGATCGAGATGTGAATCAGGATCGCATCGCCTTCATGTAGCGCTGCAATGCGCTCAGACTAGGGACAAGGCAGAGGCTGCGCCGTCCGTTTCCTTCTCTTTGTCGCCGTCGCTGTTTCCGACGCCCAGCTTCTGCTTGATCTCCGCGGCAATCTGATCGGTGATGGCCTTCTGTTCGTCGGCTGACAATTGATTGAAGGACTCTTCCGTCAGGCCATGGGCTTGCAGATATTGTGCGCGGATCTTTTCAGCTGGCGTCATGTTCGCCCATTTGCTGAACTCGTCCAGAATGTCCTGATTGGATTTCTTGGCCAAAGCCGTCTGGCTGCTGCTGTCGATGGTGCTTGATCCATCGTCGTCTGCGCCGCTGCCGTCGGTTGCCGAAGTCGATGTTGCGCCGATCTGGTTGAGCCAGAAAGCCGATGAAATGGAAGAGGGGATGCCGCTGCTGGATGCGATCGACGGACCCTGCGATTCGTCCTGCTGTTCATCGTCTCCAGGCAGGCTGAAGGATGCGCTGTCGTCGGAATCCGCATCCTGCTGGGTGCTGCGGATCGGGGCGCTGAAATAGTTCTGGGTGCTGCCGTGCACTTTCATCGTCATGTCTCCCTATGGGTTGGCGCGACGATGACTCTCCAAGCCTGTCTGGGGCTTATGTCCTAAGTTGTATCAGGTGCCGCAAAAGGTCTGCAGCACCCGTTCCGAGGGCAAAGGTGGCTCGGCATAGGGCGCGAAGGCAGGCTGATCCTCATAAGGCTTGGCCAATACCTCCAGCAGTGCCTCGAACAACGAGAAATCGTCGTCCTCGACTGCAGCCTGGATCGCCTGTTCGATTCGATGGTTGCGCGGGATGAAAGCCGGATTGACCTTTCGCATGGCATTCGCGCGGGCGCCGGGTGACTGAGGGTCCCTGGCAAGGCGCTCGCGCCAGCGCGCCAGCCACGGCGCAACGGCTTGCGGATCGTGGAAGGTTGCCGCGAAATCGGTGACGTCCTCGTCGGCTGCGACGGAGGCGAGGCGGCGAAAGGCCAGTGTAAAATCCGCGCCTTGCTGCTGCATGATCGCCAACAGCGACTGGATGAGCTCGAGATCGCCTTCCTCTTCGCTTGCAAGGCCGATCTTGCCGCGCATGCCCGAGAGCCAGTGCGCCTGAAAACGTTCGCCATAAGCTCTGATGACGGTATTCGCGAGTTCGATCGCCGTATCGGCGGACGGGTCGATCAGCGGAATAAGGGTTTCACCGAGGCGCGCGAGGTTCCATTGGCCGATCGCCGGCTGGTTGGCATAGGCATAGCGACCATTCCGGTCGATGGAGGAGAAGACCGTCGCCGGATCATAGGCATCCATGAAGGCGCAGGGACCGAAATCGATCGTTTCGCCAGACACGGTCATATTGTCGGTGTTCATCACGCCGTGAATGAAGCCGACATGCAGCCAGCGCGCGATGAGCGCCGCCTGCCGCTCGGCCACGGCCTCCAGCAGTGCGAGATAGGGATTTGCGCGGTCGCTGATATCAGGGTAATGGCGGCCAATGACATGATCGGCCAGAGCCTTCAGATTGTCCGTGTCGCCGCGCGCCGCAAAAAACTGGAAGGTGCCGACGCGGATGTGGCTCGCCGCGACGCGTGTGAAAACCGCGCCTGGAAGCACTTCCTCGCGATAAACAGGCTCTCCGGTGGTCACGGCCGCGAGCGCTCGCGTTGTCGGGATGCCGAGAGCGTGCATGGCTTCGCTGACGATATATTCGCGCAGTACCGGGCCAATTGCGGCGCGTCCGTCACCGCGCCGGGAAAATGGCGTCGGCCCCGGGCCTTTGAGTTGGATATCGCGGCGCCTGCCGTTGCGGTCCTTGACTTCCCCGAGAAGGATCGCGCGCCCGTCGCCGAGTTGCGGCACGAAGTTGCCGAACTGGTGTCCGGCATAGGCCATGGCGATCGGCCGTGAGCCTGGCAGCAACTCGTTTCCCGAGAAGATCGCCGCAGCATCCAGCCTCAAGGCATCGACATCGAGCCCTAGTTCCCGCGCCAGCACCTCGTTGAACTTGATCAGCCTCGGGGCTGCGACAGGCGTCGGGGCCTGATCCGCAAAGAATTGTGGCGGCAGGCGCGCATAGCTGTTGTCGAAGGCGACCGGTGGCGCACGAAGCGCGGTATCATCGTGAAAAGGAGAGGTCATGCGTATAAGGTAAGGTTGCTGAGGGGGAGGCGCAAGGCGCTTGTTCCGGACAGGGTTTGACCTAGTTGGTTGACGACACAGGGATTGTGTCCGCGAACGAAGCCGTGGCGGTGAGGCCATATGAACGCCGGGCTGGAAATGCATCGAAACAGGGGGGAGAAAGCATGCGCCTGAATCAAGTGACAGTGACGATACCGGACCTGGATGCGGGGTGGAATTTCTACTCAACTCTTGGTCTCAAGCCTGTGGTCGATGCGCGCCCGCGATATGCACGTTTCGTCTGCCCGGATGGGAACGGCACATTTTCCCTGCATCAGGGCGCAGCAGCCGGCGGCGGGACAACAGTTTACTTCGAGTGCGATAATCTGGATGAGATGGTCCAAAGTCTCAAAGCAGCCGGCATCACTTTCACCAGCGGGCCCGAAGACAAAAGCTGGCTCTGGCGTGAGGCCGAGTTGTTCGATCCGGGCGGGAACCGGGTCGTCCTTTATTTTGCGGGATCCAACCGGATAGACCCTCCCTGGCGGGTCGCATCGAAGTGATGCTGCACGTCCCTATCTCTCTTCCAGCTCGCGCGCCATCTCCGCGAGTTTCCGTACCGTGTTGAGATTTCTCGATGTTCCGGCCTTCAGCGCCGGCAGCTTCAGTTTCGAGCGTCCGGAACCATCGGGGTAATGCACATAGATTTCGCGGCCGGCGATATGCACTTCTTCACCGCCGGGTGCCACGAGCTTGTCCAGCGCATCCTTCGGCGGTTCATCCGGCAGGAAGCTGACAAGCAGATAGTTTGGCTTGGCGTGCGGAAAGGGCGAATTGTCGGCCGTATGTTCCAGTTCCTGGCGGTTGCGCAGGATGACACCGGGAGACGTTCCCATCTTGCGCGCCAGCGCCTCTTCAAGCTGCACCCGCACCTTTGCTGCACCCTCGTCGGAGCGAAAGAGCACA
This sequence comes from Rhizobium sp. ASV20, assembly GCF_016429015.1. Lineage (GTDB taxonomy): Bacteria > Pseudomonadota > Alphaproteobacteria > Rhizobiales > Rhizobiaceae > Rhizobium. The sequence continues at coordinate 59,036 of NZ_JAELTU010000019.1, forward strand.
TTGCCGCTCTGGATGTAGGTCTTCACGTCGGTGAAGCCGATCTCCTCGCAGAGCGCCTTCAGCTCCGCCATCGGCAATGCGCCGGTGCCGCCGACATTGACGGCACGCAGCAGGGCCACAAAGACTGCCATTCGCTTCTCCCGGCCTCAGCCTACATCTTGCCCGCGACCTTGATGGCGAAGGAATATTCGAAGGCCACTTCCTCCAAGCGCTGGAAACGGCCGGATGCGCCACCATGGCCGGCATCCATATTCGTCTTCAACAGGATCGGCGCATCGCCGGTCGTCCTGTCGCGCAGCTTGGCGACCCACTTGGCCGGCTCCCAATAGGTGACACGCGGGTCGGTGAGGCCGCCAAGCGCGAGGATAGGCGGATAGGCTTTCTCACCAACATTGTCGTAGGGGCTATAGGCGGCGATCTGCTCGTATTCCTGCCTGCTGTCGATCGGGTTGCCCCATTCGGGCCATTCCGGCGGCGTCAGCGGTAAGGTGTCGTCGAGCATGGTGTTGAGCACGTCGACGAAAGGTACGGCAGCGATAACGCCCGCGAATTTCTCCGGTGCCATGTTGGCGATTGCGCCCATCAGCATGCCGCCTGCCGAACCGCCCTCGGCGATGATCTTCGTGTAAGAGGTGAACTTCTCTTGATTCAGATAGTCGGCAGCCGCGATGAAGTCCTTGAAGGTGTTGGTCTTCTTCGCCATCTTGCCGTCTTCGTACCAGGCAAAGCCCTTGTCCTTGCCGCCGCGGATATGGGCGATGGCATAGACGAAGCCGCGATCGGCAAGCGACAGGCAGTTTGTGTTGAAGCCGGCCGGAATGGTGATGCCGTAGGCGCCGTAGCCATAGAGCAGGCAGGGAGCAGTGCCGTCGAGCGGCGTGTCCTTGCGGTAAAGCAGCGTCACCGGTACCTTTTCGCCGTCCCAGGCGGGCGCGAAGACGCGGCGGGTGACGTAGTCGGCGGGGTTGTGGCCCGACGGTACTTCCTGCGTCTTCAATAGCGTGCGCTCGCGCGTCACCATATTGTAGTCGAAAAGCTGGCTCGGCGTCGTCATCGAGGAGTAGGAGAAGCGGATGACGTCGGTATCGTATTCCGCAGCCCCCTGCAGGCCGAGCGAATAAGCCTCTTCCTCGAATGCGATGGAATGTTCTTCGCCCGTATGGCGATCGCGGATAACGATGCGCGGCAGGCCGTCCTTGCGCTCCAGCCAGATGAGATGGCGAGCGTAAGCCATGTGGTTGAGGATCAACGTGCCCGGCTTGTGAGCCACCACTTCGCGCCAGTTTTCCTTGCCCGGCTTGTCGGCCGGCGTCTCCATGATCTTGAAATCCTTGGCGTCGGCATCGTTGGTCAGGATGTAGAAGACGTCGCCGCCTTCGGTGAGTTCATACTCGATCCCCGTTTCACGCACGGCGACGACCTTCGGCTCGGCCGTCAGGTCCGAAGTCGGGATGATCCGGTATTCGCTGGTCTCGTGGTCGTGAATGTCGATGAAGATGTAATCGTCGAGCAGCGAGCCGCCGACGCCCATGAAGAAGCCTGCATCTTCCTCTTCGTAGACGAGCCGGTCCTGCGATTGCGGCGTGCCGAGAATGTGATGGTAGATCTTCGACGGGCGATGGTTCTCGTCCTGCAGCGTGTAGAAGAAGCTCTTGCCGTCAGGCGCCCATACGCCGCCGCCGCCGGTGTTTTCGAGGACATCGGAGAGATCCTCGCCGGTCTCGAGGTTGCGGACCTTCAGCGTGAAATATTCCGAGCCCTTGTCGTCATAGCCCCAGATACCGAGGCTGTGGTCGGTGGAATGATCGAGGCCGGAAAGACGGAAATAGGACTTTCCTTCGTTTTCCTTGTCGCCGTTCAGCAGCAGCTTGCGCTCGCCGCCGTTGCGCGCCTCGCGAAAATAATGCGGCTGCTCGCCGCCGGTGACGAATAGCGTGCCATAGGCATAGGGGCCGTCCTTGACCGGCACCGAGCTGTCGTCTTCCTTGATGCGGCCCTTCATCTCACCGAAGAGAACCTTCTGCAGCTCCTTCGTGTCCGCCATCGCCGCATTCATATAGGTGTTTTCGGCTTCCAGATGAGCGCGGATTTCCGGCGCCAGGATCGACGGATCCTTGAACATCGCCTGCCAGTTGTCGGCGCGCAGCCAGGCGTAATCGTCGCTGCGGCTGATGCCGTGACGCGTATCCGTAACGGGATGCTTCGGGGCGGCAGGCGGGGTGGGAAGGTTCTTGAATACAGACACGAGTGCGCTTTCTCTGGAGTGAAAGTCGGATGCGAAGAGAACAGAGAAATAGAGGCGGGCCGCATGAGGTTCAATAGGAAACTCGCCCCTCAAGCTTCATGCAAGCCGAGTAAATACTGTTGATCGACTGGAGCGTCGCGCATCTTTCATGGTGTGCCGGGGATGCTGTAGTACCTTAGAATGCGGCACAATTCCTCAAATCGATCCCGATCCGAGGCATTGTGCGATGGGCAGCTTGCGGGAAAACCGATGGGGGAGCTGCCTTGATGAGACCACATTCTTTATCGAAGTCGATATACATTGCGTCGACATAAAGGCGGTCGAACCGCCATCCCTGATGGAACGGACGCAATCAAATCCAGAATAATGCAAGGGACCGGTCTTGATGCTGAAACTCGTTGCCATCTTAATTCCATTGGCTGCTTTCGCTAATTCCGCCTTCGCCGTCGACCCGGCGATGAAGAAACAATTGGAGAAGCTTGATCCGTCGGAGCGCATGGAGCAGGCATGCGACGCAGAGGCGATGAAACGGATCGGCACGGACAAGACGGGCTTCAAGCCGGACAAGGTCATCGCCTACACATTCGGGGACCCCGCCATGAACCCGGATTCGATGGATGCGCCAGGCGCCGTCTTTCGCAGCAAGGGCGACTGGTATCATCTTTCCTACAACTGCGTCACCGGCCCGAAACACATCCATGTCCGGGAACTGAGCTACCAGATCGGCGACAAAGTCCCGCGCGGGGCGTGGCAGGAGCACTATCTCTACGATTGACGGCCGGATGCCATCAGCGTTGCCTCAGAATATCGACGCGGGTGAGCTCTGAGAGGATGAGCTGTTGCACATCGGAAGGCTGGTGACGCACGGCGTCCGTGAGATCGCGCAGCGTAGCCCGCAGGCTATGGATCTGGTCGACCAGATCCATGACGACATCGACGCCGGGCTCGTTGACGCCCATGGCATTGCCGAGGTCGAGGATGAGCTGACCGCGGGCAATGTCGGCGTCGCGGAAATTCCGGCCCTGGTCCGTCACCTCCGGCACCACCCAGCCCTGTGAGATCCAGACTTCCAGCACTGTGGTCTCGATTTCGAGGTGCAGTCGAAACTCTCTCTCGTTCATCGCTTATTCTCCCATGGTCTTTCTGGGATCTTGTGTCTTCCCGGCGTCCCAATCCGAGATGAAACGCGTCAGTTCCGGATCCGACGCATCCGGAAGCATGATCTTCAGGGTCACATAGGCGTCGCCATTGTCCTTGCCGCGCACAGGTGCGCCCTTGCCCTTCAGCCGCAATGTCTTGCCGGTGTTGGAGTTGGGCTGCAGCGTCACGGTAACCGCGCCGGAGGGGGTGGGAACCCTGATCTTGCCGCCAAGCACCGCTTCCGTCAGCGATATAGGCAGCTCCAGCCGGATGTCGTCGCCGTCACGGGTGTAGAACCGATGCGGACGGACATGCACCGAAATCAAGGCGTCGCCCGCTGGCCCACCATTGAAGCCGGGGTCGCCCTTGCCCTTCAGCCGCAGCGTCTGTCCGTCGCGGGTACCTGGCGGTATCTGGACATCGAGGGCCGGGCCGTCCGGCAGGCTGATCTGCTTTTTTGCGCCGTTGATGGCATCAAGAAAGTCGACCTCCATCGTATAGTGACGATCTTGACCCTGCATTTGGGAATTGCCTCGGCTGCGCCGCGAAAAGAAGCTGGAAAACATGTCATCGGCATCACCGAAATCGGCAAAGCCGCCGGTATTCTGATAAGGGCCACGCTGGCCTTCATTGGCGGCGTAGTCGCGATAATAATTACGAGGTGCCTGTTCGGCGCCGCTGCTGTCGATTTCGCCGCGGTCGAAACGCGCGCGTTTTTCCTCGTCGCCGACGATGCCGTACGCCGCTGAGACCTCCTTGAACTTGTCCTCGGCCTGCTTGTCGCCGGGGTTGAGATCTGGATGCAGCTTCTTGGCAAGCTTGCGATAGGCGCTTTGAATATCCTTTTGCGGGGCGTCGCGTTTTACGCCTAATACTTCATACGGATCGCGGCTCATGCATGTCTCTCTTCGGGAGCACGGAAAATACGCAGATAGTGCTACGATGGTCTCATATCAATCGTAGCATAGACGCCGCCAGGTTGAAGCCCGGAACGTGACGCTTTGTAAGCTCAGCGCATATGTGATGCGATATGCGCGGTTTTGCCCCCGGTCTGCCATATTTCCGGCGTGTTGCCGGAAGATGGCGAGCGGAGAGGTGGAAAATCCGTGGTGATCCCACGGGCTTGCGCCAGATTAGATTGTCTCGATTCGCCCGGTGGCCGCTTGATGAACCGTTTTGTGCTTGCATCCGCATTTCTTCTCGCTGCCGGCGCTGCTCATGCAGCGCAGCCGGAGCAGCCGCCGGCTGGCTGGCCGCAATTGCCGCCGAAGGCCGCCGCCTCGAATATCAAGCTCGTCGAGCCGCACTTGCGCGTCAATCGCGCCGGCAAGGGCGCGGCGCGCATCGCGCTCACCTTCGACGCCTGCATGGGCAAGACCGATCCGCGCATCCTGAGTACCCTGGTCGATCAGCGCATCCCGGCAACGATCTTCGTGACCGCGCGCTGGCTACGCACCAATCCGGACGCACTCAAGGTCTTCCTCGCTCACCCGGATCTGTTCGAGCTGGAAAACCACGGGCAGAACCATATTCCGGCCGTCGATATCCCGACCAAGGTCTACGGCATCGCTGCTGCAGGCTCGCCGGAGGCCGTTGCACAGGAAGTGAAAGGCGGGGCGGATGCGATGATCGCGGCCGGCATTCCGCAGCCGCGCTGGTTCCGCGGCGCGACCGCCAAATACAGCCGCTCGTCGATCGAGCAAATCCGCGGCATGGGTTACCGGATCGCTGGCTATTCGGTGAATGGCGACAGCGGTTCGCTGCTGCCGGCCAAGATGGTGGAAAAGCAGTATGCGACCGCCAAGGACGGCGACGTCATCATTTCCCATATCAATCAGCCGACGCATGCCGCCGGCGAGGGCGTGGCGGCAAGCATTCTGGCTCTGAAGGCGAAGGGCGTGCAGTTCGTCCGCCTTCAGGATATCCCCGAAAAGGGTGACGACGGCACGACGAACTGACGGCATGAACCGGCTGGGGCATATCCGCTTTCAAACTGAGTGACGGAAATGTTCTATCCTTTTGTTTTCACACATTTTCGAAAGCAAACCGCGCCGGTTCCTGTGGAATTGGCTTAACCCGGCAGTTGCGGCTGGGCCTTTTCTTCGATGAAGAGCTCGTCGATCACGGTCATGACGATTAGCGAGAGCGGAAGCGCGAGCATGGCGCCGACTGCGCCCCACATCCATGTCCAGAAAATGATGGCGAGGAATACCACGAACGGATTGAGCTCCCATTGCCGTCCCATGACGGCTGGGAAAACCAGGTTCTCCACGGTCAGGTGCACGGCGAAGAACGCAACGGCGGGAGCCAGGCCGAAGACGAGATCCGAATGCGTGATGATGCCGGCAATCGCCAGCGCAATCGTCATCGTCGTGACGCCGAGGAATGGGATGAAGCTGGACAGAAAGGCGAAGGCGCCCCATAGCACCGGCACACTCATGCCGCCGACATAGGCAATAATCGTCATGGCGACGCCGATGCCCGCATAGATCAGTGAAGCCGTCGCAAAGTAGAAGCCCAGCACGCGTTCTACAGCATTGATGATGCGGATCGCGGTCAACCTCGATGTCCTGTTCGAAAAGGCCATGATGATCGTCTTGCGCAGACTGACCCGGCCGGCAAGAAACAACAGGAGTGCGGCAAAGAAGATCAGGATCTGAACCACGGCCGGTGTGAGGCTGCTGGAGAGCACATGCAGGACATTGCCGCTGTTTTCCAGGAGCGTATTGATCGACATCGGGCCACTCTGAAGGGTTTCAGGCGAAATATGCAGCCATTTGAACCGGTCGAGGTAAGGCATCAGCTTGTCGGAGGTCCGCTGGAAGAAATCGGGACCCTCCTGGGCCAGCTTCGTCAGCGGGCCCGCCAACGCATTGATGACGAGGAAGATCGCCAATGCCACGGCCGACGACAGAATAACGGCGTTGAGGACGCGCGGCACGCCGAGCTTGCTGAGTTTCTCCGCCGCCAGGCCAAGGATCATGCCGACCACGATGGCGAGCGTCACGGGAATGAGGATCATCGACATCATGGAGACGCCGGCAAGCGCGAGAACGAGAAAGATGCCGATCGTCGCCCAGGAGGTAGCGACATCGAGCTTGTTTCTTGTCGGTTGCTCCTGCGCATCGGAGAGATCGGCTTCGCTACCATAGGCCGGCGAACCGCCGCGCCGTGAACCGGCGCCGCTTTCGAGCGCCATCGCTCCGCCCGGCGGCCGTTTACCGGTGGGTTTGTCGATCTCCATGCACCTAAATCCCCGAAGGCAGGATTGCCTCGATATTCAAACGCAAAAAAGCCCGTTCCGGTTCCGAAACGGGCTTGTAAAAGCATGTCGAGCAAAGAGGTCAGGCGATAAGATTGAGGCCGATGCCCCAGGGGTCGCGCAGCGAGATACCGCCGTCGCGCTTTTCGGTCTTGATCTCGTGCTGCTCCAGAGCGGCAACAGCCTTGTCGAGCGAAGCCTTGTCGTTGAAGCGCAAGGTATAATCCGAAAGGCCGGTCATGTGTTCCGAGCGTACGCCGGCGCCGCGGCTGTTCCATGTATTGGCGCCGAGATGGTGGTGATAACCGCCGGTCGCAAGGAAGGTCGCGCCGGGATAGCGCGCGGCCATGACCTTCATGCCGAGCACGTCGCGATAAAAGGCGTTCGCTTCGGCAACATCGCCCACCTGCAGGTGGATGTGGCCGATCGCGGAACCGTCTGCCACGCCGTCCCAGCGGTCCTGCGGAGCGCTTTCGTAGAGCTTCTGCAGATCGAGCCTGAGTGTCGCCATCTCCACGGTGCCGTCGTCATGGAAAGTCCATTCCTCATGCGGCCGGTCGGCATAGATTTCGATGCCGTTGCCCTCGGGGTCGGAAAGGTAGATCGCTTCGCTGACGATGTGGTCCGATGCACCTTCGAGCGCGACGTTGTTATGGGCGGCGTGGCGGAGCCAACGGGCAAGCTCGACGCGGCTCGGCAACAGGAAGGCGGTGTGGAACAGGCCGGCCGCCGTCTGCGGCGCCCGAACTGCAGCGCGATCCGTCGTCAGGGTCAGGAGCGGTTGGCCGGCGACGCCGAGCACTTCGCCGCTTGCGGTCTTCTCGATTGGCTTCAGGCCAAGCATGTCCTGATAGAAGCGCGAGACGAGCGGCAGGTCGGTGACGACGAGATGCGACTGGCCGACATAGGCAGGGCGGGTCAGTGCATAGGAGGGGGCAATTTCGGTCATGAGCAGTTCCAACCTCGAGATTTCTAGAAAAGGCAAACGGCGCTGACGGCAAGTGAGCCGTCGGTGGCGAGCGGAAGGTTTCGCCGTTTGATATGCCTCTTCGGTGTCCTCAGCCCGCTGTACTTGCCCATCTATATGGCGGATTTCGATTGTTCACAGAAGGCCAGAAATTGCGGATTGAGCGTTCGCTAACCGTTGACGATACAGCTTGCGTCGTTCACGAAGATTGATCGAAATGCCAGTTTGACGCAGTTGCTTCCCCATTTGCGAGGTGCAAGGATCGAGCCGTTACGGAACTTGAGCCTATGAACAAATGACTGAATACAAAAGCATCCGCTGGGCATACGATCGATACGAAGTAATCGCCGACAGCATCGTAAACGGTGTCGGCGTGGTCTTTGCGCTGATCGGTGCCACTGTCCTGATCTTCTACGCGACCGTCTGGAGTTCCTATGGCGCGATCGCTGCGGCCTGGATCTATGGCGTCGGCCTGGTGCTGACGCTCGGCATGTCCTTTACCTACAATCTCTGGCCGGTGTCGCGGACGAAATGGTTTCTCCGGCGCTTCGACCATTCCTTCATCTACGTCCTCATCGCCGCCACCTACACGCCGTTTCTCGAGCGTGGTGCCGAGGATCCGCTGCTATTTGCCATGCTGATCGCCGTCTGGGTTTTCGCGGCATTCGGCATCGTGTTGAAATGTCTGTTTCCAGGACGTTACGATCGGCTGGCGATCCTGCTTTACCTCGCCATGGGGTGGAGCGGTATCATCGTTGCAAAGCCGGTTTCGATGTATATTCCTTTCGCATCGATGCTGCTCATCGTCATCGGCGGTGTGATCTATTCGCTCGGCGTCATCTTCCACGTTTGGGAAAAGTTGCGTTTCCAGAATGCCATCTGGCACGGCTTCGTCATTGCCGCCGCCGCCGTCCATTACTCGGCGGTGCTCACCTGCTTCAGCCTGTCGCCGGAAGGGTTTTGACGACCTGCGCCGTCGGCGTGCACTTCTTGGTCGGGCGCAGACTGCGCACCAGGCGCATCACGATGGCGTCATAGCGTTGCATGTCGGCCTTCGAGTAATCCATCTGGAAGAACGCCGCTCCGCCGTTGCAAAGCGCTACGCCACGCACATAGACGATACGGCCCTGCTTTGTACCGGAAAAGCTGATGCCGCGTGAATTCGACTTGGTGTAGGAGATCTTCCAGCCTTGATCTCTGGCGAGGGCAACGCGCACATTCGCCGCTTCCACGAAGTCGCCATTGTCGAGTACCGTGCCGAAAACCTGCAGCACGGCGGACCGGTCCGCAGGCGATAGCGACAAGCGGTTGGCATCATCGGAAGGGATCGACATGTGGAAATCCGACGGCAGTTCGATCGCGTAGCCGAAGCCTGCATCGTCATAGGACCACCAATCGGCGGCGAACGCCGAGGCGGGACAAAGCAGCAGGAAAGCTATCAGGCGGGCGAGCATTGCGGTTTCCGGGAGGCGGGATCTGCAAACCGCTCAAGAATAGCGCTTCTTTCAGCGAAAATTCCATAGCGATTCTGGAAATGGCGCAAAATTAGCTCAAATTCGTTACAGCTTCATTGCAAGCCATGCAGGATTGGAGGATTTGTTGCCCTATTGCTGCATTTGCGCGCAGGTTGCAGCTCAAGGCTCGTGAAATGCTTGCCGCGACGGGCCTCTGGCTATGTTTGAGCGGCGCCTCGTTTCTCCGCGGAAAAGCGATTTCAGTGGTTTAATCCCGGTTTTCGACCGTTTAGACTTGAGGCCACCCATCCATTCGCCTATCCCTGCACCCTAGCTCCGGTTTTGCCGGATTCCGCATGATCGTTCAGCAGGGGGAAGGCATGGCCGGTGTTACGGGCCTGACATTCCTGGCTCTATGTCTGCCGTTTTTAGGTGCGTTGATCGCGCCCGTCTTCGTTCGGCGACTGAGACACAATGCGGCCTGGTTTCTGGCGCTGCTCCCGGCATTTGCCTTTCTTCATTTTTGCGGCTTCCTGCCTGCGATCGCAGCGGGACAGACGGTTCGAGGCGGTTTTGACTGGGTGCCGAGCCTCGGTCTGCGCTTTTCATGGCTGCTCGACGGCCTCTCTTTGACCTTCGCGCTGCTCGTCACAGGCATCGGTACCCTGATCATTCTTTATGCCGGCGGCTACATGAAGGGGCATGCGGATCTCGGGCGCTTTTTCTCGTTCATCTTCCTCTTCATGGGCTCGATGCTCGGCCTTGTCGTCGCGGACAGTTTCCTGACGCTGTTCGTTTTCTGGGAGCTGACCTCCATCACCTCGTTCCTGCTGATCGGCTTCGATCATCGCCGGGAGGCGTCACGACGGGCGGCGCTGCAGGCGCTGGTCGTCACCGGCGGAGGAGGGCTGCTGCTGCTGGCGGGTCTGCTGCTCATCTGGCAGATCACCGGTCTCGGCTCGATGTCGGAGCTGTTGGGCTCCGGCGATGCCCTGCGGACAAGCCCACTCTATCTCACGGCCCTGATCCTCGTGCTCGGCGGCGCCTTCACCAAGTCGGCGCAGTTTCCATTTCACTTCTGGCTTCCCAACGCCATGGAAGCGCCGACGCCCGTATCGGCCTATCTGCATTCCGCCACCATGGTG
>NZ_JAELTU010000001.1 GCF_016429015.1 Rhizobium sp. ASV20
TATCGAAAGCCTCCGAATAGAGAGGGGCGTAGCATGGCAGCGGATTTCAGGTTCATCGTCGTCGGTCGCGGAATGATGGGGGCGGCCGCTGCCCGCCATCTCGCCAGACAGACGGATGGTATTGCGGTCATCGGGCCGGATGAGCCAGAAGATCGCACCAGCCATCAAGGCGTCTCCGGCAGCCACTACGATGAGGGCCGGATTACGCGCACGATCGATCCGAACACGGATTGGGCGCGCCTCGCAAACCGTTCGATCAGCCGCTATGCGGAAATCGAACGGGATAGCGGCATTCAGTTCTATTCACCCGTCGGCTGCCTCGTTACCGGCCCGAAGCGAGGTGGCGAGAACGACTATGTCGGCGACGTCGTGGATGCTGCCCAGCGACTGGGCGTTGAGACCGATCTTCTCGATGATGCCGGGCTCAAGGCGAAGTTTCCCTTCTTCTCCTTCTCATCGGGGAGCGAAGGGGTCTACGAGCCTCGCGGTGCCGGTCACATCAGCCCGAGGCGGCTGGTGAAGGCGCAGTCGCTGCTTGCTGAAAAAGCCGGGGCGCGGGTGATCAAGCAGACTGTTCTGTCGATCCGCGACGAGGCCGGCCGCGCCGTCGTCACGACCGCGGAGGGGGAGACATTCAGCGCCGAAAAGGTGCTGCTTGCCGCCGGCGGTTTCTCTATTGCCGAGAATCTCTTGCAGAAACCTGTTGAGATGAAGGTTTATGGCCGCACGGTCACATTCTTCGAGGTGAGCGAGGCGGAAGCCGAGGCCCTGTCCGGTATGCCATCATTGATTTCCGTGAAGCCGGACGGCGTGGACAGTATCTACATGCTGCCGCCGATCCGCTATCCTGACGGCAAGCACTACATCAAGATCGGCGGCGATCCGGACGATCTTCGGTTCGAGACCGAGGCCGAGTTGCGCGCCTGGTTCCGCACTGCCGGCCGTGACAAGGCCCGCGAACATCTGGTGAGGATCTTCCATGAACTCGTTCCTGGCGTGAAGCGACCGCCGTCTTTCACCAATTCCTGCGCCGTCTCGTATTCGCCGACTGGCTATCCGATGATCGGCTATACATCTTCCTCGCATGTCGCGGTCCTGGTGGGTTGCAGTGGTACCTCCGCCAAGAGCTCCGATGAAATCGGCCGGCTCGGAGCGGAGCTTCTGCTCGCAGGTCGAATCAAGGACGAGGGCTACACCACGGATTTCTCAGCTCATTTCCGCAACTGACATCCTGCTTGGGCAAAGCCGTATATTTAGGTGGCATTTGCGGGCGGTCTCGGTTAATGAGCCTGTGCCAGTTGGCCGGGCAGCCGCGCTTCATCAATGTCGAAAGGCGATGAGGTGAGGAAAGTCCGGGCTCCACGGAAACACGGTGCCGGATAACGTCCGGCGAGGGCAACCTCAGGGAAAGTGCCACAGAAAGCAAACCGCCCGATCTCAGGATCGGGTAAGGGTGAAAGGGTGGGGTAAGAGCCCACCGCGTCTCTGGAAACAGCGACGGCACGGAAAACCCCACCGGGAGCAAGACCGAATAGGGATGACGCGGGGTGCGCAAGTGCTCCAGCCCGTTTCCGGGCCGGTCATCCGGGTGGGTTGCAAGAGGCGTCGCGCAAGCGCCGTCCCAGATGAATGGCTGCCACGTTCCGGTCTCGGCCGGAGCCATACAGAACCCGGCTTACAGGCCAACTGGCAAATCAACGCGCCCTTTCAACAAGGGCGATCCCTGCTCTCCAAAAATAAATTCGGGAGCCTGTGGATGCCCTGGTTTTCCGGGGTTTCCCGTCGTCGTGCGAGCGAGCTTTCGCTTGTGAAAACAATCCGTTTTGCGGCGTGCCCTCAAGGGCATCCTAACCTTTCGTTAAACTTAACGGCTTATGAATATTCAGGCTGTGGTCGCGCCTGATGCGGCTTCATCCCATTGACGCCCATATGGTCCCATGGTATCCCAAAAGAACACTGCAAACGGGCAAATCAGAGCCCAATCATCGCAAAGCCATGATTACTCCCGCTTCGGGAGTGTCGAAGGGGTGTTGGCTCTTTCGGCTTGCGACGCTGTGTCCGATTTTGGCTGTGTCTGCGAGCGCGTGAGTGCTCGTGGGTCATGGGGGACGGGTGTTTCGCGTCATGAACCGCTTCCTGTCAAGTGCGACCAACCGGATCGATTCCAAGGGGCGGGTTTCCGTGCCTGCGGCGTTTCGCTCCGTGCTGGCCGAGCGCAATATCCAGGAGCTCTACTGCTTTCAGGATTTTGTGTTTCCGGCGATCAGCGTCGGCGGTCTCGATCTGCTCGATCGCTTCGAGCGGCAGATTGCGGCGGAGGATCCTTTTTCGCCGGCGGCGAACCAGATGTCGCTCCTTATTCATGGGGGCGGGGTCTTCATGAAGCTCGACGCCGAAGGGCGGTTGATGGTCACGGATTTCATTCGCGATTTCAGCGGAATTACGGGCGAAGTGACCTTCGTCGGTCGGGCGGATCATTTTCAATTGTGGCGACCGGAGGCCTTTCTGGCTTTGCAGGCGCAGGCACGAGAGGAGCGCAGGCTGGCGGGCAGGCGCTCGGAATAGAGCGGGGAAACGGAATGGTGGCGAATTCAGGCGGAGGTTCTTCTGATGCCGGTGGCGGACCCGTTCGTCACATTCCGGTTCTTTTGTCCGAGGTGCTCGAGGCGGTAGCGCCTGCGCCCGGTAAAGTCATCCTCGATGGAACGTTTGGTGCGGGCGGTTACACCTCTGCCATTCTGGCGGGTGGTGCTGATGTGATCGCGCTTGATCGCGATCCGACGGCGATTGCGGCCGGTCAGGCGCTTGTCTCGGCGCATGGTGGCCGGCTCACGCTCATTCAGTCGCAGTTTTCGCAGCTGGCCGATCATGCTCCGGCTGGAGGTCTCGATGGCGTCGTGTTGGATATCGGCGTTTCCTCGATGCAGATCGATGAGGCCGAGCGCGGCTTTTCCTTCAGCAAGAACGGTCCGCTCGATATGCGCATGTCGGCAAGCGGCGTCTCGGCGGCCGATGTCGTCAATCGCGCCAAGCTTGCGGATCTCATTCGCATCTTTGTATTTCTGGGTGAGGAAAAGCAGGCTCCGCGTATCGCGCATGCGATCGAAAAGCGCCGCGCTGAAGCGCCGTTCGTGACCACTCGCGATTTGGCTGGTCTGATCGAGGTTGTGACGCCGCGAAAGGCAAAGGACAAGATTCATCCCGCCACGCGTGTTTTTCAGGCGCTGCGCATTTTCGTCAACGACGAACTGGGCGAACTTGCTCAGGCTCTGTTTGCTGCCGAACGTGCGCTGAAGCCGGGCGGACGTCTTGTTGTCGTGACCTTCCATTCCCTGGAAGACCGGATCGTCAAGAAATTCTTCGCCGATCGCTCGGGCCGGGCGACCGGCTCGCGCCACATGCCTGTTGTGCATGAGCGGCTGGCCACCTTCGATGCGGTCGGCAGATCGATGATTTCTGCGAGCGAGGCTGAGGCGGAAGCCAATCCGCGCGCGCGTTCCGCCAAACTGCGAGCGGGGGTTCGCACTTTGGCTCCGGCAGAGGAGGCAGATCTCTCGATCTTCGATCTGCCCAGTCTCGCCAGTCTCGGAAAGCTCGGGGGATAGCATGCTGAAGACCTTTGACATCGTGCTGATTGGCGTCATGACGGCGATGGCCAGCGTGACCTATACGATCAAGCATCGAGCCGAGCTGAAATTGGAAGAGGTTCGTCGCCTCGAGGCTGATATCAAGCTTGAGAAGGACACGATCGAGCTCCTCAAGGCTGACTGGGCTTTGGTCTCGCAGCCGAACCGGCTCGAGCGTCTGGTCAACAATTATAGCAACGAGCTACAGCTGCAGCCGACCCTGTCGACGGCCATCGTTCAGCCAAGCGAGCTGCCGATGCTGCGTTCGCAGGTCCCGCCGCCAATCGTGGCGGATGCGAAAGATGGCGCCAAGAACGGCAAGGCAACGGGCTCCAAGAGCAACGCCGTTGTCGCGTCTAAGAATGGCGACACCACCGATGCGCAGATCAGGAAAGCTATCGCCGATGTAGCGTCCGCGCCGGCGCCACGGCCTAAGGCGCCCGTCGTAGCCAAACGCAAGAAGCCAGGCATCGATAACATCGCAACGGGATCGGTGGCTCAATAATGTCTTTCCTTTCCCGCATCATGGTCTTGAAGAGCAAGGCGCATTTCTCCACGGACGGCAACAATCGTCCGAGCGATGGCTTCTTCCATTCGAAATTCGAGGGCGTGCGCAAGCGTAAGTCCAATCAGGCCAAGAGCCGCGTCGTTCTGCTGGTCGGTAGCTTTATCGCTATCTATTGCGTCATCGGCGGGCGTCTCGCCCAGTTTGCCCTTACGCCGCCGGACGTGACCTCCAGCATCCTGCCGCCGGATCGGCTGATGGCCTCGCGGCCGGATATCGTCGACCGCAATGGGGCTCTGCTTGCGACCGATATTCGCACCGTCTCGCTGTTTGCCGAGCCGAACAAGATCATCGATGCCGATGAGGCCGTCGAGGAACTGCGCAAGGTCCTGCCGGATCTCGATGCGAGATCCACCTACAGGAAGCTTGCTTCCAAGACCTCGCACTTCGCATGGCTTCGCCGACAGCTGACGCCGAAGCAGCAGAGCCAGATCCTGGCACTCGGCATTCCCGGTATCGGCTTCCGTCCCGAGAAGCGTCGCTTCTATCCAGGCGGTACGACCGCGCCCCATATCCTCGGCTACGTCAATATCGACAATCGCGGCGTTGCCGGCATGGAGAAATATATCGATGATCAGGGTCTTGCCGATCTTGCCGCGGCCGGCATGACCAACGACCAGCCGCTGCAGCCGGTCAAGCTCTCTATTGATCTGCGCGTGCAGGGCATCGTTCGCGATGCGGTCGTCAATGCCGTCAAGAATTTCCAGGCAAAGGGCGCAGGCGCCGCGATCCTCGACGTGCACACGGGCGAAGTGCTGGGCATGGCCTCGGCTCCCGATTTCGATCCGAACTATCCAAGCGAGGGCGCGAGCGAAGGATGGCTCAATCGCATGACGAACGGCACGTTCGAAATGGGATCGACCTTCAAGACCTTTACCATGGCGATGGCGCTCGATTCCGGCAAGGTGACGTTGCGTGATGCCTTCGATGCATCCGCTCCGATCCGGATCGGCGGCTTCACCATTCACGACTTCCACGGCCAGCACCGCGTGCTCAGCGTTCCGGAAATCTTCCAGTACTCCTCCAACATCGGCACTGCGAAGATCGCCGACCTCGTTGGCATCGATGCGCACAAGGAATTCCTGACGCGTCTGGGTCTGCTCAACAAGATGGACACCGAACTGCCGGAAGTGAAGATGCCGAGCCAGCCTCGCGTCTGGAAGAAGATCAACTCGATCACCATTTCCTTCGGCCATGGCGTCTCGACCACGGCATTGCAGACGGCGGTCGCAGCATCAGCCCTCATCAACGGCGGCAAGCTGATCGAACCGACCTTCCTGCCGCGCACCCGCGATCAGGCCGACGCCATTGCCAAGATGGTGGTCAAGAAAAGCACGAGCGATGACATTCGCTACCTGCTGGAGTTTAACGGCACCAGAGGCTCCGGCCGCAATGCGCGCGTCCCCGGCTATAATGTCGGCAGCAAGACCGGTACGGCTGACAAGGTCGTCAACGGCCGCTATTCGCACACGCTGAACTTCAACAGCTTCCTGGCGGCGTTCCCGATCGACAATCCGCAATACATCGTCATGACCTTCATCGACGAGCCGAAGAGCGGCGAGCGTGGCGGCGGCACCATCTCGGCCTTCACCGCGCTGCCGATCGCACGTGACATCATCGCCAGAGCGGCACCAATCCTCGGAGTACAGCCCAGCTTCGGAAAAGATAACTCGGCCTTGCTGGCGTCTTATTAAGCGTGAAAGAATACACGGGTCGATTCGCGAGAGGGCGGATGGATTAACAACGAAAAGTATATTCGATGAAGCTGCGGGATATCGCCGGAGATGGATTTCCGGAAGTCAAAACACAGATCGGCGGAGCGATCGGCGATCTTGAGATAACCGGGATTTCTGCCGATAGCCGGCGGGTGTCGCCGGGTATGGCCTTTGTTGCCGTTGCCGGTACGAAAGCCAATGGCGCAAGCTTTATCGCCGATGCGACTTCGCGAGGCGCCTCCGTTATTATCGCAGGCCCTGGAGCCGTCGCGAATGGTGTGCCTTTGCTCGAGGTTTCTGAGCCACGTCGGTTTTTAGCGATCGCCGCCTCTCATTTCTATGGTCGTCAGCCCGAGGTCATGGTGGCCGTCACCGGCACCGCCGGCAAGACTTCGGTCGCGTCCTTCACCCGACAGATATGGGCTTTTGCCGGCCATCGCGCCGCGATGATCGGAACGACGGGCGTCGTATCTCCGACCCGCAACGACTACGGCTCCTTGACGACTCCTGATCCGACATCGCTGCACGAGCTGCTTGCCGAACTCGCCGACGAAGGCGTTACCCATGCTGCGATGGAAGCATCCAGCCATGGTCTTGATCAATTCCGGCTGGATGGCGTCAGGCTTGCCGCCGCCGGCTTCACCAATCTCGGTCGCGATCACATGGATTATCATCCGACGATCGAGGACTACATGGCCGCCAAGATGCGGCTGTTCAAGGATTTGCTACCAAAGGGCTCACCGGCGGTGATCTTTGCCGATGATGCCTGGTCTGATCGGGCGATTGCCGCTGCACACGCTGCCGGGCATGATGTGCGCACGGTCGGACGCAAGGGCGATTTCCTTTCGCTGAAGCGCGTGGAGCATTTTCGTCACAAGCAGATCGCCGAGGTTCATGTCGGCGATGAGATTTTCGAAATCCATATCCCACTCGCCGGCGATTTCCAGATTGCCAACGCGCTCGTCGCTGCCGGCCTCGCCATCTCGACGGGCGTTGCTGCGTCTGTTGCGATGGCCGCGCTCGAAAAGCTCGTCGGCGCATCCGGGCGTCTCGAGCTTGTCGGACATACGCGTGACGGCGCGCTCGCCTACGTAGACTATGCGCACAAGCCGGACGCGTTGGAAAACGTGCTGAATTCGGTGCGGCCCTTTACGACAGGTCGCGTCATCGTTGTTTTCGGCTGTGGCGGTGACCGTGATCGCGGCAAGCGCCCGATCATGGGCGAAATCGCCTGCCGTCTCGCCGATGTGGTTGTTGTCACCGACGATAATCCTCGCTCGGAAGACCCCGCTGATATCCGCTCGGAAATCATGGCCGCAGCCGCTTGCGCCACGGAGGTTGGCGATCGTGCCGAAGCGATCCGCAAAGCTGTCGGCATGCTGAAATCAGGCGACACCCTTATCGTCGCCGGCAAGGGTCATGAGGAAGGTCAGACGATCGGCGGCGTGACGCTGCCCTTTTCGGATCATGCCGAACTGCGCAAAGCATTGGAGGAATTGAAGTCTTGAGCTGGCTGTGGACAACTGAGGATCTGATCGCTGCAATCTCGGGCCGCTTCGTCGGATCGCTGCCCGCGGGCATCACCGGCATTTCCATAGACAGTCGGTCCATCCAGCCGGGCGAGGCTTTTTTCGCCATCAAGGGCGACCGTGTCGACGGTCATGATTATGCCAATGTCGCCATGGCGAACGGCGCCGCGTTTATTGTGATCAGCGAAGCACGCTTGCCGGCCATGGGAAGCCTCACCGTGCCGAAGGTTGTCGTGGATGACGTATTGGCCGCGTTGGCGCGGCTGGGCGTCGCGGCACGTCAACGCACACGAGCGAAGATCATTGCCGTTACCGGCTCTGTCGGCAAGACCACGACCAAGGAGATGTTGCGTCGCGCGCTGACGCCATCGGGCAAAGTGCATGCTTCCGTCGCCTCCTTCAACAATCATTGGGGCGTGCCGCTTACTCTCGCACGCATGCCTCAGGATACGGATTTCGGCGTGTTCGAAGTCGGTATGAACCATTCAGGAGAGATCAGGCCATTGGTAAAGATGGTGCAGCCTGACGTCGCCATCATCACGACCATTGCGCCGGCCCATCTCGGCAATTTCAACAGCATCGGTGAGATTGCCGCCGCCAAGGCGGAGATCTTCGAAGGCGTGGTGCCGGGTGGACATGCCATCCTCAATCACGACAACGACCAGTTCGAGATGCTGGAGCGCGCAGCAGCAGCGGCCGGCATCGAACACATTCACAGCTTCGGTCAGCATGCCAAAGCCGATGTGCGCCTCGCTGAATTCAACGCCTCGGAGGAGAACTCGACGCTCTGGCTGACCATCGGCGGCGAGACGCTGGAAGTGGCGATCGGTGCGCCGGGCCGTCACATCGCCGAAAACGCGCTCGCCGTGCTCGGCGCAGTCATGATCGTGGAAGCGGATCTCGACAAAGCAGTTGCGGCGCTGGCGGACCTACAGCCGGAAAAGGGCAGGGGGCAACGCCACAAGCGAGCAATCGGCAACGGCTACATCACGTTGATCGACGAAAGTTACAATGCCAACCCCGCATCGATGCGCGCGGCCATCGGGCTGCTGGCGACGACATCGCCGAATGCGGGAATAGGCGGTCGGACGGGCAGGCGGATCGCCGTGCTCGGCGACATGTTGGAAATGGGGGATTATGCCCAGCAAGTACATGTAAATCTTGCCGGACCGCTTCTCGCGGCCGGTATCGAGCATGTCTGGCTGGCAGGTCCGGAGATGGCGGCTTTGAGGGATGAGCTGCCAGAAAGTGTTCATGTCGAATATCGTGAGACGACGGAGGAACTCTCGGAATTCGCGCTCAACGCTGTCGCCCCTGGCGACGTGTTGATGGTGAAATCGTCGTTGGGGATGAAGTTTGGAAAGATCGTGGCCGGCTTGCTTGACAAGTTTCCCGCATTTTCCGACACGGGCACCCGCACCCATCAGGGGCTTTAGAAAGGGCTCTTATGCTGATCTGGTTAGCCGAGCTGTCGGACCATATTCAATTTTTTAGTACTCATCTCAGATTTCTCAATCTGTTCAGATACATCACGTTCCGCACCGGCGGCGCTCTGTTCACGTCAGCGTTGATCGTCTTCCTTTTCGGGCCGCGAATCATCTCCTCCCTGCGCGTGCGCCAGGGCAAGGGACAGCCGATTCGCGCCGACGGTCCGCAGACGCACTTCAAGAAGGCCGGCACCCCGACCATGGGCGGCTTGATGATCCTCGCCGGCATCGTCGTCTCGTCTTTGTTGTGGGCGGATCTGGCCAATGTCTATGTGGTGGCCACGCTGCTCGTCACCTTGGGCTTCGGCGCGATCGGCTTTTATGACGATTATCTGAAGGTGACGAAGCAGAGCGACAAGGGGTTCTCCGGTCGCGCGCGGCTCGGCATCGAGTTCGTCATCGCGGCCATCGCGGTGTACTTCATGATGACCACGGCCCTGTCTTCCGGTCCTGCTGGCTCGACCTTCGGCTCATCGGTCGCCTTCCCCTTCTTCAAGAGCCTGCTGCTCAATCTCGGCATGTTCTTCGTTCTGTTCGGCGCTTTCGTCATCGTCGCCGCGGGAAATGCCGTCAACCTCACCGACGGCCTGGACGGGCTTGCGATCGTGCCTGTCATGATCGCGGCAGCCTCCTTCGGAATCATCGCCTATCTGGCGGGCAACTTCGTCTTTGCCGACTATCTCGCCATCAATTTCGTGCCGGGTACAGGTGAATTGGCGGTGGTGCTCGGTGCGGTGATCGGCGCCGGCCTGGGCTTCCTCTGGTTCAATGCACCGCCAGCGGCAATCTTCATGGGCGACACCGGCTCGCTGGCGCTCGGTGGTTTGATCGGCTCGGTGGCGGTTGCCACCAAGCACGAGATCGTCATGGCGATCATTGGCGGCCTCTTCGTGCTTGAGGCTCTGTCGGTCATCATTCAGGTCGGTTTCTTCAAGATGACCAAGCGTCGCGTCTTCCTGATGGCGCCGATCCACCACCACTTCGAAAAGAAGGGTTGGACGGAAAGTCAGGTCGTCGTGCGTTTCTGGATCGTTGCCGTCATCCTGGCGATGGTCGGCCTCTCCACCTTGAAGCTGCGGTGAGGCACCGATGATCCCCGTCACCACGCTGAAAGGAAAGAAGGTCGCTCTCTTTGGTCTTGGCGGTTCTGGCTTTGCGACGGCGCGCGCCCTTGTTGCGGGCGGCGCCGATGTCACGGCCTGGGATGACAATCCCGACAGCGTGGTGAAGGCGGGTGCGGAGGGAATACCCGTTGCCGACCTCAGGACGATCGACTGGAACGCCTTGTCGGTCTTCGTGCTGTCCCCGGGTGTGCCTCTGACGCATCCGAAGCCACACTGGACCGTCGACCTTGCTCATGCCGCGGGCGTCGAGATCATCGGCGATGTCGAGCTTTTCGTTAGGGAGCGTCGGGCGCATGCGCCGGATTGCCCGTTCATCGCCATCACCGGCACCAACGGCAAATCGACCACGACGGCGCTTATTGCGCATCTATTGCAGTCGAGCGGGCGCGACACGCAGCTCGGCGGCAATATCGGCACGGCCATTCTGACGCTCGACCCGCCGAAGGCCGGGCGCTTTTATGTTGTGGAATGCTCCTCCTACCAGATCGATCTCGCACCGACGCTCAACCCGTCAGCGGGTATTCTGCTGAATTTGACGCCTGATCATCTCGATCGGCACGGCACGATGCAGCATTATGCCGACATCAAGGAGCGCCTTGTTGCAGGCAGCGGCGTTGCCGTTGTCGGTGTCGACGATAGTCATTCATCCCTGATTGCGGATCGCATCGAGCGGGCAGGCACCAAAGTAGTGCGGATTTCGCGTCGCCATGCCTTGGCGGACGGTCTCTATGCCGAGGGGAGCCGCATTCTGCAGGCATCCAATGGTGCAGCGAGCGAGATCGCCGACCTGGATGGCATCCAGACTTTGCGGGGTGGCCATAATGCGCAAAATGCAGCGGCCGCGATTGCCGCTTGCCTTGCGGTCGGCGTCACGGTCGATGAGATTCGATCCGGCTTGAAATCCTTCCCGGGTCTCAAGCATCGTATGCAGCCGGTCGGGCGGCGCGGCCATGTCGTTTTCGTCAACGACTCCAAGGCGACGAATGCCGACGCGGCAGCGCCGGCGCTTTCGAGCTATGAGAATATCTACTGGATCGCCGGTGGCCTGCCGAAAGAGGGTGGCATTACGACCCTTTCCCCGCTCTTTCCACGCATCACCAAGGCCTATCTGATCGGCGAGGCAGCTCCGGCTTTTGCCGCGACGCTCGGTGAGCAGGTGCCCTATGAGATCTCGGGCACGCTTGAGCGCGCCGTTGCTCATGCCGCTGAGGATGCGGCGGGGGATGAGCATGAATCCGCAGCCGTGATGTTATCTCCGGCTTGCGCAAGTTTCGATCAGTATAAGAATTTCGAGGTCAGGGGTGACGCGTTCGTCAGCCATGTGGCAGCGATCGAGGGCGTTACCATGCTGATCGGTTCAGCAACTGGAGGCAAATAATATGGTAAGCCGCGTTGAACGTGGGGCCTTGGCCGAATGGTTCTGGACCATCGACCGTGTATTTCTTGCCCTTTTCATCCTGTTGATCGGTATCGGTTTCATGCTCTCCTTCGCCGCGTCGCCGGCGGTGGCGGAGCGCATCGGGCTTGAGCCGTTCCACTTCGTCAAGCGTCATGCCTTGTTCCTCGTTCCGGCGATCGCGGCGATGATCGGCATTTCCTTCATGACGCCCCGTCAGGTAAGGCGCACGGCGGTCATCCTGCTGATCGTTTCGCTGGCGATGATGCTTTTCGCACTGTTTTTCGGTATCGAGGTCAAAGGGTCGCGGCGTTGGGTCAACATCGCGGCGCTGTCGATCCAGCCGTCGGAATTCATGAAGCCGGCTTTCGTCGTCGTCTGCGCCTGGCTCTTTGCCGAGCATGCGCGGCAGCCGGAAATTCCTGGCAACCTTTTCGCCATTATTCTCTTCGGCATCGTCGTGGCGCTGCTTGTCGCTCAGCCTGACCTTGGGCAGACCATCCTGACGACGGCCGTCTGGGGTGGCATGTTCTTCATGGCGGGGATGCCCTGGCTCTGGATCATCGTCCTTGGCGGCTTCGGTGCGGGCGGGTTTGTCGCAGCCTACTACGTGTTCGATCACGTGGCGCAGCGCGTCAATAAATTCATGACCGGCGAAGGTGACACGTTCCAGGTGGATACGGCCAAGCAGGCGATCGTTCATGGTAACTGGTTCGGCGTTGGCCCAGGCGAGGGCGTCGTCAAGCGCATCATTCCTGATGCCCATACCGACTTCATCTTTTCGGTCGCGGCCGAAGAATTCGGTGTGATCTTCTGCATGGTACTCGTCTGCATCTTCGCCTTCCTCGTGCTGCGCGGTCTGTCGCACGCCTACAAGGAGAAGAACGACTTCAACCGCTTTGCCGTTGCCGGCCTGGTGCTGCAGATCGGCATTCAGTCGATCATCAATATCGGCGTCAACCTGCAGCTTCTGCCGGCCAAGGGTATGACCCTGCCGCTGATTTCCTACGGTGGTTCGTCGATGACGGCGATCTGCGTAACGGCGGGGTTCATTCTGGCTCTCACGCGCCACCGCCCGGAAAAGCGAGCGCAAGATCGCAGCCAGTTCCGTGTGACGCACGGGCTGCCCGCGGAGTAATCGTCGTGGATTTGCCTTTACCCGCTCTCGTTTTCCCCACCCATTCTCCGGTCGCTTTTCCAGAAGCGGCGGGCTATGAGGGGGCTTGGTCCGCGCCGATGACGCGGTCGTGGCAACTTCCTATATTAGGGAGATGCCCCGAGTATTGGGGTGTTCGCGGGAGCGAAAATTATGAGTAAAGGCATTGTCCTTCTTGCCGCCGGCGGAACCGGCGGTCACGTATTTCCGGCAGAAGCGCTGGCCTATAAGCTGAAGGAGCGCGGCTATTCCGTGCATCTCGTCACGGATAGCCGCGCCGAACGCTATGCCGGCAAATTCCCGGCCGACGAGATCCATGTCGTGCCGTCGGCAACGATCGGCTCGAAAAGCCCGTTGAAGGTTGCTGGTGCCCTGTGGAAGCTTTGGACGGGTATGCGCGCCGCGCGCAAGCTGATCCAGAGAATCAAGCCTGTCTGCGTCGTTGGTTTCGGCGGTTACCCCACAGTTCCGCCGCTGCTCGCCGCGACGCGCATGGGCGTGCCCTCGATGCTGCATGAGCAGAATGCCGTCATGGGCCGCGCCAACAAGATGCTGGCAACGCGAGTGCGTGCGATCGCCGGTGGGTTCCTGTCGGAAGACGGCGCATTCGCGGAGAAGACGGTCACGACGGGCAATCCCGTGCGTCCGGCCGTCATCGAAGCGGCCAAGCGGCCCTACATGCCTTCCGTTCCGGATGAACCATTCAATCTCGTTGTGTTCGGCGGCAGCCAGGGCGCGCAGTATTTCTCCAAGGCGGTTCCGACCGCCATCAGTCTGCTGGAAGAGCCGCTGCGCAAGCGCCTGCGGATCACGCAACAGGTGCGCCCGGAAGATATGGAGACGGTCAACAGCTGCACGAGAAAGCTGGAGATGGGCGCAGATGTTGCGCCGTTCTTCACCGATATGGCGGAGCGTATTGGCGCTGCACATCTGGTTCTCTGCCGTTCCGGTGCTTCCACCGTATCCGAACTGGCAGTCATCGGTCGCCCGGCGATTCTGGTGCCCTATCCGCATGCGCTCGATCACGATCAGGCCGCCAATGCGGCGGCGCTGGCGGCAACCGGTGGCGTCAAGGTGATCGCACAATCCGAACTGACACCGGAGAAGCTTTCCACGATCCTGCGTGGTTCCATGACTATGCCGGAAAAGCTCGCCAAGATGGCGGCGGCAGCCAAGCAGGCCGGCAAGCCTGATGCGGCAAACTTGCTCGCCGACATGGTTGAAGCTATTGCCGGGGGACGTTCAATTCAGCAATTCAAGGGGGCAGGCGTATGAAGCTGCCGAAGGCAATCGGCCTTGTGCATTTTATCGGTATCGGTGGTATCGGGATGAGCGGTATCGCCGAGGTCTTGCATAACCTCGGTCATCGCGTACAGGGATCCGACCAGTCGGAAAGTGCCAACGTGCAACGGCTGCGCGACAAGGGCATTCCGGTTCATATCGGTCACAAGGCGGAAAACCTCGGCGACGCCGAAGTTGTGGTCGTTTCCACGGCAATCAAGAAGAGCAATCCCGAGCTTGTGGCCGCGCGCGAAAAGTTGCTGCCGGTGGTGCGTCGCGCCGAAATGCTGGCCGAATTGATGCGCTTCCGCAATGCGATCGCAATCGGCGGCACCCACGGCAAGACGACGACCACGTCGCTCGTGGCGACGCTGCTGGAAGCCGGCGGGCTCGATCCGACCGTCATCAACGGCGGCATCATCAATGCCTATGGCACCAATGCGCGCATGGGTGAGGGCGAATGGATGGTGGTCGAGGCCGACGAATCCGACGGCACCTTCCTTAAGCTGCCCGCCGACGTCGCTGTCGTTACCAATATCGATCCGGAGCATCTGGACCATTACGGCAATTTCGATGCCGTCCGCGCCGCGTTCCGCCAGTTCGTCGAGAATGTGCCTTTCTACGGCTTCGGCGTCATGTGCATCGACCATCCGGAAGTGCAGGCACTCGTCGGGCGCATCGAGGACCGCAAGGTCATTACCTATGGTGAGAACCCGCAGGCGGACGTGCGCTTCATGAATGTGCGCATCGATGGAACGCGTTCGTTGTTCGATGTTGAGATTCGCAGGCGCCGCACCGGCAAGGTGATCCATATCAAGGATCTCGTCATGCCGATGCCCGGACGTCATAATATTTCCAATGCGACAGCAGCCGTTGCCGTTGCCAACCGGCTCGGTATTTCCAGCGAGGCGATTGCCAAGGGGCTGGCGTCCTTCGGCGGCGTCAAGCGCCGTTTCACGCTGACCGGCGAATGGAACGGGGTCAAGGTTTTCGACGACTACGGTCATCATCCCGTCGAGATCAAGGCTGTGCTGAAGGCTGCCCGCGAGGCTTGCAAGGGCCGTGTCATCGCCGTGCACCAGCCGCATCGTTATACGCGCCTGTCGAGCCTCTTCGAAGAGTTCGCTGCGTGCTTCAACGATGCCGACAGCATCTTCCTGGCGCCGGTCTATGCCGCCGGTGAGGATCCCATCGAAGGCGCGGATTCGCAGACACTCGTGTCGCGCATCAAGGCCGGTGGCCACCGCGACGCGCGGTATCTGCCGTCACAGGAAGATCTTGCCGCCATGGTTGCAGAGATTGCGCGGCCGGGTGATTTTGTGGTTTTGTTGGGGGCTGGCAGCATCACATATTGGGCAGCGTCATTGCCAAAGGAATTGGAAGGCCTATCGGGTAAGTCCGCATGAAACAGGTAAATGGAGAAAAGCTTCTGGCGTCGCTCGGCGACAGTGTCAAGGATATCAGGGGACGGCTCACGCCGGACGCGCCGATGGATCGCGTCACGTGGTTCCGCGCCGGCGGATTGGCGGAACTTATGTTCCAGCCGCACGATACCGACGATCTGATCGCGTTTCTGAAGATCCTGCCGGAAGAGGTGCCGCTGACGGTCGTCGGCGTTGGGTCGAATATTCTGGTGCGCGATGGCGGCATTCCGGGCGTCGTGCTCAGGCTTTCGGCCAAGGGCTTTGGCGCAGTCGAGCTTGCGGGCGAGAACCGCATTCTGGCTGGGGCGATCTGCCCGGACAAGCATGTCGCGGCCATGGCGATGGATAACGGCATCGGCGGTTTCCATTTTTACTACGGTATTCCGGGCAGCATTGGCGGCGCGGCTCGCATGAACGCCGGCGCCAATGGCGCCGAGACGCGCGAGCGTGTTGTCGAAGTGCATGCGATCGACCGCAAGGGCGACAAGCATGTCCTGACGAATGCTGAGATGGGCTACAGCTACAGGCATTCCGGTGCTTCCGACGATCTGATCTTCACGCATGTCCTGTTCGAAGGCTATCCGGAAGACCGCGCCAAGATCCGAGCTGAAATGGATGCCGTGCGCGCGCATCGTGAGACGGTGCAGCCCATTCGCGAGAAGACCGGCGGTTCGACCTTCAAGAATCCAGAGGGTCTTTCCGCCTGGAAGCTGATCGACGAAGCAGGCTGCCGTGGTCTTGTCATTGGCGGTGCGCAGATGTCGTCGCTGCACTGCAATTTCATGATCAACATGGAGCAGGCAACCGGTTATGACCTCGAATATCTCGGCGAACAGGTCCGCCGCGAAGTGTTCGAAAATTCCGGCGTGAAACTGGAATGGGAAATCAAGCGCCTCGGCCAGTTCATGCCTGGCCGCGAGGTTCGCCCGTTTCAGGGTGTCACGACGGAATAGGCATCACTAATCGTGCCGCAGTTCATAAATTGATTCAACAAAAAGGCCGGGTTTCGACCCGGCCTTTTCAATTGGTTATGGCGAAATGTTCAGATCTCGTCGTTGCCCGACAGCAGGATGCCGATCAGTGAAAGAATGGCGGCGGCGGCCAGATAATAGCCGACGTAGACCAGGCCATAATTCGTCGCGAGCCATGTGGCGATGTAGGGCGCGAGAGATGCGCCGACGATGCCGCCGAGATTGAAGGTCATCGAAGCACCGGTATAGCGCACGGTGGTCGGGAAGGGCGCAGCCAGGGCGGCGCCAATCGGACCGTAGGTGAAGCCCATCAAGGCCAGGCCGATGATCGAGCACGCGAAGGCGCCTGCAAGGCCGGCGGTCAACAGCGATGAGTAGAACAGGCCGAAGATCAAGATGCCGACGGTCGTCAGGATCAGAACCAGGCGACGCGAATAGCGGTCAGACAACAGCCCCGAAACCGGGATCATCAGGCCGAAGAACACGACGCCGACGAGCTGGACGACCAGGAACTGACCCTGCGTGTAGCCAAGGCCCAGCGGCAGCGGACCATCTCCTGGGGGACGGGTGCCCCAGCTCAGCGTAAAGGCGGTCATCAGGTAGAACAGCACGAAGGTCGCGACGGCGATGATGGTGCCGAGGATGAGGCTGCGGAAGTGCGAGCGGAAGATGACCGCGATCGGAACCGAAACGCGTTCTTCCTTTTCGATTGCGCGCTGGAATTCCGGGGTTTCCGTGATCTTCAGGCGGACATAGAGGCCGACGGCGACGAGTAC
Source organism: Rhizobium sp. ASV20 (assembly GCF_016429015.1). GTDB lineage: Bacteria > Pseudomonadota > Alphaproteobacteria > Rhizobiales > Rhizobiaceae > Rhizobium. The sequence continues at coordinate 17,051 of NZ_JAELTU010000001.1, forward strand.
GACGCTGATCAGGAAGGGGACGCGCCAGCCGTAGCTGAGGAAGTCCGCATCGGTCATGGTCTCGCGCAGGATCAGGAAAAGGCCAGCCGAGAGGATGAAGCCGATCGGTGCGCCAAGCTGCGGGAACATCGCATACCAGCTGCGCTTGCCTTCCGGAGCGTTTTCCGTGGCGAGCAGCACGGCGCCGCCCCATTCCCCGCCAAGGCCGAGGCCCTGACCGAGGCGGCAAAGCGCGAGCAATATCGGGGCAAGAACGCCGATCGAGGCATAGGTCGGCAGCAGGCCGATCACGACGGTCGACAGGCCCATGGTCATCAAGGCCGCAACGAGGGTTGCCTTGCGCCCGATCCGATCGCCGAAATGACCAAATATCATGGCGCCGATCGGGCGTGCGAAGAAGGCGATGGAGAAGGTTGCGAAGGACTGCAGCGTTGCGGAAGTCGGGTCGCTTGCGGGGAAAAACAGCTTCGGGAAGACGATAACCGCCGCCGTCGCATAAACGTAGAAATCGAAAAATTCGATCGTTGTGCCGATAAGGCTCGCGATCAGAACACGTGCCGGGGAGTTGGCAACTTTATTGTTCGATGACGAGGGGCTCGGCGATAAAGGAGATATCGCGTCAGTCATGATCCCACCAATTTGGACGATGCTAAGGGCTGCTTAGCGGACAAACCGTGTCCTAGCGCAATTTTTGTTCGGCGCAAACGTCGACTACGCAAGAAATCAACGGTTGTATGCTATTATTTAGCCGTAATTGTTGATTCGCGAGCAATTGGGCGAATGTCTGCCACAGTGTCGGCGTGTTTCCGGCGAGTTCTCCCGGAATCTTTTTCAGAAACGGCTGATTTTCGTTGCGATTGAGGGCAAAGGGGAAGTCTTCATGCAGAAAAAGCTTTTGGCTGAATTTCTTGGAACATTCTGGCTCGTATTTGGCGGCTGCGGCAGCGCGATTTTCGCTGCGGCATTTCCGAGCCTAGGTATCGGTTTTCTTGGCGTTGCATTCGCGTTCGGTCTGACCGTGCTGACAATGGCCTTTGCCGTCGGCGGCATATCGGGCGGACATTTCAATCCAGCCGTGTCGGTTGGCCTGACCGTAGCTGGCCGCTTTCCCGCCGGGCAGCTCATTCCCTATATCATCGCGCAGGTCATCGGTGCCATCGTCGCGGCAGCCGTGCTCTATCTGATTGCAAGCGGCAAGGCAGATTTCCAGCTCGGCGGTTTTGCTGCCAATGGTTATGGCGAGCATTCGCCGGGCGGCTACTCCATGGTCTCGGCCCTGGTAGCTGAAATAGTGCTGACCTTGTTCTTCCTCGTCGTGATTCTCGGATCGACGAGCAGCAAGGTGCCGGCCGGCTTTGCGCCGATCGCCATCGGCTTGAGCCTGACGCTCATCCATCTGATTTCGATCCCCATCACCAACACGTCAGTCAATCCGGCCCGTTCGACAGGGCAGGCTCTGTTCGTGGGCGGTTGGGCGTTGCAGCAGCTTTGGCTGTTCTGGGTTGCTCCGATTGTGGGCGGTGCCCTGGGCGGAATCGTCTGGAAGCTGGTCGACGACAGCGAATAAAATCAGCCTGCGTTTTTAAGGGGTTCTGGCCCGTATCGGAGAATCCGGTGCGGGCCTCTTTGTTTAAAAAAACTAAATGTAGCGATTTCAAAAGTAGCAACTCTCTGAATCTAATGGCAGAATTCTCTATATCCATTTGATTCGAATGGTTTGAGCATCGCTGGAACGGCGGGAAAGTTAACGAAAGTAAACGCTTCATTAACCTTAATGTCGTTCTAATCGGCCTATTGAACGAGGGGCGAGAATCGCTGTTAGGCGAGGCCTCGCAAAAGCAGAGCAGAGACCGCGAGGTCGGGGGTATTAATGGGTGCCAAGCATGTGGCTGTCCTTATGGGCGGATTTTCCTCGGAGAGGCCTGTCAGCCTTTCCTCGGGAAAGGCATGTGCTGATGCTCTCGAGGCCGAAGGCTTCCGGATTACCTGCGTCGATGTCGATCACGAAGTTGCCAGCCGCCTGACCGAACTGAAGCCGGATGTCGTCTTCAATGCGCTGCATGGTCCGTTCGGCGAGGATGGCACCATTCAGGGCATCCTCGAATATCTGCAAATTCCTTACACTCATTCCGGCGTGCTTGCTTCTGCCCTTGCGATGGATAAAGCGCGAGCGAAGACGGTTGCGGCCGCTGCCGGCATTCCGGTCGCAACGTCACTCGTCATGGATCGCTTCGGCATCGTTGGCGAGCATCCGATGAAGCCGCCTTATGTCGTCAAGCCGGTGCGCGAAGGGTCAAGCTTCGGTGTCGTCATCGTCAAGGAAGATCAGGCGCATCCGCCGCAGATCGTTACGTCTGCCGAATGGCGGTATGGCGACGAGGTGCTGGTCGAGCGTTACATTCACGGCCGTGAGCTGACCTGTGGGGTCATGGGTGGCAAGGTTCTTGGGGTTACCGAGATCGTGCCGCTCGGCCACAGCTTCTACGACTATGATGCCAAGTATGCCAAAGGTGGATCAAAACACGTCCTTCCGGCAGAAATTTCACCGAATCTTTACCAAAAGATACAAACATTATCGTTAAGGGCGCATGAAGCTATCGGCTGCCGCGGCGTCAGTCGATCTGACTTCCGTTTCGATGATCGCTTTTCCGAAGAAGGTGAACTTGTCTGGCTTGAAGTCAACACTCAGCCCGGCATGACCCCTACCTCGCTGGTGCCCGAAATGGCCGCTCATGCTGGCTACTCGTTTGGTGAATTTCTCCGGTGGATGGTGGAGGACGCGTCTTGTTTGCGCTGACGCTCAAAAATATGAGACGGTCCCGTCATCGCGTCCCGCTCGCTATCGACGATGTGGAGGATGCGTTCGTATTGCCGCGCCCTCTGCGTCGCGCCGTTCGCTTTCTGGTGAGCCTCGGCTCTGGCCGCATCAATATTCCTGCGCATACCGGCACGGTCGCGACCTTCATGCTCTTTGGTGCAACGGCCCTCTACGGCATGTCGGTCGGCGGTCACAGCCAGGCCGTTGCTGAGGCGACGACGTCGGCTGCCGGGTTCGCCATCGAAGACGTGAAAGTCTCCGGCAATGACGAGACCTCCGAAATCGAGATCCTGCAGCTGCTCGGTCTTGATGGGACGACTTCGCTCGTTGCGCTCAACGCAGACGCTGCCCGTCAGAAGATTGCCAATCTGCCCTGGGTTCAGAATGTCGAGGTTCGCAAGGTCTATCCGAAGACCGTCGAAGTGAAGCTGAAGGAACGCAAGGCCTATGCCATCTGGCAGCATGGTGCAGAGCTCTCGCTGATCCAGAAGGACGGCAGCGTGATTGCGCCGCTGCGTGACAACAAATTTGCGAAGCTGCCGCTGTTCGTTGGTCGTGATGCCGAGACGGCAGCTGCTTCTATTGATGATGCATTCGCCAAGTGGCCAGATGTTCGCAGTCATGTGAAGGCATTCGTGCGCGTCGCTGGTCGCCGCTGGGATCTGTATCTCGACAACGGCGTGATCGTCCGGTTGCCGGAAGACAATATTGATGGCGCGCTGGCTCGTCTGACCAAGCTGGACAAGGATCAGAATCTTCTGCAGCGCGACATCGCCGCCGTGGATCTTCGTCTCGCAGACCGCACGGCAATAGAATTGACCCCCGACGCAACGCTCCGCCGCCAGGCCGCGGTGGATGCAAGAAACAAGGCTTTGAAGAAAGCAGGGCAGGATACATGAGCTTATTCGGTTCGTCTCATTTCGGCCTGCCTCGGTTGAAGCCGCTGTCCTCCAAGCGGTCGCATATCGTGTCGGTTCTCGATATCGGTTCGACGAAAGTCGTCTGCATGATCGGCCGGCTGACGCCGCGCGAGGAGAGCCAGGTTCTCCCGAACCGCACGCACAATATCGAAATCATCGGCATCGGCCATCAGCGTTCTCGCGGCATCAAGACCGGCGTGATCGCTGACCTCGATGCTCTGGAAGGCGTCGTCCGGCTTTCCGTCGATGCGGCTGAGCGCATGGCTGGCCTCACCGTCGATAGCCTGATCGTCAACGTCTCCGCTGGAAGGCTGGGCAGCGACATCTACACCGCGACCATCGATCTCGGCGGCCAGGAAGTCGAATCCAACGATCTCAAGAAGGTATTGGCCGCCGCTTGCCAGCAGTCGATCCGCCAGGAGCGCGCCGTGCTGCATTCGCTCGCGACGGGCTATTCGCTAGATGGCGAGCGTGGCATTCGCGATCCGCTGGCGATGTTCGGCGATGCGCTTGGTGTCGACATGCATGTGGTGACGGCCGAACGTGCGGCGCTCCGTAACCTCGAGCTTTGCATCAACCGCGCGCATCTTTCGGTCGAAGGCATGGTGGCGACGCCTTATGCCAGCGGTCTTGCTGCTCTCGTCGACGACGAAGTCGAGCTCGGCTGCGCCGCGATCGACATGGGCGGCGGCACGACGACGATTTCGGTCTTTGCCGAGGGCAAGCTGGTGCACACCGATGCTGTCAGCCTTGGTGGCCATCACGTCACCACGGATCTTGCACGCGGCCTTTCCACCCGTATCGAAGATGCGGAACGTCTGAAGGTGGTTCATGCATCGGCGCTCGCAAATTCTTCGGAAGAGCGCGAATTGATTTCCATCCCGCCGATCGGCGAAGACGAGCGTGACCAGCCGACACAGGTGCCGAAGGCGCTGGTGTCGCGCATCGTCAAGGCTCGCATCGAGGAAACCCTCGAGCTCATTCGCGATCGCATCCAGCGTTCGGGTTTCAGCCCGATCGTCGGCAAGCGCGTCGTCCTCACGGGCGGCGCCAGCCAGCTGACCGGCCTGCCTGACGTGGCGCGCCGGGTTCTTGCCCGAAACGTCCGCATCGGTCGCCCGATGGGCGTATCCGGCTTGCCGACGGCGGCCAAGGGGCCGGCCTTCTCGACCGCGGTTGGTCTGATGATCTATCCGCAGGTCGCGGACATGGAGACACATGCGCCGAGCAGCGGCCTGCTCTCGTCGCTTGGGGGTAACAACAGTCGGATCGGTCGTGTGGGCCAATGGCTGAAAGAGAGTTTTTGAGTGCCTGATCTCGGAAAGATCTTCCGGGGTAAGCGTCAGGCAAGTGAAATCAGTGAATTGGCCGGCGTGGCGATGCGGCCATAAAGAGAAGGAACGGGTACAATGACTATCAAGCTGCATAAGCCAGATATCACCGAGCTTAAGCCGCGTATCACCGTGTTCGGTGTTGGTGGCGGTGGCGGCAATGCCGTCAACAACATGATCACGGCAGGCTTGCAGGGCGTCGACTTCGTCGTCGCCAACACCGATGCACAGGCGCTGACCATGACGAAGGCGGAGCGGATCATCCAGCTCGGCGTCAACGTCACGGAAGGTCTCGGTGCCGGTTCGCAGCCGGAAGTCGGCCGTGCAGCTGCCGAAGAGTGCATCGATGAAATCATCGACCATCTCAATGGTACGCATATGTGCTTCGTCACCGCCGGCATGGGCGGCGGCACGGGTACGGGTGCTGCTCCTGTTGTGGCGCAGGCCGCTCGCAACAAAGGCATCCTGACTGTCGGCGTTGTCACCAAGCCGTTCCACTTCGAAGGCGGCCGCCGCATGCGCCTCGCCGAGCAGGGCATCCAGGAACTGCAGAAGTCGGTCGACACGCTGATCGTCATTCCGAACCAGAACCTCTTCCGTATCGCCAACGACAAGACGACTTTCGCCGACGCGTTCTCGATGGCCGACCAGGTTCTCTATTCGGGCGTTGCCTGCATCACCGACCTGATGGTGAAGGAAGGTCTCATCAACCTCGACTTCGCCGACGTCCGTTCGGTCATGCGCGAAATGGGCCGCGCGATGATGGGTACCGGCGAGGCTTCCGGCCAGGGCCGCGCAATGCAGGCTGCTGAGGCCGCCATTGCCAACCCGCTGCTCGACGAAACCTCGATGAAGGGCGCACAGGGCCTGCTGATCTCCATCACCGGCGGTCGTGACCTCACCCTGTTCGAAGTCGACGAAGCTGCGACCCGTATTCGCGAAGAAGTCGATCCGGATGCCAACATCATCCTCGGCGCCACCTTCGACGAATCGCTCGAAGGCATCATCCGCGTTTCCGTCGTCGCAACCGGCATCGACCGCGCGATGAACGAAGCAGCCGACCGTGGCATGGATTTCCGCCCGGTCGCGAAGCCGGCTATCCGTCCGTCCGCGGCCGCCGCTCCGGTAGCGGCCGCAGCTCAGCCTGTCCATGTCGCGCAGGCCCACACCGCACAGGCCGCCGCTCCGGCTCCTCGCACTGTCGATCCGGTCGCTCAGACCATTCGTGCTGCGGAAGCCGATCTGGAACGTGAACTCGAAATCCAGATGGCCCGTCAGGCGCATGTTCAGCAACAGCAGCAGCCTGTAGCGCAGGAAGAAAGCTTCCGTCCGCAGAGCCGCATCTTCGCGGCTGCGCCGGAAGCACAGCCGGTCCGTCAGGCTCCGGTTCAGCAGCAGCCGGCTCCGGTCATGCATCAGCAGCCGATCATCCGTCAGGCTCCCGAGCAGGTCCGTATGCCGAAGGTGGAAGACTTCCCGCCGGTGGTTAAGGCAGAGATGGAACATCGTGCACAGCCGGCCGCTCCTCAGGCCGCCGAAGAGCGTGGTCCGATGGGCTTGCTGAAGCGCATCACCAACTCGCTCGGCCGTCGCGAAGAAGATCCGGCATTCGACGACATGATGGCACCGACACAGGCCGCTGCTCCGCAGCAGCGTCGCGCGCCGTCGCCGGAAGCCAGCCTCTACGCTCCGCGTCGCGGCAACCTCGACGACCAGGGTCGTCAGGTTCCGCAGGCCCGCATGGCGAGCCATGAAGACGATCAGCTCGAAATTCCGGCCTTCCTGCGCCGCCAGTCGAACTGACCTAGTATCGGGCAGCTTTTTAATAGGTTGCTAACCATCCTGATCAAATCCGGGGCTGAAAAGCTCCGGATTTCCTTATTTTAGACTTGTTGTCGTATCTGGAATTATCCAACAAATTCAATCGTCTGCTTTCGTAACAATGCGAAAGAAACAGTGATTTGGAATGCGGTGCCTCGACGCGTATGTAGATACCAAGCAAGGCTGCGGAATCACATTCGACAATCAACGTATGTGACATGCGCGGCATAGTTAACAGACTGAACCGGCGACAAGGGTAAGCGTTCGAAGATGACCGCCCTGCATGGATCAGATAGACGAAGGCAGAATTATATGGCGATCGGATTGCTGGGTTTTCAGACCACTATCGCAAACCCTGTGACACTTTCGGGTATCGGCGTTCATTCGGGCGCCAATGTGTCGATTACTCTATATCCGGCAGAGGCCGGCACCGGCGTGGTTTTCCAGCGCGTGCACGGCAATGGCGACGTGACGGAGCTTCGCGCCGTTTCCTCGCAAGTTGGCAATACGGACCTATGCACCGTTCTCGGCTTCTCGCCGATGCGCTCCGTTTCCACGGTAGAGCACGTGATGGCTGCGATCTATGCGATAGGCCTCGATAACGTCGTTGTCGAAGTGATGGGCGCAGAAATGCCGATCATGGACGGCAGCTCCTATCCCTTCATCGAAGCGATCGAGCAGGCCGGTATCGTGTCGCTCGGCGTCAAGCGCCGCTACATTCGCGTCACCAAGCCGGTTCGTATCGAAGCCGGCGGTTCCTGGTCCGAGTTCCGCCCCTATGACGGTACGCGCTTCGAGGTCGAGATCGATTTTGCCTGCCCGCTGATCGGCCGCCAGAAGTGGGAAGGCGATCTGACTGCCGAGACCTTCAAGACCGAATTGTCGCGTGCTCGCACCTTCGGCTTCATGCGCGATGTCGAGCCGCTCTGGGCTTCGGGTCATGCGCTGGGTTCCTCGCTTGAGAATTCCGTCGTCATCTCCGACGACAACACGGTTATCAATGTCGAAGGTCTGCGTTATCCCAAGGACGAGTTCGTTCGTCACAAGACGCTCGACGCCGTTGGCGATCTCGCGCTTGCCGGCGCGCAGTTCATTGGCCATTACCGCTCGTATCGTGGTGGCCACCGCATGAATGCAAACGCCCTGAAGGCATTGCTGAGCGATCCGACGGCTTATGACGTCGTCGAAACGCCGGCGCAGCGTCAGCGCGCTCATGGCCGCGAATTCGTTCCGGTGAACGCTCCGGAATTCGCGCCCTGGTCGGCGTGAAGTTTCGGAATCAAGGTGATTATGAGAGTGCCGCTCCGATAAGGGGCGGCTCTTTTTTTGACTGGCGACTCAGCTGTATCTTTGGTCGCGGCAAGACGTGCAGATCCGGCGGTCCGCAAAAGAATTCCCTGTCAAAACAGTGATTAAGCTCGCCGAAATCAGGTCTTTGCCACAAAAATGCGTTAATGCATCATCAATGCGTTGCCCTGATGGTGTTTTTGCGGCTAGAAACGCCAGCGAGAGAACGCCGTCTTCGCAACGACGGCTAGTGGGACAGTGATCCGATGAGTTTTGCAAGGTCTGAAAGCATGAATGTCGCAGCACGGGTTTTGCTCGTATCGCTCCTTCTGGCCGGCACCAGTGCTGTGGTGACGGGTTGTAATACGAAGAAGGATATCGACATCACCAAGCTCGGTGTCGATACCGATCCGCCGGAATTGCTCTACAATCAGGGTCTTGCCAACATCAAGGCCGGCAACATGACCGAAGCCGGCAAGAAGTTCGATGCCATCAACCAGCAGCAGCCCTTTTCCGAATGGGCGCGCAAGGCGATGGTCATGAGCACCTTCGTCAAATACCGCACGGGCCGCTACGACGACGCGGTGCAGACGGGTAACAGCTATCTGAAGCAGTATCCGGGCTCAGAGGATGCCGATTACGTCCAGTATCTGGTCGGTTCATCCTTCGCCAAACAGATTGTCGACGTTACTCAGGATCAGCGCGCAGCGCAGCAGACGATCGAGGCTATGTCCAAGGTCGTCAACAACTATCCGAAGTCTCAGTATGTCAGCGACGCACAGGAAAAGATCCGCTTTGCCAAGGATCAGCTCGCCGGCAAGGAAATGCAGGTCGGACGTTATTATCTCGAGCGCAAGGACTATCTTGCTGCCATCTCCCGCTTCCGTATCGTCGTGGAGCAATACCCGACCACCAACCAGATCGAAGAGGCGCTGGCGCGTCTGGTCGAAGCCTATTATGCAATGGGCATCGTGCCGGAGGCGCAGACGGCAGCTGCCGTTCTCGGCCACAACTATCCGGACAGCCGCTGGTATAAAGATTCCTACCAGCTGCTGAAGAAGGGCGGCGTGGATCCGAGCGAAAACTCCGGCTCGTGGATTTCCAGGGCGGGCAAGAAACTTCTTCTTGGGACGTGAGATTGAGCGCAGATGCTGATCCAGCTTTCGATCCGCGATATCGTTCTGATCGAGCGGCTGGATCTTGCCTTCGAATCCGGGCTTTCGGTTCTGACCGGCGAGACGGGTGCGGGCAAATCCATCCTGCTTGACAGTCTGTCGCTGGCCCTCGGCGGGCGCGGCGATGGTGGACTTGTGCGTCACGGGGAAGATCGCGGTCAGGTGACGGCGGTCTTCGATGTCGGCACGCAACATCCGGCCCGCAAGCTTCTGCGCGAAAATGGCATAGACGATGACGGCGATCTGATCTTCCGCCGCGTCCAGTCGGCTGATGGCCGCACCAAGGCATTTATCAACGATCAGGCGCTCAGCGTTCAGCTCATGCGCCAGATCGGGCAGCATCTCGTCGAAATTCATGGACAACACGACGATCGGGCTCTGGTCGATACGGATGCGCATCGCATGTTGCTCGATGCCTTCGCCGGCCTTGCTGAAGAGGCCCAGGGGGTCGGCAGACTTTATAAGGTCTGGCGCGACAACGAACGCACCCTGAAGAAGCACAGGGAGCAGGTGGAGAAGGCCGCACGCGAGGCGGATTACCTTCGTGCATCCGTCGAAGAATTACAGAAACTCTCGCCGCAGGACGGCGAGGAGGATGAGCTTGCCGAGAAGCGGGCGCGGATGATGAAGGCCGAGCGGATCGCCGGCGATATCGCTGAAGCGTCGGAATTCTTGAACGGCAATGCCTCGCCAGTGCCGCATATCGCGTCGCTGGTGCGCCGGCTTGAGCGCAAGAGCCATGAAGCGCCAGGCTTGCTGGAAGACACCGTGGCGCTGCTCGATGCGGCCCTCGACCAGCTTTCCAATGCGCAGATGGAAGTCGAAACCGCGCTACGCAAGACGGAATACGATCCGCGGGAATTGGAACGGGTAGAGGAGCGTCTGTTTGCTCTACGCGGCGCCTCCCGTAAGTATTCCGTGCCGGTGAGCGAGCTGCCGGCTCTCGCGGAGCGCATGGTCTCGGATCTTGCCGATGTCGATGCTGGTGAAGAGAGGCTTGCAAAGCTCGACGCCGAGCTTTCCGCCGCTAAGGCGGACTATGATGTTGCCGCGCGCAGCCTTTCGGAGAAGCGCCGGCATGCGGGCGAGGCGCTTGCTGGCGCCGTCATGGCGGAACTGCCGGCACTGAAGCTTGAGCGTGCGCGCTTCATGGTGGAAATTACGACCGATCCGGAAGCCGGCACGGTGGATGGTATCGACGTTGTCGAATTTCACGTTCAGACGAATCCGGGCACACGCCCAGGTCCGATCACCAAGGTTGCCTCCGGAGGCGAACTCTCGCGCTTCCTGCTGGCGCTGAAAGTGGCGCTTGCCGATCGCGGCTCGGCGCCAACTCTCGTCTTCGACGAAATCGACACCGGTGTTGGTGGCGCTGTCGCCGATGCGATCGGCCAGCGGCTGAAGCGTCTGTCCGATCGTGTGCAGGTGCTTTCCGTCACCCACGCACCGCAGGTCGCAGCGCGCGCTGCGACGCATCTGCTGATCTCCAAGGGACCGGTCGCGGACGGCTCGGAAAAGATTTCCACGCGCGTCGCGACGATGGAGCCCAAGGACCGCACCGAGGAAATCGCCCGCATGCTCGCAGGTGCTTCGGTGACGGAAGAGGCGAGGGCTGCGGCCAAGCGATTGCTTTCCGGTAACGGCTGACCCCTCTATATTTCCTGTTCCAGATTGTATGAAAAGCGTCGGTAACAACGACTTCCGGCCCAAGGCGAACGACAAGCCCGGCAGCGGGCACATCTGCGCGGTTGAGGTTGCCGTGCTTGAAAGGTGTCTGCTCCAAGGTTACGAATCTCTCAAAATCCCCTATCAGAAAAGACGCTCCAATGTTTCCGTTCTCCGAAGCCGATCCGATTCGATTTTCCAACGCCGTTCCGAAGGCTTCGGAGGTCGTCATTATCGGCGGGGGGATCATTGGCGTCAGCACAGCGATCTTCCTTGCTGCCCGCAATATTCAGGTGACGTTGCTTGAAAAAGGGCGCATCGCTGCCGAGCAATCGTCGCGAAACTGGGGTTGGATAAGAAAGCAGGGAAGAGACGCGGACGAGCTGCCGATAGTGATCGAGGCATGCCGTTTGTGGCAACAGTTGGCGGAGGAAAGCGGCGAAGACATCGGTTTGAGGCAGACAGGTGTCACGTATCTCGCAAGGTCCGAAAGGGACATGGCGGGATTTGCAGACTTCATGAAGATCGCCGCTGCCCATGGGCTCGATACCCGTCTTGTAGATGGAGCGCAGGTCTCTTCGGTAATCGAGGGCATGGCGCGTAGATTTGCCGGGGCTATGACGACGCCGTCCGACATGCGGGCGGAGCCGTGGCTGGCTGTCCCGGCGCTGGCGCGGCTTGCGGGTCGCCGGGGCGTCACGATCATCGAAAATTGTGCGGTCCGTACTCTCGATATCGCTGCCGGCAGGATCGCGGGCGTCTGGACGGAACGTGGAAAGATCGAGACCTCGAACGTCCTGGTTGCTGGGGGTGCATGGTCATCGCTGTTTCTGAAGAAGCATGGCGTTTCCATTCCTCAACTCAGCGTCAGGGCCACCGTTGCGGCAACGGCACCTCTGCCCGAATTTCATGCTGGCGCGGCCGTTGATGATGATATCGCATTCAGGCGCCGGCAAGATGGTGGGTACACTCTGGCCCCTGGCGGAAGCAATCTTCTCTATATCGGTCCTGATGCATTCCGACATGCGATGAAATATCTTCCGGCTCTGATGGCTCATCCTCTCGGAACACGTTATCTCCCTGCCGCTCCCTCAGGATTCCCCGACGGCTGGTCAACCCGACGTGACTGGGCGGCCGATACGAGAAGTCCTTTCGAACATATGCGGGTGCTCAATCCAGCTCCTGGCCGCTCTGAGCTGGCCTCGATCCTGCGCGGTTTCAAGACGTTGTTTCCGCAGTTTGACAACGTACACCTGAAAACCACATGGGCGGGGATGATCGACGCGATGCCGGATGCGGTTCCCGTCGTTGATCGGGTGGAGCCGATTGGCGGGTTATTCGTCGCAACGGGGATGAGCGGTCATGGTTTTGGGATTGGACCTGGGATCGGTCGCGTCATGTCCGACCTGATCCAAGGGAACGAAACCGGCCATGATCTTCATCGTTTCCGCTTGTCGCGCTTTAGTGATGGCAGCTCAATTCGGCCCGGTCCGGCAATCTGACAAATCCCCGTGCATCATCGCGCTAACCCCAAAGTCGCGGTGATTACCATCGTCACGGTTGTTCGCACCTGCGGCCAGGGATCCCCGATTTTTCTCGCCGTTTTAAGTGTGTTGCGGGGAAAACCGCTTCGCACTTTTCCTGGAAGTGCTCTAAAACATCTTCAAAATCGGGGAGTGTCGATTCATGAGCACCGAACAGAAGCCGGTCGAGAATTTGACCGAAGAGGAAGCGGCTGCGGCGCTGGCCTATCTGGCCGCCGAGATCGCGCGCAACGATGCGCTCTATCATGGCAAGGACGCGCCGGAGATCTCGGATGCGGACTATGATGCGCTGAAGCGGCGTAACGATGCCATCGAGGCGCGTTTCCCTGCCTTGATTCGCGCCGATAGCCCGTCGCGAAGAGTTGGCGCGGCGCCATCGGAGACTTTCGCACCCGTTGTGCATGCAAGGCCCATGCTGTCGCTCGACAATACGTTTTCGCAGGAAGACGTCGAGGATTTCGTTGCCGGCGTCTATCGCTTCCTCGGACGCCTGCCGGATAATTCCATCGCCTTTACAGCGGAGCCGAAGATCGACGGGCTTTCCATGTCGATTCGCTACGAGAACGGACGGATGGTGAGCGCTGCGACACGCGGCGACGGTACGACGGGCGAAAATGTCACCGCCAATATCAGAACCATCAAGGAAATCCCTCAGACATTGCCCGCAGGCGCGCCTGCTATCGTCGAGGTGCGCGGTGAGGTCTATATGGCCAAGAGCGACTTTCTCGCGCTCAATGCGCAGATGGAGGCCGAGGGCAAGCAGACCTATGTCAATCCGCGCAACACGGCGGCAGGTTCGTTGCGCCAACTCGACGCGAAGGTCACGGCCAGCCGCAAGCTGAAATTCTTCGCCTATGCCTGGGGCGAGATGTCGGACATGCCTGCCGATACGCAATATGGCATGGTGCAGGTCTTCAAATCCTGGGGCTTCCCAGTCAATCCGCTGATGGCTCGATTGAATTCCGTTGCCGATATTCTTGGCCACTACGAGCAGATCGGCCTTCAGCGGCCGGATCTTGACTACGATATTGACGGTGTCGTCTACAAGGTCGACAGCCTGGAGTTGCAGGCGCGCCTCGGTTTCCGCTCGCGCTCTCCGCGCTGGGCGACGGCGCATAAGTTCCCGGCCGAGCAGGCTTTCACCCGGCTTGTCGGCATCGATATTCAGGTCGGCCGCACCGGTGCGCTGACGCCGGTTGCGCGACTGGAGCCGATTACCGTTGGCGGCGTCGTCGTGACCAATGCGACGCTGCACAATGCCGACTACATCAAGGGCATCGGCAACAAGGGCGAGCCGATCCGCGATGGCCGCGATATTCGCGTCGGCGATATGGTGATCGTACAGCGGGCAGGCGACGTCATCCCGCAGATCGTCGATGTCGTCATGGAGAAGCGCGAGCCGTCGAGCGTGTCCTACGAGTTTCCGAAGGTTTGCCCGGTCTGCGGCAGCCATGCGGTGCGAGACATCAACGAGAAAACCGGCAAGGTGGATGCCGTCACGCGCTGCACCGGCGGTTTTATTTGCCGCGCGCAGGCGACCGAGCATCTCAAGCATTTCGTCTCACGCAACGCCTACGATATCGAAGGTCTGGGGTCGAAGCAGATCGACTTCTTCTTCGAGAGCGAGGATTCTGCCCTGCAGATCAGGACTGCGCCTGACATCTTCACTCTTGAGAAGCGCCAGCAGGCTTCGCTTGCGAAGCTTGAGAATATTGACGGTTTCGGCAAGGTCAGTGTCGGTAAGCTTTACGCGGCCATCAACGAGCGGCGCCAGATCGCCCTGCATCGCTTTATCTTCGCACTCGGCATTCGCCATGTCGGCGAGACTACGGCCAAGCTGCTGGCGCGATCCTATGGCACCTATAATGCTTTCGAAGCCGGTATGAAGGAAGCGGCTCCGCTTGCGGGCGACGCATGGAACGACCTCAACAACATCGAGGGCATCGGCGAGGTGGTGGCGCGCGCCATCGTCGAATTCTACAAGGAGCCGCGCAATACCGAGGTGATTGCAAAGCTTCTGGAGCAGGTGCAGCCGCAGGAAGCCGAACAGCCGGTGACTTCGGGCAGTCCCGTGACCGGCAAGACGGTGGTTTTCACCGGCTCGCTGGAGAAGTTCACGCGCGACGAGGCCAAGGCCAAGGCGGAGAGCCTCGGCGCCAAGGTTTCCGGTTCCGTGTCGAAGAAGACCGATATCGTCGTGGCAGGGCCGGGCGCCGGCTCGAAGCTCGACAAGGCTAGGGAATTCAACGTCCAGGTTTTGACCGAGGACGAGTGGCTGGATCTGATCGGCGGATAGGCGAGACGGCGGCGGGATCGTCTCCCACCGCCCCTTGTCGATCAAAATCTCAACCGGGCCATTGTGAGCGCATCGACATACTCGCCGTTACGGAACGCAAATGCACGCAGCCGCCCTTCGGTTTCGAAGCCGAACTTCTCATAAAGGCCGATTGCCGGGATATTGTCGGCATAGACGGTCAGTTCCAGGCGCTTGATCGCCAGCCAGTTGTCGGCTGTGTCGACTAGCGCACCCAGAAGCGCCGAGCCGATGCCGCAGCCTGTGAAATCGTCGTGCACGCCCATGCCGATCTGGCCGATGTGAATGCGTCGGCCGGACAGCCGCGTCAGACCGGCACTGCCGACGACCCGTCCGTCGACTTCAGCAACGATGCCGGTCGAGTTGGGAGATGGCTTTTCCAGCCATTGCCGGGTTTCCGCGACGCTTTGGAAGGGCAGGCGCAAGGTGCCGGCACGGAAGCCGGGAAGATTGGCGATTGCCGCGATCGCCTCGGCGTCTGACACCTGTATTGCGCGGATCTCGACCGGGCCGATTTTGGCGGATCGTCGTTTATCGGGCTCTTGCTGTTCGAAAGACATTGGCTCTCCTTGGTTTTGGGAGGAGAGCTAGGGAGCTTCAACCCTGCTCGCCTCGGCAGGGTTGAGATGGATCGCAGTTAGCTCAGCGCAATACAGCTTCCACTCGCCCTGCAAGGGGAGAGACGGTGGTAAGATGCATAATTGTGGCGCGAAGTGCGATCATGCCGCGATGATCCAATGCGATGCCACCATTGTCAATTGTCTCTCGTCATTTTTTGCCATCGCCGAGCGCAAAGGCTGTTCTCAAATGATACCTTGACAGGCAACCATTTGGTTGCTTATAAGATGGGAATAAGCAACCAAATAGTTCCGTATTTCGATGAATGACGATGCAGTATTCAAGGCTCTGGCGGATGCCAGCAGGCGGCAGTTGCTGGACCGGCTCTATGAGCAAAACGGCCAAACGCTAAATGCGCTTTGCGAAGATCTCGCCATGACCCGACAAGCGGTGGCCAAGCACCTCGCCATTCTGGAGGAGGCCAACCTCGTATCGACGGAAAAGCAGGGACGGGAAAAGCTGCATTTCATCAACTCGGTGCCGATCAATGAGATTGCCGAGCGCTGGATCAACAAGTTCGAGCGCCGGCAGCTAAGCGCGCTGTCAGCCTTGAAACGGGCTCTCGAAGGCGAGGGCGGTTCACAACCACCAAAGCAAGAATAGTGAAACAAGGAGAAATGACATGACCGGAAGCAAATTCGTCTACGTCACATTCATCCGCACTTCGCCGGAGAAGCTCTGGTCGGCGCTGACGACGCCGGAATTCATCAGGCAATATTGGTTCGACATGACGCATGAGACCGATTGGAAGGTCGGTTCGCCCTGGAAAATGGTCTTCTCCGATGGCCGTGTTGCCGACACCGGAGAAATCGCGGAGTTGGAGCCGCTGCGTCGGATCGCCTTTAAATGGCGCAATGAATTCAGGCCCGAATTGAAGGCGGAGGGATGGTCGCGTTGCGTCATGGAGTTGGAGCCGGCGGACGATGCAGTGAAGCTGACCGTTACCCACACGATCGAAGTCGAGAACTCCAAGTTCATCGAAGCCGTTTCCGGCGGTTGGCCGAAGATATTGTCCAATCTCAAGTCGCTGCTGGAGACCGGAAAGGTTGCCATCGCGAACAAGTGAGAACCATCCTCGCGCGCCGAGACGCGCAACTGCCTAAAGCGCATCGCGATCTCTGAGATCCGCTTCCCGCGCTTTAGGCCTTCGATTTCACGCGTGTCCTTGATGCAAGACTGCTGCACCGTTCTGCGCTGAATGTGTTGTGCGACGGCACTTCCTGATCGAGACTGCCGTCGCTGCCCTTTGACAAGCCTGCATATGGGCCGCGCTCCCTTGCATCGCTTATTTGTCATCCTACGTTAGCGAAGCCGCTCAAGCTCCCCGCGGTTGATGTTGGAGGATGATCGATGATCCCACTGAAATTCTGCGCCGCCATTGCTGCGTCGTTCCTGGCCCTTGCTCCCTTTTCCGCCTCCGCCGAGGTTGTGGGAAAGGTTGGTGTGGACTGGACGGGTAACGATATTCTGGTCGACGCCGTGCCGGATCCGGAAGTGTCTGGCGTCACCTGCCACGTGACCTATTTCGACCGCAGCGTTATCGATCGGTTGCGCAAGGGGAACTGGTTTGAGGATCCCTCCAACAACTCCATCGCCTGCCGCCAGACCGGACCGATCGAGATCGGCAACATTAACGTGTCGCAGAGCGGAGAAGAGGTGTTTCGCGCCGGGCTGTCGCTGATCTGGAAGAAGCTGGTTGTCACCCGCATCTATGACAAGAAGAACGACACGCTGGTCTATCTCATCCATTCGCGGCAATTGGTCGATGGTTCGGCCAAGATGGCGATTTCGACGATCCCTCTCTTCGGTCAGAACGTCAACTGGAAGAATGGCAAGCCGAAATAGCGGTAATATTATACCTCAATTTTGGCCGTCGAAATGATAAGCACCAAAAAAAGTCTTACTCTTGGGTTGCCGAATTCCTTCTGGTTGCTTTCGGTTTGCACCTTTTTGATGCAATTTCGAAAGCGAACAAGGGAGCTGACTCTTCCGCTTGTTCACGGCCTGCATGACTGGCGCGTTGGCTACACCCCTGCCAATGCTGGTCACACAAAAATCGATCGCCCTGAAGCGAGGCTCCAGGGCGATTTTTTGTTTGTGCTAACCTGTTGAAGTTACGCGGCTTGCGCCAACTGGTCGGCAATGATCGTGTCGAGGTTGAGGAAGCAGACCATCGACTTTTCCAGGGCTACGATGCCGCGGCAGAAGGCGCGCTGTGCTTCCGGAATGATCTCCGGCGCCGGCTGCAGATCTTCGCTCTTGATGGTCATCATGTCGGACACTTGCTCCACCAGGAGGCCGACCAGCTTGCCGGCGATATCGGTGACGATGATGGCAGAGCGCTCGGACGGCTCCGTCATCTTCATGCCGAGACGGCAGGCCATGTCGATGACCGGGATTACCGCGCCCCGCAGGTTGATCAAGCCCAGCACGTAAGGCGGCGTGTGTGGCATCGGCGTCACCGGTGCCCAGCCGCGAATTTCGCGGATGGCCATGATGTCGATGCAGAACTCCTGATCGCCGAGATGGAAGGAGACGATTTCCAGATAAGCGCCGGCTTGTTTGATGGCGTTCGTCATGTTTGTGGGCTTCCCGTTTGGCGCCGCTGGCAGAAGGCGCTAGCAATTGAAAATAAAGATCGGCTGGAGCGGCTTGAGCAGCGGCAGCGTCCGGTGCATTGGCGGGAAACGCCTGGCTTTTCCGGCGGGCGTCATGCCCTTCTGAAGTAAATCGGCTTGCCGCGCATTCCGGCATGGCCGAAGTCGGGCGCGACATCTGCCATAGATGTTGGCTCGGACAGGTTAGGATTGCTTTAACACTGAAACGGAATTTATCTGTGCGAGTTCAGCGGACACCCGAATGAAAGCGTGAGATGCAACGGGAAGAGTAAGGTTGCCTGCTGTGGCAATTTCGGCGTGTTCGGCACGTCTTCTTGAATTGCGTCGTCAACTTCGAGCGGCTACACCGACTGGTAGATCGACCGTACTCTTATTCGAGTGCTCTCGGCGGGGTTGGATGAGGAATGGCAGTTATGAGAAACGTGCGGATTGGTGTCTGGGTGGTCGTACTGATCGTCGCCGGCATATTGGGCTGGCTGAGTTTCGGCGGCGGCAAGGCGCCTAACGTGGCAGCAACTGGACCGTATGGCGTACCCTTCACGCTGGTCTCGCAGAGCGGCCAGCCGATCAGCGAGCAGGCGTTTCGCGGCAAACCTTCGGCGGTATTCTTCGGCTATACGCATTGTCCGGATGTCTGCCCAACGACTTTGTTCGAGCTGAACGGCTGGCTGGAGAAGGTTGACCCGGATGGCACCAAGCTCAACGCCTATTTCGTCACCGTCGACCCCGAGCGTGATACGCCCGAAATCATGAACCAATATGTTTCCAACGTTTCGAAGCGCATCACCGGTATTTCCGGCGATCCGGCCAAGGTGATGGACATGGTCAAGGGCTTCCGAGTTTATGCTAAGAAGGTGCCGGCGGATGATAAGAAGCCGGACGGCGACTATACGATGGACCATACGGCCTCGGTCTTCCTTCTCGATGCTTCCGGCGGCTTTGCCGGAACCATTGCCTATGAAGAGGATCCGGACGTGGCGGTGAAGAAGCTGGAAAAGCTGATCAAGAAGGGATAGGCCGTGGATGGCAGACGGGGGTAGTGTAGACGCCAAGTCCAGATCGATCCTGATCGCGGGCGCTGGCCCCGTTGGGTTGACTGCAGCGTTGGAGCTTGCCCGGCGTGGCTTTACGCCACGAATTGTCGATGACGGTCCCGGTCCGACGCCCATTGAGGAGAGCCGAGCTCTTGGTGTCAATGCGCGCACGCTGACACTGCTTTCGCCTTCCGGCGTTGCGGAACGCATTGTTGAAGCCGCTCAGTCTATTGATCGTTTCCGTGTCCGTTCCGGCGGGAAAAAGCTCTTCGAATTGGATACGAAGGAAGTGGCGGGCCGCTTCGGTGCTATTCGCGGTCTGGCGCAGGGCCATACGGAGCGTCTGCTGTTGGAGGCGCTTTCAGCCTATGGAATCACGCCCGAATGGCAGACGGCGTTTGTTGCGGGCGCGATTGCTGATGCGCAGAGGCCGGAAGCTGCGCTTCGGCACCCGGATGGCCGGACGGAAACTGTTCACCCGGATATTCTGATCGGTGCCGATGGCGCTCATTCAGCCGTTCGCAAGGCTATGGGAGCGGGCTTTCCGGGCGAAGCGCTCGAAGCTTACTTCTATATCGTCGATTTTCGCTATACCGGCCAGATCGATACGCATTTTGCCGAAGTCTCGATCTTCGATCCCGGTATGATCGGACGCTTGCCGATCGCAGCCGATGTCATTCGCTATATCTCGACGCTCGAGGATTTCGAGAGCCGCATCATTCATCCGGCTGCTGTTGCGGAAAGAACCTGGGCGTCGCAGTTCCGCATTCATTTTCGTCACGTCGAACCCATGGCAAAGGGAAATGTGTTTCTCGCCGGCGATGCGGCGCATATCCATTCGCCGGCCGGCGCGCGCGGCATGAATTTGGGTATTGAAGATGCCTGCTGGCTTGCCTGGCTCATTGCGGAAGGCCGCGAACAGGAGTATTCGGGCCTCAGAATTCCCGCCGTGAAGCAGGTGTTGAAGCAGACCTATGGCCTGACGCGGCTGATCACCATGGCAAATCCGCTGGCAATCGCAGCACGCAATCTGTTTGCACCGCTGCTCCTGCGTTTCGGGCCGATGCGCCGGACCTTGCTTCGCGGTGTAGCCGGTTATGATACGCCAAAGCCGCCCTGGATCGATTGGGCCGAGTAAGAACAAGAAAGAGCGACGAGTTGAGCGAAATCCGCCTTTATGTGACGACGACCGAGAAAGAGGCGGGAGAGATCCTCGACTTGATGACGCCGGTTTTCGAGGATGAGGAACTGCCGATCGCGACGACCGAGATCGATGAGAAGAAGGATATTTGGGAAGCCTCCATCTATCTGTATGCCGACGACGAAGAAGACGTCCGCAACCGGTTTGAAACACTTCTGAAGCCGACTTTTCCGGGTTTGTCCGTTCAAAAGGAAGTCATTCCCGACATCGACTGGATCGCCAAGTCGCTTGAGGGATTGAAGCCCGTCCGTGCCGGGCGTTTCCTCGTTCATGGTTCGCATGATCGCGACAAGGTCGGCGCGAGCGATATCGCAATTGAGATCGAAGCCGGGCAAGCATTCGGAACGGGCCATCATGGGACCACGGCCGGCTGCCTTGAAACGATCGAGAAGGTTCTTGCCAGCCGTCGGGTGCGCAACGCGCTCGATCTCGGGACGGGCAGCGGCGTGCTGGCGCTTGCCGTGCGCAAGCTGCGCAATATTCCGGTTCTGGCGACCGATATCGATCCGGTGGCCGTTCGTGTTGCCCGCGAGAATGTGCGCAGTAACGGGATTGCTTCAGGCGTCACGCTCGAGACAGCGCCTGGCTTCCATTCCACGGCTTTCTCGCGTCATGGGCCTTTCGATCTGATCATAGCCAACATTCTGGCGCGTCCATTGATCAAGATGGCGCCGCAGCTGGTCGCGCATCTGGCACCGGGCGGCTCGGTCATTCTTTCGGGCATCCTGGCGGAGCAGCGTTGGAAGGTGCTTGCCGCTTATAACGGTGCGAAGCTGCGCCACGTGCGGACGATCTGGCGCAACGGTTGGGTCACCATTCATCTCGACCGGCCTTGAGCCGGTCAGTTTTTTTCCTGACGTGATGCGATTCTGGCCATAGGAAACAAAAAAGGCGGTGCCGAAGCACCGCCTTCAGACCGGCTTTCGCCAATCTTGCCCGCGAGCGTGTGTGGAGGAGTGCTCAAGCGGGCTCTAGCGTTCTGATCACGATCCGGGAGGGAGGAGGAGAACCGGACCGCGATCTGCTTAGAACGCGTAGCGCATAAACTCTTAGCGGCGATCGCCGCGGCTTGCGCCGATGGCCCGTGCGGTTTCGACTTCGAGCTGACGAAGCGCGCCGACGGAGTGGCGTACGGTGCGACGCTCGCCAGCCAGCGCCGGGCTAACATATGCGGAGCGAGTGATAGGCATTGTCTTTAGTCCTTGGTTCGAGCTGGTTCTTCGTGAACCCCGTTTGATGCGGCGGATATAGCGACTCGTTCCTCCGAGTGGCAGGGGGGAGGCTTCATGGGAGCTATGCGCCATATGCATATTGTCTGCCGTGAAGATGTCACAATCAGACGGTGATGCTCATGAAATGGGCGGATTCGTTAACGGTGACGGGCGGGACGCGGGCGGGGCAGCGCTGCCGAATGGCTGCCGCATCGATAGTTTTCACAGAGCTTGGAAAATCACGTCGCGCTTCGAGCATTGATGCTCTAACATACTGGCAGCATTCAGTTTCACGGATTCTCCATCAGTCTCGGATCAAGCCATGTTTCAGTCTTTTGACGTCACCTCCACCCCGCAATTCGGCTGCGAGCGCGTTGCCGGCCTGCGTGCCGCCTTCGGCGATCTCGGCATTGACGGCTTCCTCGTGCCGCGTGCCGATGAGTATCAAGGCGAGTATGTACCCCAATGCTCGGAGCGTCTGGCGTGGCTGACCGGCTTCACTGGCTCGGCAGGTGTTGCGCTTGTGACACACAGCCAGGCCGTGGTTTTCGTGGATGGCCGTTATGTCACCCAGCTTGCCGAGCAGGTCGATGGAAGCGTCTTCACGGGCGGCGATCTGGTGAACGAGCCGCCGCATGTCTGGCTGCCGCGCCACGGCAAGAAGGGGTTCCGCCTGGGGATAGACCCTTGGCTGCATACGGGCGCCGAAGTGCGGCGGTTGGAAAAGGCTCTGGCCGAGATCGACGGCAAGCTGGTGTTTCTCCCGCATAATCCGCTCGACAAGCTCTGGTCGGATCGTCCCGCAGAGCCACTCGGCGGCGTCATCATTCAGGATATCGGTCAGGCGGGCGTCCTCGCCAAGGACAAGCTCGCGACGATCGCGGCCAATCTCAAGGAAAAGAACCTCAAGGCGGTCTTGATTACCGATCCGTCGTCGGTTGCATGGATTTTCAACATCCGCGGTAGCGATGTGCCGCATACGCCGCATCCGCTGGCGCGCGCCATTATCCACACGGAAGGCGTTGCTGAACTCTTTCTCGACAAGCGCAAGACCAAGGTCGAGGCCGAGGCCTATCTCGCCCAGATCTGCAAGCAGCTACCGCCTGCTGACCTCACCAAGCGCCTGGCGGCTGCGGCGGCGAATGGCGGGCGCATTCTCGTCGACCCGGATCTGGCTCCTTATGCTCTTACTGATGTCATCCGAGGCGAGGGTGGTGAGATCGTCGAAGGCAGCGATCCCGCCAAATTGCCGCGTGCCTGCAAGAATGCCGCCGAAATCAACGGTTCTGCCGCCGCTCATCTGCAGGACGGCGCCGCCATGGTCGAGTTCCTCTATTGGCTGGAGACGAGCAAGCCGGGAACGGTGACGGAAATTGCCGCCGCCGAACGTTTGGAAGCCTGCCGCGCCCGTGTCGGTGAGAGCATGCAGAACCCGCTGAAGGATATCTCCTTCGATACGATTTCAGGCGCCGGCGAGCATGGCGCCGTCATCCACTACCGCGTGACGACGGCGAGCGACCGGCTGATCCAGGCGGGCGAATTGTTCCTGATCGATTCGGGTGCGCAATACATCAACGGCACCACTGATATCACCCGCACAGTCGGTATCGGTGCAGTTCCCGAAGAGCAGAAGCGCTTCTTCACGCTGGTGCTGAAGGGGATGATTGCCATCAGCATGGCGCGGTTCCCGAAGGGCACGCGCGGCTGCGACCTCGATCCGCTGGCGCGCATCGCGCTCTGGAAGGCGGGCGTCGATTATGCCCATGGCACTGGTCATGGCGTCGGTTCCTATCTTTCCGTGCATGAAGGGCCGCAACGCATTGCCCGGCTTGCCGTACAGGAACTGCTGCCCGGCATGATCCTGTCCAATGAACCCGGCTACTACCGCCCGGGTCATTTTGGCATCCGTATCGAAAACCTGATCTACATCCGCGATCCGGAGGAGATCGAAGGCGGCGACATGTCGATGCTTGGCTTTGAAACGCTGACCTTCTGCCCGATCGACCGCAGCCTGGTGCTCGTCGAATTGCTGACGCATGAGGAGTTGCATTGGCTGAATGAATATCACGCGCGGACGCGTGAAGCCCTGATGCCGCTGATCCACGATCACGACATCCGCGCGTGGCTTGAAAATGCCACGCTCGAGCTGAAGCACTAAAAAGCGCGAGCCCCATCCCGGCACAAAGCGGGATGGGGCTTTTTAATGTCTCAGGCGCCGATGGAATGGCGCCATGCCATCACGATGACCCAGCCCGCGACCAGCATATAGGTCGAGGGAAAGCGCAAGCCGACAAGAAGGGCTGCTAGCATGGCTACCTTCGTATCCCAACCGCCGATGAAGAAGGCCGGCGCGACGAGGGTCGTCAGGACCGCTGCAGGAACGGCGTTCAGCGCCGCTTCGACGCGCGGCGGAATGCGGGTCATCTTGACGATCAGAATGTAACCGCCGATGCGCGTCAGGAAGGTCACGACGGCCGCGGCCGCGATCAGCAGGACCATATGCGAATTGAAATCGAACATGGTCAGACCTCGTGGCTTTCGTGGGCAATATCAGGCTTGCGGTTCGCCTTCACCGGCGGCAGCACCGCGGCAAGCGCGACGCCGGCCAGTGCGCCGATGCTGACATGCCACGGCGAACCGACATAGCGATACGCGATGGCAGACGCTACGGCGCTGGCGGCCACGACAGGCAGGAAGTTGTCTCGCTTGCGAAAGCCCAGGACGATGCCGAGGAAATAGATCGGCAGCAGGATATCGAGGCCGATGGCTTTCGGATCGCCGATGAGGCTGCCGAGCAGGCCGCCGATGAAGCTGATCACCACCCAGGGAATATAGACCATCGCGGCAAAGCCCATGTACCAGGCGAAAGTCACTGCCTTGCCGCTTTCATGCCGCTTGATGGTTTCGGCAAATTGCGGGTCGACCAGCAGGAAGAAGGTGAAGAACTTTTCCACCACCGAGAAGTGCCTGATATAGCGCGCGATGGCAGCCGAATAGAGCACATGACGGAAGTTCACGGCCAGGATCGACAGTACGATGAGCCAAGCCTCGACATTATGGCCGAAGAGGTCGAGGCCCACCATCTGGCTGGCGCCGGCATAGACAGTGCCGCTCATCAGGGTCAGCTCACCGAGCGACATGCCCTGATCGCGTGCCAGCGCACCAAACAAGGCGCCGAAGGGCGCCGCGGCAAGACCGACCGGAATGCCGCCCTTCAAGCCTTCGAGAAAATCCGCGCGACTCATGGTCCGCTTTATCCTTTGTGGAAAATCCGGCTATTTCGTCCGGCGACCGCATTTGCAATCCTGGCTGCAGATTGGTTGTGAGGTGTCGTGTCCTCGCCCCTTGCGCATCTGCCCCCGGGCGCTGTTCAATGGCGGGAGCTGTAAGCCGTGAGCGTGGAGGCAGCAATTGAATTTACTTGATGGATTAATTGATTTTCTTGAAGCAGTTCCCCGGGCCTGCTTGCGAAATGGAGATGCGGAACATGAAGAAGATCACCTTCACGAAGGAAGAGAAGGCAGCGATCGTCGCTCGTCTTCAGCGCTACTTCTCTGAGGAGCTCGACCAGACGCTCGGCACATTGCCGGCCGAGTTCTTGCTCGATTTCCTAACGACCGAGATCGGGCCATACTATTACAATCAGGGCCTGCGCGATGCTCATGCCGCGTTCATGAGCAAGATGGAGGACTTCGGCGAGGCGATCTATTTGTTGGAGAAGGAGCCTGCCAAGAGCTGACGGCGCCTCATTTCTTCGGCTGGAACGTGTGTTCCAATGCCGGGAAGGTGCGTGCCTTCACCTCTTCGGCATAAGCTTCCGCTGCTTTGGAGACCAAGGGTGCCAATTCGGCGAAATGCTTGACGAAGCGCGGTTTGAAGTCGTTGAACAGGCCGAGCATGTCGTCCGAGACGAGGATCTGTCCGTCACAGGCTGCGGAGGCGCCGATGCCGATCGTGGGAATGGCGACAGCGGCGGTGATTTCGCGGGCGAGCGGCTCTATCGTGCCTTCAATCACCATTGCGAAAGCGCCCGCTTCGGAGATCGCTTTGGCATCACGGCGAATCCTGTCCGCTTCCTCCTGCGAGCGTCCGAGAGACCGATAGCCACCGGTCGTGTTGACCTGCTGCGGCATTAGCCCGACATGGCCGAAGACCGGGATGCCGCGAGAGGTGAGAAAGGAAACGGTTTCCGCCATTTCCTCGCCGCCCTCCAGCTTCACGCCATCGCAGCCCGTTTCCTTCAGGATGCGCGCGGCATTGCGGAAGGCTTGTTCCTTCGACTCCTGATAGGAGCCGAACGGCAGGTCGACGATGACGCAGGCGTGCCTTGCGCCGCGCATGACAGCCTGGCCATGCGCAATCATCATTTCCATGGTGACGCTGACGGTCGTCTCCATGCCGTATAGCACCATGCCGAGGGAATCGCCAACTAGAAGGAGATCGCAATGGGGATCGAGGAGGCGCGCGATCGGTGTCGTATAGGCCGTCAGGCTGACAACGGGGCGCGTGCCCTTCATCGCTTCTATGGCGGCAGGCGTGGTGCGCTTGGTGTGTCCGACGGTGCTCATTTCAGACGGCCCTTTCGTTAGCGGACGATTTGCGGCCGATGACACGATTGTCGAGCAGGCGGGTGGTGCCGATGCGCACGAAAAGCGCGACGAGGACAGGATTGCCTTGCAGGTTCGTCAAGAGCTCCAACGTGTCGGGATGACGAACGGCGGTGACCTCGGCAATCGCCAGGGGTTCGCTCTCGATGAAACTGCGCAGGGCATTCTCGAAAGCTTCCGGATCGTCCGCACCCAGAGCGTAAAGCCTCTCGGCTTCCGCGAGCGCTTTTGGCACGATGACGGCGGCAGCCCGCTCGTCCTTCGAGAGGTAGACATTGCGCGAGGACAGAGCCAGACCATCCGCATCGCGAACGGTTGGTACGGGAACGACACGGACTGGCTGCGCGAGATCCTCGACCATGCGACGGATGATCGCCACCTGCTGATAATCCTTTTCGCCGAAATAGGCGCTATCGGGTTGGACGATGTTGAAGAGCTTGGTGACGACGGTTGCTACGCCGGCAAAATGGCCGGGGCGCACCGCGCCTTCCAGCTCCGAGCCAAGCTTCGGCACATCGACCACTGTTTCCATCGGGCGCGGATACATATCCGCTACTTCGGGCGCAAAGAGGAAGTCGACGCCTGCCTCGCGCAGCATGGCGCTGTCGCGCTCAAGATCGCGCGGATATTTCGCCAGATCCTCGTTGGCGCCGAATTGCAGGGGATTGACGAAGATCGAGGTGACAACGACATCGTTCTCCGCCTTGGCACGGGAAACGAGTTCCATATGGCCAGCGTGCAGATAGCCCATGGTCGGTACCAGACCAATCCGATGGCCGGATTTACGATGCTCGGCAAGCCGCTTGCGCAAAGTGGCTATCGTGCTGATGACATCCATGGTGACCCTCCTCCCAAGCAGTACCGCCTCACACTGCCTGTTTCTGTCCCTCGAATTCGCGGGGCCTTCTAACGTGTGCAGTGCAAAAAAGCAAATTCTGGGGATGTCAAACCGTCACGGATCGGGTGTTTGCTCTCATTTTCGCGCCTTGCAGCACTGAATTTTGGAGGAGTTATCGAGACCGCTAGCTGCCATCTGGCGAGAAAATGGTGCACTGCAGGCGCCGCGGAGCGATAGCACGCCTTCGGTCCGCAGCGACCTATGTCGGTCATCCTCTCCGCATGAAAACGCTCCCCCAATATAGGGGGAGCGGAAGCGAAATAATGCGATGTTTCGGGGATGTTACACCGAGCGGGTCAAGCCACCGTCGACCTTGAGGTTCTGGCCGGTAATGTAGCCTGCGCCGTCGGAGGCGAGGAAGGCGACGGTGGCGGCGATCTCGGCACTGGTGCCGTAACGCTGCATCGGCACGCTCTCGCGGCGATCCTCGGTTGCCGGCAGGCTGTCGATCCAGCCGGGCAGGACGTTGTTCATCCGGACATTGTCGGCGGCATAGGTGTCGGCGAAAATCTTCGTGTAGGAGGCAAGCCCCGCGCGGAAGACTGCCGAGGTCGGAAACATCGGCGAGGGCTCGAACGCCCAGGCGGTGGAGATGTTGACGATCGCGCCGGACTTCTGCTTCTGCATGATCGGGGCCACGAGGCGTGTCGGACGGATGACATTCATCAGATAGACGTCCAGGCCGGTGTGCCATTGCTCATCAGTGATCTCCAGGATCTGCGCGCGGGGGCCGTGGCCGGCGCTGTTGACGAGTACATCGATCCGTCCCCATTTCTCCATGGTGATGTCGACCAGTCGCTTGAGGTCGTCATTTGATTGATTGGAACCCGTGATGCCGATGCCGCCGAGTTCCTGGGCCAGCGCTTCACCTTTTCCGGAGGAAGATAGGATGGCTACCTTGAAACCATCGGCAGCAAGGCGTCTGGCGCTTTCGGCACCCATACCGCTGCCGCCTGCTGTGATAACGGCCACTTTTTCTATCGACATTTTAAGCTCCTCTTTCTTCTCGTTCGAATGGAGTTTCTTGCCTCAAACTTACCGATGAAATATCATCTTTCTCGCGCGTGAGCGAAGCAGTTACGCTCTTATTTGTCAGTAGAAAAACTATCGCATGGACGGTTCAGTCGGTAAACTTCCTTCTCTCAATGGCCTCAAGGCGTTCGAGGTGTCGGCTCGGCATCATAGCTTCAGGCTTGCCGCCGAGGAACTTGGGGTCACGCAAGGGGCAGTGGCTCAGCAAGTGCGAGGGTTGGAAGCGGAGCTCGGCATCAAACTGTTCGAGCGGATGCCGCGAAGCCTCGTTCTGACGGGTGAGGGGCGCGGTTATTTCGCCGATATCAGGCGTGCTTTCGAGATCATCGCACAGGCGACTGGCGATCTCAGGCCGCAGCCCGTCAGGCTTACCATCAGCACCACGCCGACATTCGCCTCGAAATGGCTGATCCCGCGCCTGCCGGATTTTACGGCACGTCATCCGGATCTCGACCTCCATATTCTCGCGACGGAGCGCATGTCCGGCTTTCAGGCCGATGGCGTGGACCTTGCCGTGCGCTATGGCAGGCCACCTTTCGGGCCGGGATTGGCGACAGAGCTGCTCTTCGAGCAGGAGATCATTGCCGTTTGCAGCCCGGTGCTGCTGTTTGAGCGAAAGCCGCCGACGACCTCGGAGGAGCTTGCAGGTTACGTGCTTCTCCATGATGCCCATAATTCCTGGCCGGAATTCATCGACAGGCATTTCGGAGGCGCGGCGCAGGCGCCTTACAAGGGGATCAGTTTCAACCAGACCTCACACGCCATCGAAGCTGCCATTGCCGGGCAGGGGATCGTGCTCGCCAATCGGGATTTCGTTGCGCGAGATTTGGCTGAGGGCCGACTGATGCAGATCGTCGAGGGATCGCTGAGCGGCCCTTCCGATTTCTACCTCGTGTGGCCGCGTTATCGGAAATCGGCAGCCCTGGAAACGGTCATTGCCTGGCTGAGCGAAGAGGCGAGACGGAGATGAAGGCAGCGGGTGCTGAGGTTGCCAGCGCTGCCTTCCCGATCACTCTCGGCCGATGCAACGATCGCCCGGCTGCGGATTCTTCCGTTCCGGATTAGCGCTTTTCTCAATCTTTTGCTGTTAGCTGACCGCATGGCAAAGATCGTGGCATTAGCGGCATATTTCTATCAGGCGGCCGTGGCATTCGGGCTGCTGATCGCAATAGCACATTTGCTTGCGCCGGCGGATTACGCGGCCTATTCGCTCTTCATCACCATCAGCCAGTTTGCGGCTATCTTCTGCTTCGAATGGATCCGCCATGCCTGCAGCCGCTTCTATCCAGGCTCGACGCCTGGCAGCGAAGCGCTCGAGCGAAAGGCGCTGACCGTCGAGTTTGCCGTATGCGCGGTGATCTGCCTAGCCGCCGCATCCGCATCGATTTTCTTTTCGGTTTCCCGCGAGATTGCGATTCTCGGTGCTCTTGTTGCGGTCTTGCAGGGCGGAAGCGATCTTCATCTCACCATGCTGCGCTTTCGCCAGGAGTTTCGCGCCTTTTCGCGACTGCAGGGATCGCGCGCCACCATTCTTGCTATCGGTACACTCGCGGGGGCAATTGTTACTCCAAACTTCACCTGCACGATCATAGGGCTGCTTGCCGGCTATGTTGCTTACGGCTCTTGGGCCATCTTTCTGACCCGCGACAGTCTTCGCGAAGCAGCGCGCCTTGAGCCACCGCTGATCCGCAAGCACTTTGTTTATGGCAGCGTTGCTGCCAGCGCCTCGGTGCTCGGTATGCTCGCGCCATTGGGCTTGAAGTCGATCCTGACCGCAGCATTGGGGGCGGGAGGGGCTGCAGGCGCATTGCTGGCGCTCGATCTGCTGCAGCGGCCGTTCGTACTGATCGTTTCGGCACTGCAGGCCATCCAATATCCGGATGTGGTCGCCTCCCATGATCGCGATGGGGTAACCCCCGCGTTCAGGAAACAGCTTGGAGATTACTATTCGCTGCTGACCGGCCTTACATTGATGACGGCGGCCGGCATTTTCGCCTTGTTGCAGCCCGTTGCGCAACTGGCCATTTCAGCGGGCTTGCGTGACGGATTTCTTGCAGGCGCGCCTTTTGTCATCGGCCTTTCCGTGTGTCGCGCGCTGACATTGAACATGTCGCCGACGCCTGCTCACCTTCAGCGCCGATTGACGGCGATTTTCCTGTTGGCGCTGATCGATTGCGTGCTGCTGAACGCCGGGGCGCTCGTCGGCGGCTATTTCGGGGCATTCGAAGATGGCGCCCTTATGTGCGGCGGCATGATCGGCGCGCTGGTGGCAATGGCAATCGGGGTGAGAGTGCTCACCCTACTGCCCTTCAGTTTCAACTGGCGACCAGTCATTTTCTCCGCTATCGGTCTCGCAGTGCCGGTGCTTGCGACGGCCGGCTTCACCTATTCGCTCTGGATATCGGTGACGATCGGCGTCGTCGGCGGCGCTCTGTTCTGTCTGCTCGGCCTTCACTGCTATTTCGTCACCATGTTTAGGCCGCAGGCCCGAACCTAGATCCGTCAGAGTGCCGCTAGCATGGACAGTACGCGTTCCGCGCTGCCGTTCCAGGAAAAGCGCGCGACGTTCTCATGACCACGCCGGCGCAGATCCTCACGCAAGGCGCCATCTGCAGCAATCCTCTGCATGGCGGCGACAAGCTCGCTCTGCCGGGTGGGATCGAAGTAGAGCGCCGCGTCGCCCGAGGCTTCGCGGACCGCGGGGATATCGGCCGCGAGAACCGGGCAGCCCTGCGTCATGGCTTCCAGCGGCGGGATTCCGAAGCCCTCATAGAGGCTTGGGAAGACAAAGGCGGTGGCGTGCCGTTCCAGGGCGGCGATCTCGGCATCTGTCAGGCGGCCGGGAAAGAGCAGCCTGCCATTGGATTGCGGACCTTCCGATTTGAATACGGTTGGTGCGGTGCCGCCGACGACCACGAGCTTTTGATTTTGGTCGCCGAGCGCCTCGAAAGCTCTAATGGCGAAATCGAGATTCTTGTTCGGCTTCATCGTACCAACAAGAAGGAAGAAGCCATTGGTTTGCAATCCGAGCTGCTGGATGATGGCTTGATCGGGTTCAATGGCGGCAAAATGATCGACGGCGTTGTAGACGATATCGATGTCGCCGGCGGGGACCCGGAAAACGGAGGCAAGTTCGTCGCGCGAAAACTCCGAGACCGTGCCGATCTTGGCGGTGCGGGTGAGCACCGTGCCCAGCGCGCCATGCAGCAAACGGTAACTGCGCTTGAAGGATTGCGGATGCCGGAAGATGGTCACGTCATGGATGACCACCATTTGGCGGCGATGCAGCAGAGGGCCGCTACCGCCGAAACCGATCAGCCGGCTACCGCGCGAGCGCGAAAGCAGCGATGTCTGCTCCCAGATATGGCCAGGTCCGGAGCCGAAGGAGTCGACTTCTATGGCTGAAAGACCGAGGTCGACGCGCGTATTGCGGGGCACGGCCAGGCGCCATTTTGCGCCCTTCAATACAGGCGGGACGGCACCTGCCGCGATCTTTCGATCGAGCGCCAGCGTCAATTCGCGTGCAAAGCGCTGCACGCCGGATAATGGCTGGCCAAGAAAACGCCCGTTGATGATAATCGATTGCACGCGAAAGCCCCGGTATTTCATTGATCGGGAGCAGTCTGCATCATTTTGCTTATAGAAGGTTTAGCTCCGCGTGCCTGATTTTAGGCAAGAGCGTCCCTGCTATCGATCGTGACGATGCCACGCGTCCGCATTTCCTCGATCGCAGCCTTGACGCCGGCCGGATCGATGCCGCGGCTTGCATCCTCGATGAAGCGGACCGTGACGCCCGGAAGCATCTCGACTGCATCGATTGCTGAAAACTTGACGCAGTAGTCGGTTGCGAGCCCGCAAAGGTCGAGCTCGCTGATGCCCTTACCGCGCAGATAGGCGGCCAGGCCCGTGAGCGCTGCCTGATCGTTGTCGCGGAAGGCCGAATAGCTGTCGACTGCCGGATTCTGACCCTTCTGCTGAATGAAATCGACGGCATCGAGGTGGAGACCGGGATGGAAGCGGGCGTCTTCGGTATTCTGGACGCAGTGATCGGGCCACATCATCTGCGGCTTGCCGGAGAGCGTACCCATTTCGAAAACTTTCTTGCCGGGATGGGCAGATGCGAAGCTGCCATGGCCGGCCGGATGCCAGTCCTGCGATGCGACGATAAGGTCATATTTGCCGCTGTCGATCAGCCTGTTAGCAACTTGCACCACCTGATCGCCTTCGGGGACGGGCAGATTGCCACCTGGGCAGAAGCCGTTCTGGATGTCGATGAGCAGCAGTGCTTTCATGAGGCCTGTCCTTCCGTCTTGTTGCACCATACGATGCCAAGCGGCGCGGTTCGGATCAAGTCCTCCGTGCCTCGCCGCCGACGCGGCGAGGCACGGAGATTGGCAAGGCCTTATGCAGGCTTGTGGCCCTTCAGGCCATAGAAGGCGATATAGACGTAGCAGATAATCGGCATCAGGAAGGCGAGGTGGATGCCAATGGTATCGGCAAGGCCGCCCTGGATAACGGGCAGAACGGCGCCGCCGACGATGGCGAGGCATAGAATGCCGGATCCCTGGCTCGTATATTTGCCAAGTCCATGCAGCGCCAGACTGAAGATCGTCGGGAACATGATGGAGTTGAAGAGGCCGATCGCCAGCACCGACCACATGGCGACGTGACCCGTGGTGAGCACGGTTACCACCAGCAGGATGATGACGATAGCAGCGTTGAAAGCAAGTGCCTTGCCATCGTCGATCTGGCGCATGATCACAGAGCCGACGAAGCGGCCGATCATCGCACCGCCCCAGAAATAGGAGACGTAATGGGCGGCATCAGCCTCGGAGAGATGAGCGATATCGGGTTGGCTGAGGAAATTGACGAGGAAGCTACCGACGCTGACTTCGGCACCCACATAGAGGAAGATGCCGACCGCACCGAGCACGAGATGGCGATACTGCCAGGCTGAGCCGCCGCCACGCATCGGTTCGACGGTTTCCTCGTCTTCGACTTGGGGCAGTTGCAGCGCCGCAAAGACGGCGGCGAGTACCAGAAACGCTACGGCAAGCAGCAGATAAGGGAATTTTACGGCGCCGGCTTCGGCAAGCCGCATGGCGTCGATCTGCTCCGGCGTTGCATTGGCTGCGGCCACCGTCGCTGCGGAGAGGATCAATATTGCGCCGAAATAGGGCGCAATCGTTGTGCCGAGCGAATTGAAGGCCTGCGTGAGGTTCAGTCGGCTGGCGGCGGTATCAGGAGGTCCCAAGACGGTGACATATGGATTGGCGGCGACCTGCAGGATCGTGATGCCGGTGGCGAGCACGAAGAGCGCGCCCAGGAAGAGCGCATAGACACGATAGCTGGCGGCTGGAATGAACAGCGCGCAGCCGACTGCCGCGATAGCGAGGCCGACAACGATGCCCCATTTGTAGGTGATGCGCTTTACCAGCGCGCCGGCCGGCAGCGATACGATGAAATATGCGCCGAAAAAGCAGAGCTGTATGAGCATCGCTTGAGTGTAGTTGAGCTGAAATACACTCTTTAGGTGCGGCACCAGAATGTCGTTCAGGCAGGTGATGAAGCCCCACATGAAAAAGAGTGAGGTGAGTGCGATAAGCGCGAATTGATAATTGCCCTGGCCTTGATGTGCGGATGCACGGGCGCTGGTGGTCGCAGAGCTTGTTACTGGTCCAGCCACTTTTTTATCCTCGGTTCTTGTTTTCGTCAGACGTCGATGTTCGAGCTGGAATAGGTCGAAATACGAGCTGGCAGCGGCTTGCCGAGGTGCCGCGGGAGGCGTGGAACCCCGAAGCCACTAAGGTCGATATAATCGATTAGGCTGACATTGGTAGCATGCTAGTGATGCGGATTTTGCAGGGCAGCAATGTAATGAGCGGGATACCCCGGCTTCGTGAAGCAGGATCTCGTCGGACAGGTCGTTCATTCTCTCCGGCAGGGCCTTCTGCGTCGTCCGGCGGCGCAACAGGGGGCGAATTCTGGCCGTTTTTCGACCCTGTCGCGATGCTCGAAAGTATAACGCATCCCGCGGATTTTGAAGAGCCAATTCGAACCTGCCTTGCGCCGGCGCGCGGAGAGCAGATCCGCGCCCCGGCGTGTTCGGCGAAATTGTTGACGACGCCGGCGCCGAGTTTGAAGGTCTAGTTTTGGGCAGATAGCGCGAGCGCATCGGCGCCGGCGGCCAGGCGGGGCGGGCAGGATGGATCCGTCGCAGCGCGCCAGACGGCTTCCGCGACATCGGTCGCCCGGGTGACCCCGGTCGAGGGTTGCTGCGCCCAACTTGCGAAAACGCCTTGGACCAGTTCGGCATAAGCCTCGGGGAAACCTCCAGCACTTTTGATACGCGATTGTGCGGTTTCGCCGAAACGCGTATCGGGCGCGCGCCCCGGCAATATGGTTCTCACGCGGATGTTGAAGGGCTCCAGTTCGAGCGCCAGCACCTCGGCGAAGGCATTTACCGCCGCCTTGCTGGCGGTATAGACCGAGAGCAGATGCAGCGGCTTCAATGTTACGCTGGATGTGACGTTGACGATCACACCTTGCCTGCGTTGCCGAAACTGCGGCAGCACCGCTTGCGTCATCGCCATCGTGCCGATCGTGTTCGTTTCGAAAATATTGCGTGCCATCTCCATCGAAGTGCCTTCCAGTGCATTGAGCCAACCGATCCCGGCATTGTTGACCAGCACGTCGATTGGCCCGGCGGCCTCGATGAGATTGGCGATGCTGCCGGCGTCGATGACATCGAGTGGGAGAACGCGCAAATGTTCCGAGCGGGGGAGTATCTCCTCGTTCGGCGTGCGCATCGTCGCGACGACGTTCCAGTTGCGATCATGGAAGTATTTGGCGGTTTCCAATCCGAATCCGGATGAGCAGCCAGTAATCAGCACGGTTTTCATATCGGCTCCTTCATAAGCGTTGCGGATGCCACACTAGACCGCGATGACCGGACTTTGTATGATTGAAAGTCCATATAAATTTAGCAGGAGTCCTGATTGTGATTGATCCGCTTGCCGAAGTGGTGACCTTGCTGCAGCCCGGCGCGCTGTTATCCAAGGTGGTAAGCGGTGGTGGAGCCTGGAGCGTCCACCGCCCTGCAACGGGCAGGCCGTTCTATTGCGTCGTCATGGATGGAGCTGCCCGACTTGCGATCGACGGGCATCGACCGATCGACCTTCTGAAAGGCGATTTTGTCCTCATTCCCTCAGTATTAGGCTTCGTGATGTCCAACCGCGAGCCCCAGGCCGCCGATACGGATCCCCTGACCGTTACCATGTTGCAGGACGAGGTTCGGCATGGTGATCCCAATTCTGCAGCCAATGCGCGATTGCTGATCGGCCATTTCACCTTCGGTTCCGAAGATGCGGCGCTTTTGGTTTCGCTGCTTCCGGCGCTCATCCACGTTCGCGACGAGCCGCGATTGTCTCTTCTTGTTCAGCTCGTCGCTGGCGAGGCACGTGATCAACGGCCGGCGCGTGCCGTCGTTCTTGCACGTCTGTTGGAAGTGGTGTTGATCGAGGCTCTCCGATCTTCGGCGGGGCCTGAGGCATCGCCTGGACTGCTGCGCGGGCTTTCCGATGAGAGGCTTGCCGCCGCTATCCGCCGGATCCATGAAAGTCCAGCCCATGCCTGGACGATCGCGCTCCTGGCAAAGGAAGCCGCTCTTTCGCGATCTGCCTTCTTCGAACGCTTCGGTCGTGCCATGGGTGTTGCGCCTATGGAATATCTGCTTTCCTGGCGCATGGCCTTGGCGAAGAGGTTCCTGCGGCGCGGCGAAGGTGACATTGCCACGATCGCCGAGCGCGTCGGCTATGGATCGGCGAGTGCATTCAGCGTTGCATTCACGCGCTTCGCAGGGCTTCCGCCGGCGCGCTATGCGCGCGCGGCGGCCGAGTTGGAAAGTCTTGAGGTCTGAGACGACCCCAATCAGCGTGTAAGCCTTCTGCGGAGGAGAGCGCATCGGCCCACACCGGACCAAAGATACCGATCAGAATGCCAAGCCTTCCTCTTCTATCGCCCTGCGCACGGCATGGCGCTGCCTCATGCGGGCATACCAGGCTTCGAGATTGCGCAATTCGTCGAAATGAATGCCGGCCTTGTAATAGGATTTCAGCCACGCGGCCTGGCCCCATCCCGTCAGAGCGAACAGATAGGCATCGGCCACGGTGAAGTGATCCCCCATCAGGAAGGGGCGATCGGCGAGATGCGCATCGATCCATTGATAGCGCTTTTCAAGCTTCGGCCTGGCCGTCTCGACATAGTTTCCCGCCAATCGCGCATAGAGAAGCGGAATGAAGCCCTTGTGGATTTCCGTGGACAGGAAACCGAGCATTTCTTGCAATCGGTATCGCTCCATCGTGCCAGCCGGCGCCGCCAATCCAGCATCGGGTTTCAGGTCGGCCAGATATTGCACGATGACCGGCCCCTCCCGGAGGCGATCGCCATTGCCGAGTTCGAGCAGGGGGACATAACCGTGTGGATTGATGTCATGGAAATCCAATCCCGATTCTGTCTTGTGAGTTGTGTGATCCACCCTGATCAGTTCGACGTCGAGGCCGAGTTCGTTGACGACGATATGGGGGGAGAGCGAGCAGCTTGCGGGCAGGTAATACAATTTCACGAGAGGTCTCCATGGTGTTTTCCAGTGCCAGCCTTTGCGTCGAAGGCTGCCGCTGAACCATGTAGTCCACTCGGTATGGAATAGTAAGAACGGAAAAGTTTGACATCTAGGTACAAAAATTATACCGCCTTAATCATGAGGTATGCACCATGAAAAAGACCGTGAGCGGATGCTCCGTAGAGGAGGCGATGCATTTGCTGGGAGGCCGCTGGCGGCTGCTGATCGTGTCTTATCTGATCGATGGGCCACAGCGCTTCAACGAGTTGCGCCGGCTGATGCCGGGGATCTCGCAGCGAATGCTGACGCTTGATCTGCGGGCGCTGGAGGAGGCGGGTCTCGTCAGGCGGACGGTCTATCCGACGGTTCCTGTGAAGGTTGAGTATTCGCTGACGGAAGATGGGAGCCGCCTGGAAAAGGTCGTGGCCGTGGTCAAGGAATTTGGGCTGTGGCTCAAGGATCGGGATGCGCAAGCGATTGAGGGCCGCGAGGCCTCATCGGAGCTTGTCGTTTAAATCCCGCCAATCGGGATTTGTATTGTCGGTCAACATGATCCCCGCCATCGCATCGATGTGTACCCTCTGGTCCCAAACCAGAGCGTTGGTTTAGTCAATCAAACCCGCTCCACAAACCCGTCCAGCACGCGCTTCTGTCCGGCTCGATCGAATTCGATCGTGAGCTTGTTGCCTTCTATCCCGGAAACATTGCCGTTGCCGAATTTGATGTGAAAGACGCGGTCGCCGACCATGAATTTCGAGGGTTCGGAGGAGGTGGATTTGGCCACCAGCTCGCCGTCGATGGTGCGGACCTTCGGGCCGCTTTCGCCGTAGCCGATGCGCTCGACGGCGTGGCCGGAGCGGCTGCCCCAGTTATCGCGGGTCGCGTCGTTGCGGTTTGCCTGGGCGCGTTTCCAGCCGGGTGTGGAATAGGAGTTGGCGAAAGGTTCCGCCTTGTCGAAACGTGACTGGCCGTAGCCGCCGCGACCATAGCCACCATAGGACTGCTCGACTTCAGCGACCTGAACATGCGTTTCCGGCAGCTCGTCGAGGAAGCGGGAGGGGATTGTGGACTGCCACAGGCCGTGGATGCGGCGGTTCGAGACGAACCAGATGTGGCAGCGGCGTTTGGCGCGGGTGATGCCGACATAGGCGAGGCGGCGCTCTTCCTCGAGGCCCGCGCGGCCGCTTTCGTCGAGCGAGCGTTGGTGCGGAAACAGGCCTTCTTCCCAGCCGGGCAAGAACACTGTCTCGAATTCCAGTCCCTTGGCTGAGTGTAGCGTCATGATGGAGACGGCATCGAGGTTTTCGTTCTGCTCGGCATCCATGACCAGCGACACATGCTCGAGGAAGCCGCGCATGGATTCGAAACTATCCATCGAGCGGATGAGTTCCTTCAGGTTTTCCAGACGCCCTGGCGCTTCCGCCGACTTATCGTTTTTCCACATGTCCGTGTAGCCGGACTCTTCGAGGATCTGCTCGGCAAGCTCGGTATGCGGCATGTTTTCAAGCAGGCCCTGCCAGCGGCGGAACGATTGCACGACGTCGAACAGCGCCTTGCGCGCCTTCGGCTTCATCTCGTCCGTTTCGATGATATCGGCCGCCGCCGCCAGCATCGGGATGTTGCGGACGCGGGCATAATCGTGCAGGGCGCGCACGGTGGTGTCGCCGAGACCACGCTTGGGCGTGTTGACGATGCGCTCGAAGGCGAGATCGTCGGCCGGCTGGCAGACGAGGCGGAAATAGGCCATGGCGTCGCGGATTTCGAGGCGCTCGTAGAAGCGTGGGCCACCGACAACGCGATAGTTCAGGCCGAGCGTGACGAAACGGTCTTCGAATTCGCGCATCTGGAAAGACGCGCGCACGAGGATCGCCATGTTGTTGAGATTATGCTTGTTGCGCTGGAGCTGCTCGATCTCTTCGCCGATGGCGCGCGCTTCCTCCTCGGAATCCCACGAAGCGTGTACCTGTACCTTGATGTCGTCTGGATCGGAGCGTTCGGTAAACAGCGTCTTGCCGAGCCGGCCCTCGTTATGGGCGATCAAATGGGCGGCTGCACCGAGAATATGTTCGGTGGAGCGGTAGTTGCGCTCGAGCTTGATGACCTTCGCGCCGGGAAAATCCTTCTCGAAGCGCAGGATATTGTCGACCTCCGCGCCGCGCCAGCCGTAGATCGACTGGTCGTCGTCGCCGACGCAGCAGACATTCTGCGGCTCGCCCTTCTGCCGCTGAGCCAGCAGGCGCAGCCACATATATTGCGCCGTATTGGTGTCTTGATACTCGTCGACCAGGATGTAGCGGAAGCGCTGGTGATAGTCCTTCAGTATGTCCGGGTTCCGGCGGAACATATTGATCGGGTGCAGGAGCAGGTCACCGAAGTCGCAGGCATTCAGCGTCTTCAGGCGGTTCTGGTAAGCGGTGTAGAGTTCGCGGCCCTTGCCGTTGGCAAAGGCACGGGCGTCGCCTTCCGGAATATCGGCCGGGCTGAGGCCCTTGTTCTTCCAGGTGTCGATCATCCCGGCGAACTGCTTGGCCGGCCAGCGCTTGTCGTCCAGCCCTTCAGCCTGGATCAGCTGCTTGATCAGCCGGATGACATCGTCGGTGTCGAGAATGGTGAAGCTGGACGTGAGGCCAACCAGTTCGGCGTGACGGCGCAACAGCTTGACGCCGATCGAATGGAACGTGCCGAGCCAGGGCATGCCTTCGACCGCGCCGCCGACCAGCAGGGCGATACGTTCCTTCATCTCGCGTGCCGCCTTGTTGGTAAAGGTCACGGCGAGGATCTGGCTCGGGAAGGCGCGGTTGGTGGAGAGGATATGGGCGATACGGGTCGTCAGCACACGCGTTTTGCCGGTGCCGGCGCCAGCAAGCACCAGAACGGGACCATCGAGTGTCTCAACCGCCTCTGCCTGCTCCGGATTGAGGCCTGAGAGATAATCCGGCCGGCGACCGCTGTCGCGTGCTGCCATGGCGCGAGCGGCAATGCCGCCGCCATTGCTGCTGGCGCTAGGTGCCGGGTGTCGCGGCGCCAGGTGCTCCGGCTCCTCGTCAAAGAAAGGAATGTCGTCGTGTCCGATGGTCATGCGGCCCAATGTAATGATTCTACCCCGAAAGGCAAAAGAAACGGGCTAAAATTAGAACAAAAAGTGCACATTCACAGGGGGCGACGTGATCGGGAGGGCGGATTTTCCCATCGCAAACGCGTTATCAGGCGATGGATAAAACGCGTCGTTGTCCTCACCAAGATTACAACTTCGTCATAATTCGCGGTCAATCTTGCCCCATATGCTCAAAAAAACGATATTGCAGCAAATCGGGCACAATCGTGCGTTATATCGCCATCAACCCGAAGCCAGCCTCGGTACACGCTCCTGAAGCGACGAGGCCATAACAAACCGACGACGCGATTCCATCGCCTCTGACACAACAAGCCGGAGACGTGCATGACCGCCTGGAAACAGCTTTCCTTATCCTTTCTCGTGCTGGTGGCGGGTTTTATCGCCGCGGTGGCCTTCGTGCCGGGTGCGGCCAGCCTCTTGCAGAAAGCCGGTGTGCCGGCTTCCGTGGTGGCGATGATTGCACCCCGCGACGGGGTGAAGGGCGGTCAAGCCGGCAAGGTCGCCAATGGCGGCGCAGGACGCGGTCAGAATACGCCGCTCGTCCTTACGCAGCCCGTGGTTGGCGGCATCGTCAATGATCGTCTCAGCGCCATCGGCACCGGCGACGCCATTCGCTCCGTCGTCGTCATGCCGCAGGCGGCAGGCACGATTCGGGAGATCCTCATCAAATCCGGCGACAGGGTGAAGCAGGGGCAAGTGCTGGCGCGTCTCGACGATGACGAACAGATCATTGCCCGAGGACAGGCGGAAGTGGCGCTCAAGAGCGCATCGGAGAAATTCCAGCTCTATCGCAACATCAAATCCACCGTGTCGCGGATGGATGTCTTCGATGCCGAGATCGTGGAGCAGGGGGCAAAGCTTGCATTGCAATCGGCGGAGCTTGCTCTGAAGCGCCGGGATATTGTCGCTCCGATCGGTGGGATCGTCGGTATCGTTCCCGTTGTCGTCGGCGATAATGTGACGACGGCAACCAATATCGTCATGCTGGACGATCGCTCCGAGATTCTGGTGGATTATTGGGTGCCCGAGCGTTTTGCCAATACGGTCAAGGTCGATCAGCCTGTCGAGGCGACATCGGTCGCGCTGCCGGGGCGTGTCTTCACCGGCGCGGTCGAGGCAGTGGACAATCGCGTCGATGGCGCCAGCCGGACCTTGCGCGTGCGTGCGCGCATCGACAATGCCTCGGATGAGCTGCGCGCCGGCATGTCGTTCAATGTCGGCATGCGCTTTGCCGGCAATCCCTATCCCTCAGTCGATCCGCTTGCGGTGCAATGGGATGGCGAGGGCGCGCATGTCTGGCGCGTTGCTGATGGCAAATCCTCGAAGGTGCGGGTCAGCATCGTGCAGCGCAATCCGGATGCAGTCCTGGTCAAGGGCGATCTGCGCGACGGCGATCTCATCGTCATCGAGGGGTTGCAGCGCGTAACAGAAGGCGGTGGCGTTCGCCTTGCCCGCGATGTCGCGCAAGCCACGGAGGTCATCGCGCAATGATGCGGCATGGCGATGATATGGCAGAGGGTGGCGCGAGCGCAGGCAAGCAGTCCTTCACGGCACTTTTCGTGCGGCGGCCAATTCTGGCGCTGGTTTTTAACACACTTCTGGTCGTCGCAGGTCTCGCCGCCTATTTCGGCGTCGAAGTGCGCGAACTGCCTGATGTCGATCGTCCGGTCGTCACTGTGCGAACCGCCTTCGAAGGCGCGTCGCCGCAGACTGTGGATCAGGAGCTGACGAAGATCATCGAAGGCGCGGTTGCCCGCGTCAGCGGTCTGAAATCGGTTTCGTCCAGCTCGTCCTTCGGGCAAAGCAGGGTGACGCTGGAGTTTTCCGACGCTACCGATCTCTCGGTGGCTGCCAACGACGTCCGCGATGCCATCGGCCGGATCACTGAACAATTGCCTGATCAGGCGGATGCACCGCAGATCGTCAAGGCGGATTCGGATTCGCAGCCGATCATGCGACTTGCCGTAACCTCCAGCACCATGACGATGGACGACCTGACGCAGCTCGTCGACAAGGAAATCAGAGATCGGCTGGCCTCTGTCGAAGGCGTTGCCGATGTCGAGCTCTACGGCAATCAGGAGAAAGTTTTCCGGATCGACATCGATCAGGCGGCACTTGCCGGACGCGGACTGACGATCGGTGACCTGACGACGGCGCTTGCGACCGCCGCGCTCGATGTGCCGGCCGGATCGCTGAAGAGTGCCCGCCAGGATATCGTCGTGCGCGCCACGGCCGCATTGCAGACGCCCGAGGATTTTTCCCGGCTGATCGTCAAGGATCGCGTGCGGCTCTCCGATGTCGCGACTGTTACCCTCGGGCCGAGGGATGGCACAACGGCGCTTCGATCCAACGGCGTCCAGGGCGTCGGCCTCGGTATCATCCGTCAGGCTCAGTCGAACACGCTGAATATTTCGGAGGGCGTGAAGACGGTCGTTGCGCAGCTTTCAAAATCGCTGCCGGAGGGGACGCGCATCGTCGTCACCAGTGATGACGCCCTGTTCATTCAGGGAGCCATCCATGAAGTGATGCTGGCCCTCGTCTTTTCGGCGCTGATCGTCACCATCGTCATCTATCTTTTTCTGCGCGATTGGCGGGCTACACTCATACCCGTCGTCACCATGCCGGTGGCGCTCATCGGTACAGTTGCCGCGCTCTATATGGTCGGCTTCTCGATCAACATTCTAACCCTGCTGGCGATCGTGCTCGCCACCGGCCTTGTGGTCGACGACGCCATCGTCGTGCTCGAGAATATCGTGCGGCGCAGAGCGGAGAAGATCGGACCGCGCGCTGCCGCCGTGCTCGGCACGCGGGAGGTCTTTTTCGCCGTCATCGCCACGACCGCGACGCTTGCCGCCGTGTTCATTCCGCTGTCCTTCCTGCCGGGGCAGGTGGGTGGCCTGTTCCGTGAGTTCGGTTTCGTGCTCGCTTTCTCCGTGGGCCTGTCGTCGATCGTTGCCCTGACGCTTTGTCCGATGCTCGCCTCGCGGATGTTGACCAAGGAGATGCGGGAGGAGCACGGCGTACTTGGCCGTTTTGGCGGTCTGTTCGCCGGCGTCTATCAACGCACGCTCAAGACCTGTCTCAATGCTCCCGTTGTAGTCATTGTCTTCTGTGCGGCGTTCTCAGCGGCTGCCGTTCTGGCATTCATGAATGTCAAGAGCGAGCTGACGCCGACGGAGGACCGCGCGATGGTCATGCTGCGTCTTACGACGCCGCAGGGCGCGGGTCTCGATTACACGAAGGATCAGCTGCAGCGCGTCGAGGAGCGATTGCAGCCGCTGATGGATAGCGGCGATCTCCGCAACATTTATGCGATCTCCGGCCTGAACAGCCAGAAGAACACCGGCTTCATGGTGCTGACTTTGGCGCCCTGGAGCGAGCGCCATCGCACGCAGCAGGAGATCGTTGCCGATATCAACCGTGCCATGGCCAAGGTGCCGGCTCTGCGCGGTACGGCAATCCAGTCAAACAGCCTTCGCATCCGTGGCGCCGGTAGCGGCGTGCAAATGGCGCTGATCGGCAGCAATCACGAAGCGCTGACACAATCGGCCCTGAAGCTGGTGCAGGCGCTGGATGCAACGGGTCGGTTCGATACGCCACGCCTCAACAATGAGCCGACGCAGGCACAGGTTTCTGTCAACATCGATCGGGAGCGTGCATCTGATCTGGGGATCGAGATATCGGGGCTCTCGATGGCGCTTCAGTCCTTGCTCGAAGGACGTTCAGTGGTCGACGTCTTCGTCGCCGGTGAATCCTATCCGGTGCTGCTGACCTCGACGATGCGTCCGATCGACGATCCCACAGATCTGGAAAACGTCTTCCTGAAGACCGGCGATGGCAAAATCGTT
Organism: Rhizobium sp. ASV20; assembly: GCF_016429015.1. GTDB lineage: Bacteria > Pseudomonadota > Alphaproteobacteria > Rhizobiales > Rhizobiaceae > Rhizobium. The sequence continues at coordinate 60,728 of NZ_JAELTU010000001.1, forward strand.
CCGATGTCCGTTATCGCATCGCTGAAGGAGAATGCCGTTGCGCCGCAGCTGACCCGCGAGCAGCAGCTGGCATCCGTCGCCATCACCGCCGGCCTGAAGAACGATATGTCGCTCGGGCAGGCCGTGGAGGAGGTGACCAGGATCGCCACGCCTCTGCTGCCGCCGGGAGCACGACTGATGCCGCTTGCGGAAGCCGCGACGCTGGAGGAAAACTCCAGTGGCATGGCGCTCACCTTCGGCTTTGCCATCGTCATCATCTTCCTGGTCTTGGCCGCACAGTTCGAAAGCGTGCTGTCGTCGTTGATCATCATGTCCACGGTGCCACTCGGCCTCGCCTGCGCCGTCTTTGCGCTCGTCATCACCGGCTCAAGCCTGAATATCTACAGTCAGATCGGTCTCGTGCTGCTTGTCGGCGTCATGGCGAAGAACGGCATCCTGATCGTCGAGTTTGCCAATCAGCTCCGCGACAAGGGCGAAGGCGTACGCGAGGCAATTGAAAAGGCGTGCGCTCTGCGCCTGCGGCCCGTCATGATGACGATGATTGCGACCATTCTCGGCGGTGTGCCCCTTGTCTTCGCCGAAGGAGCGGGTGCAGAAGCTCGTATAGCACTCGGCTGGGTGATTGTCGGCGGCCTCGGCTTTGCAACCCTGGTCACACTCTACATCACGCCCGTCGCTTACCTTCTTATTGCGCGTTTCGCCAAACCGCAGACGCATGAGGAGCAACGCCTGCACGAGGAAATGTCGGATGCGGCGCTGCGCACGAAGCTGGCCAATCTCCGCGCGGCGGAGTGAGGCCGGCACGGTTGGGTTGCTTCTGCCGCAAGTTTCTCGCTTTTTTATGGTAAATTATGCGTGTGGCTTAGCGTTTTATTAAGCGTGTTTGCTAATCATAGTGGCATGTAACCGCTCGAGCTCAGGCGTTGTTTTTTGCCGGGCTTCCTTTTCGCCGACACAATCGGCCCGTGTGCATGAGTGCACGCGGCAAGGTTCCGATGTCTCCTTGTACTTGTTGCGTATTGTTGCGTCCGGAGTTTGTGTGCCGTGAGTATTTTTTCGACCTTCATCAGGGTCACTCCCTCTATGAATACAGCGCTCGAAGTGCTGAGGGACACCCAGACCAAACTAGTCAATGCGGAGCGGCAGATGTCGTCCGGGCTGCGGGTGCAGACGGTCAAGGACAACGCCACCTATTGGAGAATCTCCACTTTGACGCGTACCGACGTCGGCGCAATATCGGCGGTACAGGATGCGCTCGGGCTTGCAGCCTCCACAGTCAATACAGCGTCCACAGGTGTGGAGAGCGCGATCGATGTCGTGACGCAGATCCGTACCAAGCTCGTCAGTGCCTATGAGACCAGCGTCGACAAGACGAAGCTGAACGATGAGATCACCCAGCTCAAACAGCAGCTGCGAAGCGTCGGGGAATCGGCCACGTTCAACGGCGTCAACTGGACCGTGTTACAGGACGGCACCGACCCGACGAAGCCGCATCAGATTCCAGGGTCGCTCATTCGCGACACCAATGGAGGCATCTCGATCGGCATGCTGAACTACGAAGGTGTTACGTCGGCTGGCGGTCCCATCATTTCGGCGGATGCCCGATATCTGATCGACGATCAATCGAGCGGTTCGGGCGGCTACGGCGTGCTGACGTCGACCGCCTTTGCGACGGAGGCGGGCGCGGCCAAAAACTACGTGTTGATCAGCAGCCGAAATGGCAACACCAGCGGCCAGACCGAAATCTCCCTCAATGCAAATACGACGCAGGGGGCGATTGCCGATATGGTCAATACGGTGACAGGAATGTTGCAGCAGCTCAATACGATCGGATCCGCCTTCGGTTCGCTCGAATCCCGCATTGGTTTGCAGACTGAGTTCGCCAAGAATCTGAACGATTCCCTGACAAGCGGAGTTGGCAAGCTCGTGGACGCGGACATGGAGCAGCAATCGAGCAGGGTCTTGGCGCTACAGGCCCAGCAACAACTCGGGCTGCAGTCTCTGTCGATCGCCAATGCCAGCTTTAATACCGTGCTTCAGCTTTTCCACGCCGCCTGATCATCATCGGCGCCGCAAGCAAGGTAAGGCGGGGTTGCTACGGGCTCCGCCGAGTGCCGGTAGCTCACGATTCCTGCAGGAGTTGTGCATAAGCTCTATGCACAGGCAACAAAGGACTGGTTAAGATTTCTCTTCATCATCTTGCCGCAATGTTTCATATCTGCTGCGGCCATCGAACCGGAGAGCGACGATTCTATGATCAAGAAATTTGCCATTCTTGCCCTGGGGGCAGTCTTTTTGAACGCGTGCACCACGACTGATCCCTATACGGGCGAGCAGAAGGTGTCCAACACGGCTGGCGGTGCGGCGATCGGTGCCGGCGTCGGTGCTGTTGCGGGTCTCCTTATCGGTCATTCGCCGTCTTCGCGCCGCAATGCCGCCCTGATCGGTGCCGGCGTCGGTGCGCTCGCGGGTGCGGGCATCGGCAACTACATGGACCAGCAGGAATCCGAGCTGCGTGCGCAGCTGCAGGGCACCGGGGTCTCGGTTACTCGCGTCGGCGACCGCATCATCCTCAATATGCCGTCGGCGATCACCTTCGATATCGACAGGGACGCGATCAAGCCGGAATTCTTTGCGACGCTCAATTCCGTCGCCATCGTTCTGCGCAAGTTCAACCGCACTCTCATCGACGTCAACGGTCACACCGATTCGACCGGCAGCCTGCAGCATAATCAGGATCTGTCCGAGCGCCGCGCCGGTTCCGTTGCTTCCTATCTCAGCGGCCAGGGTATCGACCAGCGCCGCATGTCGGCGATCGGCTTCGGCCCGTCGCAGCCGGTTGCGTCCAACGCGAGCGAGGCTGGCCGTGCGCAGAACCGCCGCGTCGAAATCCAGATCGCGCCGATCACACAGAACGGCTAAGCCTGTTCCACAGAAGCGGCCGGGTCTTGCGATCCGGCCGCTCTTTTTTGCGCGTCTGATCACGCATGCATGCTTGCACCCTTGGTGATCTTGTCCACGATCTTCTTTTCCGCGCGCAGTGCGATACCGACGACTTTGGCGTCCTCGGGAGCGAATTCGGAAAACACCGCGCGATTGGCAACGTCGTGGCCCGTGGAAAACATTTCCTCGATGAAGATGGAAGAGGTGACGCCGCGTTCCAGCGAGCGGCGATGGATGGCGGAGATCTTGTCCTGATCGGCCGACAGGACGATGATCGGCTGAATCGACAATGCGTTGTAGACGTTGCCGGTGCGATCGCGATAGGCTTCGCCGATGATATCGGGATGCTGCCCGGCGATCCCCGTCGACAAGAAAGCAGTTACGTTCAGCTTCTGCCAGGATTGAAGATCGCTTCGCAAAACGATCGCGATTTTGGTATCGAACATCGGTGATCACTTTCATGCAGTCTGGAAATGCGACATTGCACGATGATGTAGCCGGACAGATCTTCGAGGGTCTTGAACGTTTGTGCGTGACGCCCGACGCCAATCGCATCCTGTCCGCGCCCGCCTATCCGGGCATAGAGCGTATTCAGGCGCAGTTTCGAGGCGATGCGTTCGATCTGCACCGGCATGATACCTATGCACTTGGCGTCACGATGAGGGGTGTGCAGACGTTCCGGTATCGCGGCGAGCAGCGCTATAGCCAGCCGGGGCGGGTGATCATCCTCCACCCGGACGAACTGCACGATGGCGGAGCTGCGACCGAGGACGGGCTCGTCTACCGCATGCTCTATCTGGAACCTTCGGTGCTGTTTCAGTGTCTGGAGGCATCCCGCATCGGCCTGCCTTTCGTCGATGATCCGGTGGTTAAGGACGATCGGCTCGCCGGCCTCTTGCTGGCGGCGCTTGGCGAACTTGATCGCGAACTGGACGAACTCTTCGTCGACGACTTCGTTTCTCGCCTGGCCGACGGTCTCGTGCAGCATGCGCGCCAGCCGCAGAGGCCGTTGGGCAGCATTGCCTGGGGGCAGGCGAGAGCGGCGCGGGAATATCTGGAAGCCCATGTCACACGCGGTGTTCGCTCTCAAGAGCTGGAGCAGATCACCGGACTCGACCGGTTTGCGCTTGCGCGGCATTTTCGGGCCGCCTTCGCCACCAGCCCGCATCGCTTCCTGCTGATGCGTCGGTTGCAACAGGCAAAGGCTTTGATCGTCGAGGGCGAGCCAATCGCCGAAGTCGCCGCCGCGACCGGCTTTGCCGACCAGAGCCATCTGACCCGGCATTTCAAGAAGGCATTCGGTATCGCGCCAGGCGCCTGGAGCAGCATGGTACGTGATGCCACGGCTCGCAGCTGAGCAGGTTCGGCGCCGCGCCGCCAGGCAGTTTGAATCTCCCATCGAACCGATAGCCGAAGCGAGGTCAGTTTCGATCTTTTCATGGCTGGACACCGTCGTTTCTATGTCCCATAGAACCGCAAAAGGTTAACGCCCTTTGTGCTCGCGATAGGAGATTCGGACTATGGTTCTGGCTGATGCGAAGGCAGGGAAACGCAACGAGGCTGGGATTTCAGCCGCTCTCGGCGTTCTGAAACAGGCTTTCGGAGAGCGCTTCCAGACCGGCGAAAGTTTTCGCGCCCAGCACGCCCATACGACGACCTATATTCCTTCGCAGCTTCCGGATGGTGTCGTTTTCGCCGAGACGCGAGAAGATGTGCAGGCCGTCGTCAAGGTGTGCGCGGAACACAGGGTTCCTGTCATTCCCTTCGGCACCGGGTCCTCGCTGGAGGGGCAGGTGAATGCGCCGCAAGGCGGTATTTCCATTGATTTCAGCCGCATGAACCGCATTCTCGAGGTCAATGCCGAGGATCTGGATTGCACGGTCGAGCCCGGGGTGACGCGCGAGCAGCTCAACACCTATCTTCGCGATACCGGGCTGTTCTTCCCGATCGATCCTGGCGCCAATGCCTCGATCGGCGGCATGGCATCGACGCGCGCTTCGGGCACCAATGCCGTGCGCTACGGCACCATGAAGGACAATGTGCTGTCGGTGACCGTCGTTACCGCCGATGGCGAGGAAATCCGAACCGCACGCCGCGCCAAGAAATCCTCGGCCGGCTACGATCTCACCCGGCTTTTCGTCGGCGCCGAAGGCACGCTCGGTGTGCTCACGTCGGTGACGCTGCGGTTACAGGGCATTCCTCAGAAGATTGCTGGCGGTGCTTGCGCCTTTCCGGATATCAAGGCTGCTTGCGACGCCGTTATCCTGACCATTCAGATGGGCATTCCGGTTGCGCGAATTGAACTGCTGGACGCCGTGCAGATGCGCGCTTCCAACCGCTATTCCGGTCTAACCTACGACGAGAAGCCGACGCTATTTCTCGAGTTCCACGGCACGGACGAGACGGTTGCGCTGCAATCGGCGCAGTTTGCCGAAATTGCGGCCGAGTGCGGCGGCGGCGAGTTTCTCTGGACTGATAATGCCGAGGAGCGCAATAAGCTCTGGAAAGCGCGTCACGACGCCTACTGGGCCTGCCGCGCGCTGGCGCCAGAGCTTGCGGCGCTGTCGACGGATGTCTGTGTGCCTATCTCGCGGCTTGCCGAATGCGTTGCCGAGACCCAGGCCGACATCGAGGCGCATGGCTTGCTGGCGCCGATCGTCGGCCACGCTGGCGACGGCAATTTCCATGTGCTCGTGCTGTTCGACGACAAGACCGCGGAAGGAATTGCGGTCGTTGAAAATTTCGTGGCGCGCCTCAATGCGCGTGCGCTTGATATGGACGGCACCTGCACTGGCGAACATGGAATAGGGCAGGGCAAGATGGCATTTCTCAAGCAGGAACTCGGCAATGCGGTCGACGTCATGCGCCAGGTCAAGGAGGCGCTCGATCCCGATGGCATCTTCAATCCAGGAAAGATATTCCACACCCATTGAACGGTGCAGTATTTCCATAATCCCGGCTTGCTATGCATGGGAATGGCGCTTGAGCCGGATAATTCCAGGTCGAACCGATCTGAAATCTGAATCCGCTCTGGAATCAAAGAAGTAGGGCATGTTGTCAGCCGAAAACCGCTTACACTTTTCGACATCATGTCTTAGGCTGCGGCGGCTTTCCTAACTTATGTCATGGAAAGCGGCCAGGATGGGTTGGATCCTGGGGTAAGCCTCGGGAAATGGGTGCGATTTTTGGTTGGGAGCCAATAGAGATGTGCCCATCCGGGGCGATGTAGTGTATGTGCTCGGATAGACTAAGATTCATCGTCTATTCTGAATGAAGATTGGAGACGGTTCGCGTTGTTGGGTAGGGTCCTGGTTTTTCTGGGTGGATTGCTTGTGGTGGTGCTGTTTTTGGCGCTGCTGGCTCCGCTCTTCATAGACTGGACCGATTTTCGTAAGAATTTCGAGGATCAGGCGAGCCGCATCATCGGCAAGAAGGTGACCGTTCACGGCGCCGTCGATGCCCGTCTTCTGCCGTTTCCATCCGTGACCATGCATGACGTTCGAGTCGGCCAGGAAACCGATGGCACGCCACTCGTGCAGATCGCCGAATTCTCCATGGATGCCGAGCTTGCGCCTTTCCTGTCCGGCGAAGCACTGATCTTCGACATGCGGGTATCGAAACCCAAGGTGCGCCTGCGGCTGCTAAAGGATGGCACGCTGGACTGGATGCGCGGCAGCCAGCCCGAGATCCCTGCAAAGTCGGTCGTGCTTGAAAGCGTGCATGTGGAAAACGGCGATATCGTTTTCATCGACGAGCAGTCGGGCCGCACCCGGCACGTGACAGATTTCAATGCCGAGATGTCCGCGAAATCGCTTGCAGGCCCGTGGCGGATCGAAGGCGATGCGGCACTCGATGGCGAGCATGGCAATTTCACCGTCTCGAGCAGTCAGCCGGATGACAATGGCGTTCTGCGCGTCCGCACGCGGCTGATGCCTGACCGCCACCCGCTCAATGTCGATCTTGATGGCGAGCTAAAGCTGGTCAACAGCAAGCCCGACTACATGGGTTCCTTTGTCGCAGGGGTCAACGACAAGCAGTCGCGCAACTCTGCGGATCAGAAGGCCCAGCCACGCATCAAGGGTCGCTTCGAGCTGACGAACGATCGAATTCGCGTCCCGGAATATCGTCTCGAAGTCGGCGCCGATGATGATCCCTATGTGGTTACGGGCGAGGCGACGCTTGATACCGGCTCCAAGCCTGAGTTCTTGCTGACCGCCGACGGCCAGCAGATTGACGTCAATCGGCTTGGCAACAGCAAGGGTGCCAATGGCAAGACCAACCGCAACCCGGCGGTGTCGGCTCGTCAACGCCTGAACAATCTCATCGCGATTGCGGCTGAAATTCCGGTGCCGCAGGTGCCGGGCAAAGCGACCTTCCGCCTGCCTGCGATCGTTGCCGGAGATACGACCGTCCGCGACGTCCAGCTCGATCTGGAACCGGCAGGAACGGGTTGGAAGATCGATCACGCGATCGGCACGCTGCCGGGCCGCACGCAGGTTGAGGCGCGCGGTAATCTTATGTTGCAGGGCGAGCCGAACTTCGTGGGTAATCTGGTCGTTGCTTCGAACCAGCCTTCGGGACTTGCTTCGTGGCTGGTCGGCTCCGTCGATCCGTCTATTCGCCAGCTGCGACAAGCCGGGTTCTCCGCTGACGTCAGTCTGCGGCATGAGGAACAGCGCTTCGAGAATCTGGAGATCGCGATTGGTCCAGCGACACTCAAGGGCAGGCTCGATCGCGTGGCGCCTGGCGGCAAGACCATCCCGAAGCTTGCCGTTGACCTGGCTGGCGACACACTCGATCTCGACGCTCTGAGGGCGTTGACCGGCATGCTGACCGGCCAGAACAGCGATGAGTCCCTGTTCGATCATCATATCACCGCGCACCTGCAAGCGGGGAAGTTCGTGGCTTTCGGCGTGCCGGCAGACAACATCGACACCTCGTTCTCCATTGCCGACGGTTCGCTGACGATCGACAAGCTGTCCGTTCGCAACGTCGCCGGTGCCGAGATCACCGCGACAGGCCGCGCCGAGGGCTCGCCGTCGGACTATAAGGGATCGGGCGAAATTACCTTCAAGGCCGCCGATCCCGGACCATTCTTCGAGATGATGCGCCAGCATCTGCCGCATCATCCCGTCATGGACCGGTTGGTGCGCAACGCTGCTTGGTATGGAAATACCGCGCTTCGTGGTGCGGTAACGCTGGGCGGCGATGAGGATAACGCACTGACCGTGACCTTGGCTGGTGTTTCCAATGGCAGCCGCGTCAATTTCGACTATCGCATGTCCGATCTCTCGGCTCTTGCCGGCAAGGGGACGACAACGCTCGAGGGAACGCTCGAAAACTCCGTTACGTCGATCCTGTTCGGCCAGGCGGGGCTTGATCCGCTGCCGGTCGAAGCCGATGCCAATGGCCGTCTGACACTGAAGGTTTCCGCCAGCGGCACCGATCCGGCCGATGCAGCGCTGACCTTTGCCACCGACAAGACCTCGTTCACCGCGAATGGAAAAGTCGATGTGCGCCCCGATAATTTCCTCAACGGCAATATCGCACTCTCGCTCGACAGCGCGGATATCGACCCCTATTTCGTGATGAACGGCATTGGGGTTCCGCAGATGGGCAGTGGGCTGCCGGTCAAGTTCCAGGCCAATGCGGCTCTGAGCCCTGACAAGATCGTATTCTCCGATGTGAAGGGGCTGCTCGCCGATAACAACGTGTCGGGCATGTTTACGCTCGATAGAAAGGCACCGAATATCAAGGCGACGGGCGAACTGGCGCTGGACAAAATGGATCTCGATTGGCTGGCAGAGGCGATCTACGGGCCGATGGTCGATGCCAAGACGGGCAACCTCTCCAGGGAGAAGCTCGGATTGCCCGCCTTCACGGGGCTCGATATCGGGGTCAAGCTTTCGGCAAAGCAGGTGTGGCCCGGTATATTCGGACTGATTTCGAACTTCACCGGCAATGCGACCTACAAGGGCGAGGAGTTTCGTCTCAACGATCTGGCCGGCGGCTGGAACGGTGGCACGTTGAACGGCAGCCTGATGCTCGCCAATTCCGACGGCACGGGGCTGCTGCAGACGAAGCTCAACATCGTCAACGGAGATCTGGCCGCTGTTGCATGGCAGCGTGATGGCGCGCCGCTCGCCAGCGGTCGGTTCGGCCTGGGAATGAATGTCGAGGCGAGCGGCAAGAGCATTGCCGAGCTGGCGGCAAACGCCAGCGGGTCGGGCGAGATCAAACTCGGCGAGACGCATGTACGGGGTCTCAACCTGTCCGTCCTGTCGCCATTGCTGTCGGCAACAGATCAAATCCAGGGCGAGATTACAGCCGACAAGGTTTTGCCGATCGTGCAGACGCTGCTCAACAACGGCGAGGCGGTGTTGGCGCAGACCAGCATACCTTTCAATATTTCCGCGGGCGTTGCGCGGGCCACCAATATCGTTGTCAGCAACGACGTGGCGAAGCTTTCCGGCAATGCGCAGATCAGCCTGCCGGACGAGCAGATGCGCGGATCGCTGGGGATCAGCTTCAAGGCGGGGAGCGAAGCGCAGAGTGGCGCTGAACCGGCCCTGCGCCTTGATTTCGCCGGGCCGCTTGCGACGCCGGGCCGAACGATGGATGTGACCGACATCACCAGCTTCCTCTCGGTTCGAGCCTTTGAGCGCGAGCGGCGGCGTGTCGAGCGCCTGCAGGCCAATGTATTGGAGAAACAGCGGCTTCGACGCGAGGTGTCGCTTTACAAGTATACCGCTACCCTGCGTGAGGCGCAGCGCCAACGGGATGCGGCCATCGAGCAGCAGCGCCGCGCCGAAGAGACGCGGCTGCGCGATCTAGCCCGGCAAGCCGCTGCGCAAAAGCAGGCTGAAGATGATGCCAAGGCCAAGCAGGCTGAGGAGGAGGCGAAGGCCAGGCAGGCGGCTGAGGACGCAAAGGCAAAAGCCGCGGCAGAGGCGAGAGCCAAAGCTGAGCTTCAGCCGGCACCCACACCCGACACGCAGACGCCGAAAACTCCGGCCCCACTGAATTTCAACGAGCTGCCTGGCGGCGTTCAATAGCGCGGTGGCTCGGCTACAGGATGCCGACCGCTGCATCCGACCATGCGTTGTTGAATAGTCCAGGCGTTTCGCCGAGGCGTTCACAAGCGCGACGCCACGCACCCGTAACGTCTTCTCATAGCCTTGGCCTAATTGCGGTCTTTCAACCACTTGAGAACATAAAGGCGGAGCGCCGAGGAAAGGTTGCTGCCAGCTTCGCGTCCGTCGTCGATCTCGGAGATCAACGCAGCGAGCGAAATGCCGCGTGCATTGGCGATTGCCTTCAGCTCGGTCCAGAAGGCATCCTCAAGGGAAAAGCTCGTGCGATGGCCATGCAGCGTCGCGGAATGTTTACGGATCATTGGTGGTTCGATCAAAATCGGAAAGGATGGGGGTATTTCTCAAAATGATTCAAAATGCAGGAGTAAGCAACTGATTTTGGAAGTTTTTTATAGTCTTGCTATGGTCATTTTTTGGGTTTTGGCGTTTCGATATGGCCGGCTTCGTGGGCTTTTGCCGCCTTCTCGTTGAGCGCCTTGGTCAGGTTCTTTTCCGGTTTGGTACGGCCGAAGCTGATGCGGTTCTGCTCGGCCTGCTTTTCCTTTTCGGAGCGGGCCTGCTTCTTGCGAAACTGACGCAGATTGACGATTTCCGCCGCCATCGGCTTCTTCCCCTTGCCCATATAAAAAGGGGAAGCAGATGCTTCCCCGATATGCCTATTGCTTCTTGCGGAATGCGTCGAGCGAAACGACCGATCCTGGCTTCTTTTCCTCGCCTTCCTTGGCGGGAGCCGACTGTTCCTCGACACCTTCGGTCGGAACCGGGTAGGCGGTGATCTCGCCGGTGGTGATCTCTTCCTCGTCGGCCAACGGTACGTCGAACTCGAGTTCGAAGTTGACGGAAGGATCGTAAAAGCCGCGGACGGCGTTGAACGGGATCACAAGCTTTTCCGGAACGTCGGAGAAAGAGAGGCCGATCTCGAACAGGCTTTCGGTGACTTTAAGATCCCAGAATTGATGCTGGATGACGATGGTCATCTGTTCCGGGTACTTCGACTTCAGGTGCTGCGAAATGCGCACACCGGGAGCGCCCGTGAGAAAGGTAATGAAGAAATGATGATCCCCCGGCAGGCGGCCGGTGGCGCCGACTTCGGTCAACACCTTACGTATGACTCCACGCAGGGCGTCCTGTGCCAAAATATCGTAGCGGATATGATCCTGCGCCATACTTTCCTGTCTTTCGTTAGCCCATGCTTTTTCTAAGGCTTATGCCATGCTCGCCGCCAAGGGGAAAGCCCCGTGCGCGAGTCATCGCTCAGTCTTACTATAATATAGCAATGGAAGATAAGGTGAAGGCTTCTGTTGCCAGGTGCCTTCGGACCCCGCCTAAGAGTGCGACCCCTTAGGACTTTATTTGAAGTGTCACACCGCGATTAAGCAGCGAGACGAGCTTCCGCATAGTTGTCGTTTGCAACTACAATTTTAGCCCGATAACGGCGGTACAATGCCGAGCAAAAAGTCGATCTTTACACCCTTGTCGATCCTGTTTCGCCCCCATCAAAAGCCGGTCTGTCGCCAGTTTGCCCGGCCGGTTTTTGGTGGAGGCGCCGGGTACCGCCCCCGGGTCCAATAGGTTTATTACACCGCTCATTTATCGCCATAGCCGGCCCGAAGACCGGCAAGGGTGATATAGTGTTTTCCGCAGACGAAGGGAAGGGCAATTGTCATAAATGCTTCGCCGAAACATCGGTTTGACGTTAGCTCAGGCGAGAATTGTCTGAATTACTTTTTCGCTGCGGTTGGTTTCACGCGCGCTTGTCACTAAAATTGCAAAAAGGGAATCGGCCGGGCGGGCGACGGTGGGTAATCGTCGGCGCACTTGGCCGCCCGCAAAATTCAAGCGATTTCGGAGCGGAAGATGGCTCGTCACCCAGAGTATCAATATCTCGACCTGATGGAGCACCTGCTCGAACATGGTGACCGACGGATTGACCGGACCGGTGTCGGCACGTTGAGCGGTCTTGGCGCGATGATGCGCTTCGATCTTTCGAAGGGGCAGATCCCGATCTTCACCACCAAACGCGTCTATTGGAAGCTCGCCGTCAAGGAGATGCTCTGGTTCCTGACCGGTGACACCAACATTCGCAATCTCCTCAAGGAGAATGTGCGGATCTGGACCGATTGGCCGCTCGCCAAGTATCGCAAGGCAACCGGCGAAGAGATCGATCAGGTTTCTTTTGAAAAGCGGATTTTGGAGGATGAGGCCTTCGCGCTGCAATGGGGCGATCTCGGGCCGGTCTACGGCAAGCAGTGGCGGCAATGGCGCGATGCGGACGGCCGCGTGCATGATCAACTCGCCACGGTCATCAATGATCTGAAGACCAATCCGAGCAGCCGGCGGATGATCTTTCACGCCTGGAATGTCGGGGAGCTCGCCGATATGGCGTTGCACCCTTGCCATATGGTCTATCAGTTCCACGTCTCGAACATATCCGGCGCGGATGGTCGGCGACCACGCCTCAGCCTGATGGTCTTCCAGCGCTCCTGCGACCTCTTCCTCGGCAATCCCTTCAATATTTGCCAGCAGGCGGCGTTGCTGGCGATGGTGGCGCAGCAGGTCGATATGGATCTCGGCGAGTTGGTGTGGTCCGGCGGCGATGTGCACCTCTATCTCAACCATCTCGATGCGATCCGCGAGCAGCTTAGCCGAGAGCCCAAATCGTTCCCGACCCTGCGTTTGCTGCGCCGGCCGGACAGTATCGATGGTTACCGCATCGAGGATTTCGAGGTTACCGGCTACGAGCCGCATGCTGCGATCGCAGCGGAAGTTGCAGTTTGAAACGTGCCGCACAAAAGCGTGAAGCAGTTTTGCGCCGAGTAAGCAGAATCAAAGACTTAAAGCGCGGAGAGCGCCTCTGAAGGATCGCGACGCGCTTTAGGTATTTCGGCTGGCAACGAGCATGGCGCCGGTCACGAGCAGGAATGCTCCGAAAAGTTGCGAAGCGCTGAGGCCCGCGACCTTCCCCGAGATAGTGGCATCGAATGCCAGGCCAGCCAGCAACTGGCTGGCGACAAGAACGGCGATGGTGGGGGCGGCGCCGAGCCGTTGATAGCCAAGGATGCCCGCAAAGACGAAGAACGAGCCCAGCAGTCCGGGCAGCAGCGCCCAGGGCCTGAAGGCTCCGACGATTTCCGCAAGACCGGCTAGGCCGTTGCGGGAAATCAGGATCAGCGTCAGCGCCGTCAGCCCGACCGAGGAGTTGATCACCAGTGCGATGAGCACTGTTGATGCCGACTGGGTGATCCGCACCATCAATGCGTTCTGCAAGACGAGCGATATGCCGGCGAGAATGAGCGTTGCCACCGTCATGGGCATGGTGTTGCGCCTCTAGGCAGCGGGCGTGTTGTCGGGATCCGTGCGCTTGTCGAGCAGCAGTTGCAGAAAAGCGAGGTCAAGCCAGCGTCCGAACTTCGTTCCGACCTCGGGCAGGACACCAACCTGCTGGAAGCCGAGCTTTTCATGCAGTCTGATCGAAGCCACATTGCCGGCTTCGATGCCTGCGACCATCGCATGCTTTCCAATTGCCCGGGCACGCTCGATCAGCTCGATCATCAACGCCTTGCCAATGCCGCCGCGATATTGATCATTTCGGACATAGACGGAATGCTCGACCGTGTGCCGATACCCGTCGAAGGCGCGCCAGTCACCGAAGGAGGCGTAGCCGATAACTTCGCCCTGATCGTTCGTCGCCACCAGTACCGGATAGCCGAGCTTGTGCCGATCCTGCAGCCATAGCCGGCGATTGGCGATGTCGACCTGCGTCTCGTTCCAGATCGCGGCGGTATTGGCGACGGCGTCATTGTAGATCGCGGTAATCCCCGGGAGATCTTCTTCTCTTGCATCGCGAATTTGCATCGGCAACCCCATCGGCTATCCACTAAATTGGACGGATACCTATCCTGTCGTTTCAGACTGTCATACACCGATTTATAGGTCTGTCCACTATCTTATTACGAAAATCCAAAGGCTGAAGGCGACGCATCTTTCCCGGGTTCTATGAAATTCGGCATTGATATCAATTGGAAAGTGGCTTGAAGCCGCGAAGCGTCTTGCCCGCCCTATTGCCGATGGCTTTCCGCGGCGTGGTCTGCGGAAGGCATCAGGCACCGATTGCTCTCTCCGGGATTGTCTACTATAGTTTACATATGTCTCAACATGACGATATCGAAAAGCGCATCGGCGCCCGCATTCGCATCGAGCGCGAGAGCCGTGGCTGGTCGCTGACGGAGCTTGCGGAACGATCTGCCGTTTCGCGTGCCATGATCCATAAGATCGAGCGTGGCGAAAGCAGTCCCACGGCAACACTCCTCGGCAAGCTCTCCGGTGCCTTCAGCCTCAGCATGTCGACCTTGATGGCGCGCGCGGAGATGCAGCAGGGCCGGTTTCTGCGGCAGGAGGAGCAGCCCGTCTGGGTCGATCCGCAGACGGGTTACAAGCGTCGGCACGTGTCTCCGAAATCCGACCTGCCGCTTGATCTGGTTCACATCGAGTTGCCTGCGGGCGCTGAAGTCCCGATGCCCGCGTCGGCCTATGCCTTCATGCGGCAGCTCATCTGGGTGCTGGAAGGGCGGCTGACCTTTCTCGAAGGGGATGTCAGGCATTCGATGTCGGAAGGAGATTGCCTGGAGCTTGGCCCGCCGACGGATTGTGCTTTCAGAAACGAGAGCGGGGAACCATGCATCTATGCCGTTCTCGTGCTTCGCAATGCGTGAGGTGTCGTAGGCCTATGTATGTCTTGGCGCCGCGCCTGCTAGATCAGCAGCGTAACCGATCTGCGCTGAGCTAAACTTACCGTTACCGCATGGCATTCCGCTCGTTCGGTCGAGCAAGAGGCGCTATGCTCCCGCCGTTCCCCATATCAAACGAGGAGATCGGCCGTGGAGATCGCAGTCATCGGAGCGGGTGCGATGGGTAGCGCTATCGCGAAACGCCTTGTCGAGAACGGTGCGAGTGTGCTGACCTATCTCGAGGGGCGCTCGGCAGTGACAATAGAGCGGGCGAGGACGGCAGGCATGCAGCCCGCCGACCTTGACGCAATTGCTGGCGCGGGCATTATTCTCTCCATTGTGCCGCCAGCCACGGCGATTGCTGTTGCCGAACAGATCGCCGCTGCGATCCGGCGGCGCGGCTCGAAAACCACTTTCATCGACTGCAATGCGATTTCGCCGCAGACGATGATGCAGGTCGCAGCGGTTTTCGGCAGCGATTGCGGCGTGGTTCTCGATGGCTCCATCATCGGAGGGCCGCCGAAAGCGGGTCAGAAAGGTCCGAAACTCTACGTGAGCGGCGATGAAGCCGATCATAGTGCCGTGCTCGCCGAACGTGGTCTTCAGGTTCGCCGCATCGAGGGGGCGATCGGCGCGGCATCGGCGTTGAAGATGTGCTATGCCGGCATCAACAAGGGCGTAACGGGGCTTGGCACCGCCATGCTGCTGGCCGCGCTCCGTTCGGGAGCCGATGCGGCCTTGAAACGCGAGATGCAGGAGAGCTTGCCGGATCTCGATGTGAAATTAACGAACGCCATCCCGGACATGTATCCTAAGGCCTATCGCTGGGTTGCCGAGATGGAAGAGATTGCGGAGTTCCTTGGTGAAGACGATCCTGCCGCGCTGATATTCAGGGGCATGGCTGGCCTCTACCGCAAGATGGCGGAAGACAGGGACACTGGCGGCCTGCTGGCAGGGCAGCTCGATGCACTTAACAACGGCTGACGTTGTGCGGAAAGGGGTGCTCTTCATCCCCGGTCGCGATTATCCTGCGGTCGTATGGTTGTCCGATTCGCGTTGACGATGATCACCGCTGCCCGAGGGAGAAGTATGAACCAACCGATCAAAACTATTGTCGTGGCGGTGTCGCGTAACGGTATCATCGGACGTGATGGCGACATGCCCTGGCGACTGTCGTCCGACCTCAAGCGATTTAAGGCTATGACCCTTGGCAAGCCTGTCATCATGGGGCGCAAGACCTATCAGTCGATCGGCCGGCCGTTGCCGGGACGGCCGAATGTCGTCATTACGCGCGACGCCGGTTTTTCAGCTGAAGGTGTTACGACGGCGCATTCGCTCGACGAAGCCATAGAGATCGCGTCGCGCCTAGCAGCCGAGAGCCATATCGATGAGATCTGCATTCTTGGTGGCGGCGAAATTTACCGGCAGGCTATTGCCCTCGCGGATCGTTTGCTCATCACTCATGTCGAGGCCGATGTTGATGGAGATACGTCCTTTCCAATGATCGATCCCGCTCTCTGGCAGGTCGAGAGCGAGCTTGCCGTACCGGCCGGAGAGAAGGATACATATCCGACGCGCTTCGTCGTTTATCTCAGGCAAAAAGCATAAAAGCTGCCTCGAAAAATCAAATATTTTCCAGTTAATCCGCCGAACTTCCTCAAGTTGCGTTGAAAGCAGGTGCGTCGATACCTATAACGGGGAGCAGTCGCTGCCACCTGTGAATTTCGCAGGGTCGGCGCGATGCTGGGAGTCAACAAACAAAGAGGTCTTGATGCCTTGGAGCAATCAGAATGGCGGCGGCGGTGGCCCATGGGGCGGCGGTGGCGGCGGTGGAAATAACCAGGGACCTTGGGGGCAAGGACCAAACCGGCCGCGCGGAAGCGGCAACGGAGGACCTCCGGATCTCGAGGATATTATTCGCCGCGGCCAAGATCGCCTGAAGGGGTTCGTCCCCGGCGGTTTCAATGCTGGCGTCCTTCTTATCATTGCCGCTATTATCGGTGTTTTCTGGTTGATCCAGTGCATCTATACGGTGCAGCCGGACGAGCGCGGCGTGGAATTGCGTTTTGGCAAGCCGCGCGACGAAGTCTCCATGCCGGGCCTTCACTTCCATTTCTGGCCGATCGATCGCGTCGAGTTCGTCAAGGTGACTGAGCAGCAGCGCAACATCGGCAGCCGCTCGAGCGCGAGCTCGGCCAACAATGGCCTGATGCTGACGGGCGATCAGAACATCGTCAACGTCCAGTTTTCCGTTCTCTACGCGGTGACCAAGCCGCAGGCCTATCTCTTCAAGATCGAGAGCCCGGACGAGACACTGCAGCAGGTCGCTGAAAGCGCCATGCGCGAAGTCGTCGGCCGGCGCCCCGCTCAGGACATCTATCGCGACAACCGCCAGGAAATCGCCGTTCAGGTGAGAAATATCATCCAGGATACGATGGACCGCTACGATGCCGGCATTTCCATCAATGCCGTCCCGATCGAAGACGTATCGCCGCCGCGTGAAGTGGCCGATGCGTTCGATGAGGTACAGCGCGCCGAGCAGAACGAAGACCAGCAGGTGGAAGAGGCCAATCAATACGCCAACCAGAAGCTCGGTCAGGCACGCGGTCGTGCAGCGCAGATCCGCGAAGAGGCGGCCGCCTACAAGGACCGCGTCGTGAAGGAAGCGCAGGGTGAGGCGCAGCGCTTCATCTCGATCTACGATGAATATGTCAAGGCGCCGGAAGTGACCCGCAAGCGCCTGTTCCTTGAAACCATGGAGTCCGTCATCGGCAATTCCAACAGCGTCATCATCGACGACAAGCAGGGTGTGGTTCCCTATCTGCCGCTGAATGAAGTCGGCAAGCAGGTGAACAAGCCTGCCAACGCAACTCAGCCGGAGGCCAAATAATGACGTCCAGCCGTTTGCCAGCCATTCTCATCGCGCTCGCGGTGGTACTGCTACTCATCTATTCGTCGGTGTTTGTGGTCAATGCCCGCGAACAGGCGATTGTCCTGCGCTTCGGTCAGATCCGTGAAGTCAAGACGGAGCCAGGCCTCTACTTCAAGCTGCCGTTCGCTTTCATGGATGCTGATCGCGTTCAATATATCCAGCAGCAGGAGCTGCGCTTCGATCTGGACAATATCCGCGTCCAGGTTTCGGGCGGTAAGTTCTACGAGGTGGATGCGTTCGTCGTCTACAAGATCGCCGATGCGCGGAAGTTCCGCGAAACGGTATCGGGCGATCGCGATGCAGCGGAATCACGGCTTAGAACCCGTCTCGATGCCTCGTTGCGTCGTGTCTACGGTCTGCGCAGCTTCGATGCCGCACTCTCCAGCGAGCGTGCTTCGATGATGACGGAAGTACGCGACGATTTGCATCGTGATGCGGAGACCCTTGGTCTCAACATCGAGGACGTTCGTATTCGCCGTACCGACCTGACGCAGGAAGTCTCGCAGCAGACCTACGACCGCATGAAAGCCGAGCGTCTGGCTGAAGCTGAATTGATCCGCGCACGCGGCAACGAAGAAGGACAGCGCCGCCGTGCGGTTGCAGACCGTCAGGTTGTCGAGATCGTCGCGGATGCGCAGAAGGACTCCGAAGTTCTACGCGGTCAGGGTGAAGCCGAGCGCAACGGCATCTTCGCCGATGCGTCGAAGCGCGATCCGGGCTTCTACGAGTTCTATCGCTCGATGGCAGCCTATAACAAGGCATTTGCTGCTGGTGGTAAGACGCTGGTCCTGCCGCCGAACAAGTCGGACTTCTTCAAGTTCTTTGACAGTCCTGCCGGTTCCGCGGCCAATACAAACGCACCGGCGCTTGCCAACCCGGCGACATCGGCGAATTGATACGCCAGATAGGCTGATTTCGAAGGGCTGCCTCACGGCGGCCCTTTTTTCGTTTGAGCCGGAGCCGTTTTTGCCACGGCTTTCACGCGATGGATCGAGGTTCGGGGATATTGCAAAAAGGTGATTTCACGCTTCATCATTCCGCCTTATGTTGATGCTTATTCAAGATTTCCCTTTTTCGATGAGGATGCCTGATGGCCCCGATCTATCGCCTGCCTTTCAGCCGTTCGCTTGCTTTGCTGGCCGGCATAGCCTTGACTGCCGGCCCGGTTGCGGGCGGTGCGGAACAGGCTTTCGCTCAGGTGCAAAATAGCGGTGCGGCGGCCGGCGCTCAGGTGCCGCCGACCACAAACAATCAAGCGACGCAGGCGGTCGCACCAACGATGACGATGAACCCGGCAATGAATGCGGGGCCTGCCTCCGTTGCCGATCTGGCCGCCGGCCTGCTCGATGCTGTCGTCAATATCTCCACCTCGCAGAAGGTGAAGGATGAAGGAAACGGTCCGGCAACGCCCAAGCTGCCGGAGAATTCGCCCTACCAGAACGAATTCAACGATTTCTTCAACAACAAGAAGGACGACGACAGCAACCGCAAGGTGAGCTCGCTCGGCTCGGGCTTCGTCATTGATCCTTCGGGTTATATTGTCACCAATAACCACGTCATCGAGGGCGCCGACGATATCGAAGCGATCTTCCCGAATGGCACCAAGCTCAAGGCCAAGCTGATCGGAACGGATACGAAGACCGATCTTTCCGTGCTCAAGGTCGAGCCGAAACATCCGCTGCCGGCGGTCAAATTCGGCGATTCCTCCAAGATGCGGATCGGCGACTGGGTGATGGCGATCGGTAATCCCTTCGGCCTTGGCGGTTCCGTAACGATCGGCATCGTCTCGGCTCGCGGGCGTAATATCAATGCCGGTCCCTACGACAATTTCATCCAGACCGATGCGGCGATCAACAAGGGCAACTCCGGCGGCCCGCTCTTCAACATGAAGGGCGAAGTGATCGGCATCAACACAGCCATCATCTCTCCGAGCGGCGGCTCGATAGGTATCGGCTTTGCCGTTCCTTCGGAGCTGGCCGAAGGCGTGGTCAACCAGCTCAGGGATTTCGGCGAGACACGCCGCGGCTGGCTTGGCGTGCGCATTCAGCCGGTTACCGACGATGTTGCCAGCAGCCTTGGTCTTGGCAGCGCCAAGGGTGCGCTCGTCGCCGGTATCATCAAGGGTGGCCCGGTCGACAACGGCAGTATCAAGGCCGGCGACGTCATCCTGAAATTCGACGGCAAGGAGGTCGACGATATGCGCGACCTGTTGCGCATCGTTGCTGAAAGCCCGGTCGGCAAGGAAGTCGATGTGGTCATTTACCGTGAAGGCAAAGAGCAGACCGTCAAGGCGACGCTTGGGCGGCAGGAAGACAGCAACCAGGCTGCCGCTGCCGAGGGTGACAAGGGAGGCCAGAAGCCGCAACTTGCGCCTGACGGCAACGGCAGTCACGACGGAATCATCAATCCCGACGAGGGCGATGATGGCAACGACGACGGCATGGATGGGCAGGATCAGGGCGACAATCCGCAGCAATCACCACAGGCTCAGCCACCGGCACAGTCAAGCTCGACCGTGCTCGGCTTGAAGCTGGCCAAGCTGACAGCCGAAAATCGCAAGAGTTTCGGTATAGCTGACAGCGTCGATGGTGTTGTCATCACGGAAGTTGCGCCGGGTTCGGCGGCCGCCGAAAAGGGTCTGAAACCGGGCGATGTCGTCGTCGAAGTCGCGCAGGAATTCGTCCAGACGCCAAACGCGGCTTCCGAAAAAGTGTCTTCGCTGAAGCGCGAAGGGCGACGCAATGCGCAGATGATGATCGCGTCTCCGAATGGTGACTTGCGGTTCATCGCCGTTGCGCTGGAGTAGCGGTTCAGCGCAATGCCGGGTGCGTCTGCAGCGCCCGCCATTCGGCGGCGCTCAGGCGATAGACCACGTGCCGCTTCAAATGGGGTTGCGTATCCGGAATCTGCGGATGGTTGAAATCGCAGGCGGGATCGGGCTTCATGCCGATGTTCCGCATCACTGCCAACGCCGCGAGATTGCTTTCCACGGCGATCCCCACCATCTCATCGAGCTTCAACACATCGAAGGCGTCGTGCAGCAAGGCGATACCGGCTTCGGTGGCATAGCCTTTGCTCCAATGCCGTGCCGCGATGCGCCAACCGATCTCCACCGTTTCCGCGGGCAGGTAGGGTTCGAGTTGAGGCTTCGAGAGACCGCATAGCCCGATGGCCTCGCCGTTCTGCTTCAGCGTCATCACCAGAAGATCGAAACCGGGGTCGGGCGTAATATCCCGGATCATTGTGAAGATTGCATCGGCATCGTCGCGGCTGCGGCGAAACGGGAAAAATTCAAGCACGTCGGGATCGGAACTGAGTTCGAAAAACAGATCGCGATCCTCTTCCCGACATGGGCGCAATATCAACCGCGGTGTTTCGATTGATGTCATCGCGCGCTGCGCCACTCCGCCGCCGTCAGGCGATAGAGGACGTGAGGTTTGAGGTCAGGGTGGGTGTCAGGCACGCTCGGGTGATCGAAATCGCCCCCGGCGACGCGGTGCATGCCGATCCGCTCCATCACGGCGGTCGATCTGACGTTGTTGTGTACTGCAAAGGACACGATCTGCTCGAGAGCGAGCGTTTCGAAGCCGTGTGCCAGGAGCGCGCGTGCTGCTTCGCTGACCAGGCCCTTACCCCAGTGCCTTGCCACCAGCCGCCAGCCGATCTCGATCGTTCCAGCAGGGATGAACGGTTCCAGGTGATCCGTTCGCAGCAATCCGCAATAACCGATCGCCTCGCCAGTGGCCTTGAGTTCCAGCGCGTAGAGACCAAGCCCGGTTTCGGCGATCATGGAGTGGACGCGATCGAAAAAGGCGTCGGCTTCCACGCGGTCACGCCGGAAAGGAAAGAACTCCATGACGGCTTCATCGGAATTGATCTCGTAGGCCAGATCGCGATCCGTTTCGCGCCAGTTGCGGATGATGAGGCGCTCGGTTTCGACGATGATCATCGGTAGCTCCGATTACGGCAGGTCTGCCGTTGCTATGGTTTGATAAAATCGGTCTTGCGGTAGCCCTGGATGTAAAGCAGGGCGGTGAGGTCGCCATGGTCTATGCGCATCTTGGCTTGCGCCGAAACCGTCGGTTTGGCGTGCAGCGCGACGCCGGAGCCTGCAAGCTGCAGCATGCCGAGGTCATTGGCGCCATCGCCGACTGCCATGGCCTCGTGCGCGGAGATGCCGAGTTCTTCTGCAATCTCGTTCAGGGCGTCGACCTTGGCCTGCTTGCCGAGAATGGGTTCCGCGACGAAGCCGGTCAATAGTCCGCTTTCTTCCAGCAGGATGTTGGCACGGTTTTCGTCGAAGCCCAGCGTCGCCGCAATGCGGCTGGTAAATACGGTGAAGCCGCCCGAAACAAGGGCGGTGTAATAGCCCTTTGCTTTCATGGTAGCGATCAGTTCCGGGCCGCCCGGTGTCAGTGTGATACGCTTGGCGATGACCTCGTCGACCACGGAAAGCGGTAGCCCCTTGAGCAGTGCCACGCGCTCCCTCAAGGCTGGTTCGAATGCGATCTCGCCGTTCATGGCGCGGGCGGTTATGTCGGCGACCTTCTCCTTGAGGCCGACTTCGGCGGCGAGCTCATCGATGCATTCCTGGCCGATCATGGTGGAGTCCATGTCGGCGATCAGTAATTTTTTGCGGCGGGTTTCGGCATCCTGAATCACCAGATCGATCGGCTTGCTGCCGATCATGGCCAGGATATTGGCTTCCGCTGCCTGGAGATCAGTGTCGTCGTGCAGAACAATATCGCAGGCAATACCGTCAGCCAGCCAATACAGCCCGGAGGCTTTGACAGCTTCCGCCGCCTGTTCGGCAATGGCCGGAGCAAGAACGGGGTTTGACGGATTGGCAATAAGCGTGGCAACGAAGGTCATGAGCAGAAACCTTATGAGCAATATCGACGCGATCCTGATAACCGGGCCGACCGCCAGCGGCAAGTCCGCGCTTGCGGTCGAATTGGCGCGTTCGCATGGCGGCGTCGTCATCAATGCCGATAGCATGCAAGTCTACGACACTTTGCGCGTGCTGACGGCGCGGCCTTCCAAAGAGGATATGCAAGGCGTTCCGCATTATCTTTACGGTCATGTCCCGGCGGGGCAGGCCTATTCCACGGGCGTCTGGTTGCGCGAAGCAACGGAACTAGTGGAGCGTTTGCGCGGCGAGGGTCGATTGCCGGTTTTCGTCGGCGGAACAGGGCTTTACTTCAAGGCGCTGACGGGCGGTCTCTCGGATATGCCTGCTGTTCCCTCCGAAATTCGCGGTCACCTGCGGGCGCGGTTGCTGGCGGAGGGAGCCGAGGTCCTGCACCGCCAGCTTGCCGAGCGCGACGAATCCGTGGCTGCGAGCCTCAACCCCCAGGATGGTCAGCGCATCGTGCGCGCTCTGGAAGTCATCGAAGCGACCGGCCAGTCAATTGCCGCCTTTCAAGGCAAGGCCGGACCTGTCGTGATCGATCCCGAGTGTGCGCGAAAGATCGTCGTGCTGCCGGATCGAGATGTGCTGCATCAACGCATCAACGGCCGCTTCGAGAAGATGCTGGCGGTAGGGGCGGAGGAGGAGGTTCGATCACTGCTGGCGCTGGGATTGTCACCTGATATGCCGGTTATGAAAGCGATCGGCGTGTCGCAGATTGCGGCGATGTTCAAAGGCGACATGACGCGCGAGGCCGTTCTTGAAACCGGGGCCGCCGCAACGCGGCAATATGCCAAACGGCAGATGACCTGGTTTCGTAATCAGATGGATGAAAGCTGGGAGCGTCTGAGCCCCTGACTTGAGACGTCAGTCGTTTTCGTGGAGGCTGCTCAGCGGCTTCTTCAGAATGCTCTCCCGCAGCGAGAGATTGGGTTCCCGTCGCAGCGATGGCGATGTTTCCCGGATCGGGATGCTGCGTGCGGTCGATGTGTCGCCGCCGCGGGATTCCCGGCGCAAATCGGCAAGCCTGCTGTCGATCGATGTTGGCGGCGGTGCGGCAAGCTGCACCCCTGCTGCACCGGGCAGCATATCCGGGCGATACGGTTCGTTCAGGGGTATCTCGGCGTCATTGGCCTGGAAACGCAACGGTGCCTCAAGGTCATTGCCAGGATTGTTCCTGCCATAGGCAGCCGCTTCGCTGGCGCCGCCATAGCTTTGCTGCAGGGCGCTGATATCCGGCCCTGCAGTCGCGCGCATGCGGCGAACGATGGTGCGTAGGTCGACGGTATCGGGCGATTCCTCGCTCATTCTGGTTACGCTGCCGCTGGCCTTCGGTAATAGCTGTTCATCGACACGCGAGAAACGCATCCGCATCGGCACCGCAATGGCCGCACCGAAGGCTATCGCTTCGCCATTGCCGATCGATGAGAGGAAGCTGGTCGTCGAGATCGACGAATTCGGTATGGCCGAGCGGATGATATCCTGGTCGTGATCGTTAGCGAGACGCATGGCGAAAAGTGTCGAACACTGCGAGAGAATCGTCTGGTCGAGCTCGCCTGGACGCTGGGTTATGATCCCGAGCGAGACGCCGTATTTGCGTCCTTCCTTCGCGATGCGGGCGATCGCCTGACGCGTCGGGAAGAATCCGAGGCTCTGATCGGCAGGGATATAGCGGTGCGCTTCCTCGCAGACGACGAGCATGTGGATTGCGCCGTCGCTCCAGAGTGCCAGTTCGAATGCCATACGGCACAGAACCGATGCGACCGAGTTGATGACTTCCGAAGGGATGCCGGCAAGCTGGAAGGTGCAGATCGGCTTGCCGTCTCCGGGAATGCGGAAGATCTTGGCGATGGTCTCCATGATCGTGTCGGTGATCGTGTTGTTGGAGAACATGAAATGGTAGCGCGGATCGTTGATCGCGGAGATGATGCGCATCTTCAAGGAGCGCAGATGCGGCTTTTCCTGGCGGCCTTCCAGCCGGCCGATGCGTTCGTCGATGAGCGCCAGCAGATCGGCCATGCGATAGGGGAGCGGCGTATCGGCCGTCACGGAAGCTTTGTCTGTCTGGCGGCGCATGAGGCCTGCGTCGCTTCCGCGAAAGGCGCGCTTTGCTTCCGGAATGAGATCGCGCAAGGCATCGAGCTCTTCCGGCACAGCCGGGCGGCCACGGAAGACCACCTCGCCGAATTCCTCCAGCCGCATCAGCCAGAACGGCAGGTCGAGCGTATCCGTATCGATGACGACGGCATGCCGAGGAAAAGCGGCGGCAAACTCATTGTGCGGATCGAGGATCAGTACCCGAAGCTTCGGGTCCGCGTTTATCGCCTTGTGTAATAGCAGCGAGACGGCGGTCGACTTGCCGACGCCCGTCGAGCCGACAACGGCGAAGTGCTTTGAGAGCATGGAAGGAATATGGATGGTGGCATCGATGCTCGCGTCCTGCGTCAGCTTGCCAATAACGCAGCTATTGCTTTTGCCGGCATCAAAAATGCGCATGAGATCGCTGGCGCGGATGCGATGCGCGATGGCACCGAGATAGGGGTAGGCGGAGATGCCGCTCGAAAACTCCTCACGACCGTCGGGTTCGACGCGAACTTCCCCCAGCAACTCGACTTCGATGCGGAAGAGGTTGTCTTGCCCTTCGCCCCAGCCGACGCCGTTTGTGTTCATCGCATAAACCAGGGCAGCGACGCGATTTTTGCCGACGCTGATGGAGATCAGCTTTCCGACTGACCAGAGTTCGGTCAGGTCGGTGCCACCGGCTTCCGCAACAGCTGCAATCGTCGCCTTCGAACCGCTGCACGCAACAACGCGGCCGAGGAATCGATTTCCCGGCGTCAGCTTATCGCGGCGATCAAAATCTCCCGCTTTGCCTGATGTCTGCAGATCGTTGTTGAGCAAAAGGCTACCCCAAGCGCTAGATGCTGTAGCATAGAGGGGGTGGCTTAACAAAATCCTGTCGACCAGCCCCGCATTTTATAGGGTTTGTGCGGCGCCGCGATTTTTTATTGCTTCACGCGTTGACGCTTCGAAATTTTCTGTCTATCACTTCGGCCCATGAAAAACTCGATTATTCTTATTGTGGTGGGAAAGCGCATGGGCAGGATGGTGTAACCATCCGGCGATAGCCACCCATGCGCTAGATGACAGGCTCCCTCAGGGGCCTTTTTTTATGCCCGAAATCGAGATTTCATCTTCCCAAACCTCCAGCAGACAGCGGAACAAACGTATGACCGGCACAGATAATCAGGCGAGCGGCAATCGAATGACAGGCGCGGAGATCGTGTTGCAGGCGCTCAAGGACAACGGCGTCGAACACATCTTCGGTTATCCGGGCGGTGCGGTGCTTCCGATCTACGACGAGATTTTCCAGCAGGACGACATCAAGCACATTCTGGTTCGCCACGAGCAGGGCGCCGGCCACGCGGCCGAAGGCTATGCCCGCTCCACCGGCAAGGTCGGCGTCATGCTGGTCACCTCAGGTCCCGGCGCGACGAATGCCGTTACCCCGCTGCAGGACGCCTTGATGGACTCGATCCCGCTGGTCTGCCTGACCGGTCAGGTTCCGACGTCGCTGATCGGCTCGGACGCGTTCCAGGAATGCGACACGGTCGGCATCACCCGGCCCTGCACCAAGCACAACTGGCTGGTCAAGGATGTCAATCAGCTGGCCGCCGTCATTCATGAGGCCTTCCGCATCGCGCAGACCGGCCGCCCCGGTCCTGTCGTCGTCGATATTCCGAAGGACGTCCAGTTCGCCACCGGCACCTATACGCCACCGGAAGCGCATGACGCACAGAAGAGCTATCAGCCGAAGGTTCAGGGCGATCTCAACAAGATCACTCAGGCCATCGAACTCATGAAGAATGCACGCCAGCCGGTCATCTATTCCGGCGGCGGTGTCGTCAATTCGGGTCCGGAAGCTTCCAAGCTGTTGCGCGAGCTCGTCGAGCTGACAGGTTTTCCCATCACCTCGACGCTGATGGGGCTCGGTGCCTATCCGGCCTCGGGCAAGAGCTGGCTCGGCATGCTGGGCATGCACGGTTCCTATGAAGCCAACATGGCGATGCATGATTGCGACGTCATGGTCTGCATCGGCGCGCGCTTCGACGACCGCATTACCGGTCGCCTGAATGCCTTCTCGCCGAATTCGAAGAAGATCCACATCGACATCGACCCATCGTCGATCAACAAGAACGTTCACGTCGATATCGGCATTCTCGGCGATGTCGGCAATGTTCTGGAAGACATGGTTCGCCTGTGGCGGGCTCTGCCGCAGAAGCCGGCAGCGGATCGGCTTGGCGACTGGTGGGGGAATATCGCCCGCTGGCGTGCGCGCAATTCCTTCGCCTACAAGCCGAGCGACGATGTCATCATGCCGCAATATGCCATCCAGCGTCTCTACGAGCTGACCAAGCATCGCGACACCTACATCACGACGGAAGTCGGTCAGCATCAGATGTGGGCTGCACAGTTCTTCGGTTTCGAGCAGCCGAACCGCTGGATGACTTCGGGCGGCCTGGGAACCATGGGCTACGGCCTGCCGGCCGCGCTCGGTGTCCAGATCGCGCATCCGGAAAGCCTCGTCATCGATATCGCCGGTGACGCATCGATCCAGATGTGCATTCAGGAAATGTCTGCGGCGATCCAGCACGACGCGCCGATCAAGATCTTCATCCTGAACAACCAGTATATGGGCATGGTCCGCCAGTGGCAGCAGCTATTGCACGGCAACCGCCTGTCCAATTCCTATACGGAAGCGATGCCTGATTTCGTCAAGCTGGCCGAAGCCTATGGCGCCGTTGGCCTGCGCTGCGAAAAGCCGGGCGATCTCGATGCCGCCATCCAGGAGATGATCGACGTCAAGAAGCCGGTCATTTTCGATTGCCGCGTCGCCAATCTCGCCAACTGCTTCCCGATGATCCCCTCGGGCAAGGCGCATAACGAAATGCTTCTGCCCGATGAAGCGACCGACGAGGCCGTTGCCAACGCCATCGACGCCAAGGGTCGCGCGCTGGTTTGATCGATAGCCCGGGCGCTGCCGATGCGGCGCCCGGGCCGATCTTGCCGGCACATCGAACAAGAACCGAGGAAACGGAACAGGAATAATGAACGCACACCTTCAACCCACGGGCTCCGCCTATTTCATTTCGCCGGAAACCGCGGCGGCCGAGAGCCATACGCTTTCGGTGCTTGTCGACAACGAGCCAGGCGTTCTCGCCCGCGTCATCGGCCTTTTCTCCGGCCGCGGCTACAACATCGAAAGCCTGACCGTCTCGGAAACCGAGCATCAGGCGCATCTATCGCGCATCACCGTCGTAACCCGGGGCACGCCGCAGGTGCTGGAGCAGATCAAGGCGCAGCTCGAGCGCATCGTTCCCGTTCACCGCGTTGTCGATCTGACAGTGCGCGCCCGCGAACTCGGCCAGGAGCGGCCGATCGAGCGCGAAGTGGCGCTGCTGAAGGTGACCGGAAGCGGCGAAACCCGCGCCGAAACGCTGCGGCTGGCCGACGCCTTCCACGCCAAGGTGGTGGACGCGACCGTCGAACATTTCATCCTCGAAATCACCGGCAAGTCTTCGAAGATCGACCAGTTCATCGCCATCATCAAGCCACTCGGCCTCATCGAAGTTTGCCGTACCGGCATCGCTGCGATGAACCGCGGCCCGCAGGGGATGTAAAGACCTTCGCTATTGACCGGCCTGCGGGCGTTTCCTAGAGCAGTGAGAGGAAAAATCCGCCGCGGTTTTTTGTTCGAAATTGCTTGAAAAAGTCAGAGCGGTTCGGTGCTTTCGCGGAAAGCCGAACCGCTTTATCTTTTGCAGCGCCCGGCCCGGATCGGCGAGCTTATTTGCAACGGGGGATGAAGGTGGCTGTCTTTGCAGATGAGGCTTTGCCATATCTCGGCGAAAAGCCATGGCATCCGCCTGCGGATATGCGTCTTGGCGCAGCCTTCTTCGTCCGTGGCGACTTTCCCTGGCTCGGCCACTATTTCGGTTCGCAGAAGCTGGCCTCGGCACTGTCGCCGGGCATAGGCGGTATCGTTTCCTGGGGCGGCCGTGCGCCGGCCAAAATGGCGGCGCGGATTGCGGGCTTTCGTCGATTGCGCCATTGGCATTTGGAAGACGGTTTCCTACGGTCGATGGGGCTCGGCAAATCGGGCGCTATTCCTCTCTCCATTGTCATCGACGATCTTGGCTTGCCGGTCGATGCAATCAGACCTTCGCGCCTTGAGCGGCTGATTGAAAGCGCGGGCGAGGCGAGCGAACGCGGTCGCGCCATTCGTGAGCAGATCGTTCTCAACAAGCTATCCAAATATAATCATCTTCCCCATCGGCCGCCCAGCATCGAGCGGACCGGCAAGCGTCGCATCCTGATGGTCGATCAGGTCGTTGGTGACGTCTCCGTTGGCAGGGCGCTCGGCTCCAAGGCTTCCTTCGAGAAGATGCTTGCCGATGGGCTGGCGAGTGGCGCGCAATGTATCATTCGCACCCATCCGGATGTCATGGCCGGACTGCGTAAGGGTTATCTTACAGATGGTGTTGCCAAGGGCGATGCGGTGCTGCTCGACGACGCCATATCGGTGGCGTCCATTCTCGACGTTGTGGATGAGGTCTGGACGGTCTCGAGCCAGTTCGGTTTCGATGCGTTGCTGCGCGGCATCCCTGTTCGTTGCTATGCCGCACCGTTTTATGCCGGCTGGGGCGTGACCGAAGATCGGTTCGGCGTTTACACCAAGGCTGCACTTGCCGGGCGTCGGACGAAGCTGCGGACGGTCGATCAGATCGCCGCTGCTGCCTTCTCTCTGTATCCGACGTATCGCGATCCAGCAGATTGGCGAGAAATCGATGTGTTTCGGGCGATCGAGCTGATCGTTGCCCAGCAGAAGGCTGCGGCCTGAAACCTACAGCATATCCAGCGACTTCTTGCGCGATGGCGGTGGGAAAGCCGCGTCGAGTACCGCCCAATCCTCATCCGTCATGTCGATATCGATGCAGTCGCGATTTTCCTCGACACGCTGCGGGTTCGAAGATTTCGGAATGGCAATGACGCCGTCGCGTTCCAAGAGAAAGGCGAGGGCGATCTGAGCGGGCGTGGCCTGATAGGTCTTGGCGATGCGGATCAGCTCCGGATGGTGAAGCAGGCGGCCCTGTTCGATCGGCGAATAGGCCATGATCGGAATGCTGCGCTCCTGGCACCATGGCAGAAGATCGTATTCGACGCCGCGCCGGCCGAGATTGTAGAGCACCTGATTGGCTGCGACATTGCCGCCGTTCGGCACGGAAAGCAGCTCGTCCATATCGTCAACGTCGAAATTGGAGACGCCCCAGGCCTCGATCTTGCCTGCTGCTTTCAATCCTTCGAAAGCCTCTACTGTCTCTTCAAGCGGGTAGTTTCCCCGCCAATGCAGCAGATAGAGGTCCAGGCGGTCGGTGTTCAGGCGCTTCAGGCTGCGTTCGCAGGCTTCGACGGCTCCCTTCCGGCTGGCATTGGCCGGATAGACCTTGCTGACCAGGAAGACCTCGTCGCGCCGTCCCTCGATCGCCTTGCCGACAATCTCCTCCGAGCCGCCATCGGCATACATTTCAGCCGTGTCGATCAGCGTCATGCCGAGGTCGAGACCGGTCTTGAGGCTGGTGATCTCGTCTCTGGCCTTGGCGGCGCTCTCCCCCATGTTCCAGGTCCCTTGTCCAAGCGCGGGAACGGCAATGCCGGAGGGAAGGGTCACTGTCGGGATGGGGTCTCGCATGGCATGTCCTCGATTTGCTCAGGGAAGGATAGGTTCATTCCACGCGATTGCAATCCGCGACCTTGATGTCACCATGACAATCGTCCTATGGCTTTAGTATTGCCTGCGAACTAATGTCGGATCGACCATGCGTCGCCGTAGTCTGCGGAGCATGAACCACATCATGAGAAGAATTTTGGATGCCGCCCTTCGTCCCGCACGGCGTCCAAGGAGGCATTATGGCGCTGGATACATTTCTGGCTCTCTTACTTTTCGCATTCACCACATCGATCACGCCTGGTCCGAACAACATGATGTTGTTTGCATCCGGCGTGAACTTCGGCTTCCGGCGCACCATTCCGCATATGCTGGGTATCGGCGTCGGCTTCTTGTCGCTGCTGCTCGGCGTTGGCCTGGGTCTTGGCGCGGTGCTGCATACCGTGCCGATACTCTATACGGTGCTGAAATTTGCAGGCGGCGCCTATCTCGTCTGGATTGCCTGGAAGATCGGCACGTCTCGCAGCCTGGCTGAAAGCCAGGGCTCCGCGCAGCCGATGAGCTTTATGAGCGCTGCGGCCTTTCAGTGGGTCAATCCGAAAGCCTGGGTGATGGCCGTTACCGCCATGGCGACCTATACCAACGAGCAGCTCTATCTCGTGACCGTCCTTCTCGTCGGGTTTGCTTTTGCCGCGGTCAACCTCCCGAGCGTATCGACCTGGGCCGGCTTCGGCTCGGCGCTGCGCGACTGGCTCTCCGATCCCATCAGGCTCAAATGGTTCAACATAACCATGGCCATCCTGCTGGTGCTCAGTCTCTGGCCGATGCTAAAGTAACGGCCAAGAGACAGGAGGCAGCCATGTCGCACGGACACTCGCATGATGACGACGATCATCACGACCACCATCACCACGACAATCACTATTCCGACATGCAGGCGCGGGTGAAGGCGCTCGAGACGCTGCTGACGGAAAAGGGGCTGATCGACCCGGCGGCGATCGACCGTATCGTCGAGACCTATGAGACGAAGGTCGGGCCGCGCAACGGCGCGCAGGTGGTCGCAAAGGCGTGGAGCGATCCCGATTTTGCCGATTGGCTGCGCCGTGACGCTACGGCGGCGATTGCGAGCCTCGGCTTTACCGGGCGACAGGGCGAGCACATGCGCGCGGTGTTCAATACCCCGGAAACGCATAATCTGATCGTCTGCACGCTTTGCTCTTGCTATCCTTGGGCCGTGCTTGGGTTGCCGCCGGTCTGGTACAAGGCGCCGGCCTATCGCTCGCGTGCGGTGATTGATCCGCGTGGCGTCCTCGCAGAGTTCGGCCTCACCTTGCCGCAGGAGACGAAAATCCGCGTCTGGGATTCGACGGCTGAGCTTCGCTATCTGGTGATCCCGGAGCGTCCTGTCGGTTCCGAAGGAATGGACGAAGGGGCGCTCGCGGATCTCGTCAGCCGCGATGCCATGATCGGCACGGCAATCGCAAAGACGCCGGAGGCCGCGCTATGAACGGGCCTCACGATCTCGGCGGCCAGATGGGCTTCGGCCCTGTCGCACCGGAACAGAACGAACCCTATTTTCATGCCGAATGGGAAAAGCGCGCGCTCGGCATCACGCTCTCTTGCGGTGCTTTCGG
Organism: Rhizobium sp. ASV20; assembly: GCF_016429015.1. Taxonomy (GTDB): domain Bacteria; phylum Pseudomonadota; class Alphaproteobacteria; order Rhizobiales; family Rhizobiaceae; genus Rhizobium. The sequence goes on from NZ_JAELTU010000001.1 coordinate 92,693, forward strand.
CGCATGGAGCATCGACGAGAGCCGGCATGCGCGCGAAAATATTCCGCCTGCCGACTATCTTGCTGCCAGCTATTACGAAGTCTGGGCACGGGGCATCGACATGCTGCTCGAGCGGCACGGCTTCGCAACTGCTGAGGAGCTACGTACCGGCCACTCGCTCGAACAGGGTAAAGCGCCGAAGCGGGTCCTGAAGACGGATATGGTCGATGGCGTCCTGGCCAAAGGCGGTCCTTGCGACCGGCCACTCGATACTGCGCCGCTTTTTGCCGCCGGCGATCACGTGCGGACGAAGAATTTCAATCCGACTGGCCACACTCGGTTGCCGCGCTATGCCCGCGCCAAGATGGGCGTCGTCGAGGCCGTACAGGGCTCGTTCGTTTTCCCCGACGACAACGCTCATGGCCGCGGCGAAAACCCACAATGGGTCTATACCGTGGTCTTCGATGGCGCCGAGATATGGGGCGAGGGCGCCGATCCCTCGTTGACCGTCTCGATCGATGCCTGGGAGAGTTATCTTGAGCGTGTGTGAGATCGCATCGCCTCTGGCGCAATCACCGGGTTTGCCGAAGTCAATCGATGGCGAGCCCGTCTTTCCAGAGCCTTGGGCGGCGGATGCTTTCGCGATGACCGTGCATCTGCATGAAAAGGGCCTGTTTGCCTGGGGCGAATGGGCCGAACAGTTGTCGACGGAACTGCACAAGCCGGGCCGCGCGTCTGACGGCAGTGATTATTTCGATTGCTGGGTGGCGGCTCTATCTGGGCTGCTGGTCGTGAAGGGCATCGCCGATGCCGATGCGATCCTGGCTTTGCAACAAAGCTGGCAACGTGCCGCCGAGGCAACGCCGCATGGCAAGCCGATCGCGCTCGAAAACGATCCTCAGCGATAGGGGCAATCCGAGGGCCGCGTTACTGCTGAGGGCAAGCTAGGACGAAAATTGCTTGTAGCATTCGTCCGCCACCCGTCGCAGCATGTCGCGTGAAATCTCACCTGTCACGGCATAGCCGAGATTGCCGTCGATCCAGTAGAAGGTCTCGACGGCATTGTCGCTGGCGAAGCGGAAGCTGGTCGTGGTGTTGCCGCTGCTGCGCCCTACCAGCACGGTCAGGCGTTGACCACTGGCATTTTCATACATGAACAGAGCGCCCGGCGTGCCGTTGATCGGGAGCAGCCGGCCGCCGACCAGTTGGAAGCCCAGTGTCTGCAGGCTCGGCACCTTGAGGCCGGCGACATTCATGCGTTTTCCGAGCCATGTGGCGAGGTGCGCCTCCTGATTCGCGCCGACTTCGACCGGATGGCGGACATCGCTGGCATAGACGACGAAAGCCGAGCGCGCCTGCTGCGGCAGGGCTTCGATTGCTGTCAGCTGCAATTCGGGCGGCGCCAGGAGATCGGGGCCGAAATGGCCGGCTGCTGCACCTGCGACGAAGAGCGCTAGCGAGGCGGCAAGCATCATCAGCTTCCGGCTTCGCTGCGGGGGGATCGGTTGGGTAGAAGGCGTGCTTCGTCCTCCGGAAATCAGGTCGGCGTCGCTGTGCTTCGACATGGCGTAGGGAGCGAACATTGCACGGATTTCGTCGTTCTGAGTCTGCCAGGCCGCAACGGCGGTGGCGTCGTCAGGATTCTCGGTAAGCCACATTTCCAGTTCCGCATGCTTTTCCGGTGGTAGGAAGCCATCGGCAAAGGCATGGAGGTCCGCTTCGGTCACGGTCGGTTTGCGTTCGTTCATTTTGGTCTCCGAAGCGTGACAACATTGTCTGCGGCCAGCAGGCTGGTCATCTTCTGGCGGGCGCGCGACAGGCGCGACATGACGGTGCCGATCGGGATATCGAGCATGTCAGCGACATCCTGATAGCTGTAGCCTTCGACGACGATAAGCATCAGCACCGTGCGATAGTCTGCTCCGAGGCTGTTGAGCGCCGTTTCCAGGCGCGACCGTTGCAGCGGATCGTCGTCCGTCTCGGCGGCGGGCAGATGGCTGGTGTCATCGATATCGACGAAACTGCGGCCGCCTTGCTGGCGCCGGCCGTTGCGATACAGATTGGTCATGATGGTGAGGACCCAGCCGCGCAGGTTCAGCCCGCGCCATTGGCTGCGGCGGGTCAGAACCTTTTCGACGCAATCCTGGAGCAGGTCTTCGCCATCGGTATCCGAGCGGGTCAGGCTGCGGGAATAGCGCCGCAGCGAGGGAAGGAGCGCCAGCACCTCCGCCTCGAAACCATCGGGCGCGGGGGAGGCTCCCGCCGCGCCGTTTTCGGTCCGGTCAGGGCCGTGCGGCATCCCAGACGCCCTTGAAGCCATCGCCGGCGACATCACCGGACTTTGCGTCCTTGACGAAGAAGTAGAGCGGCATGCCGTCCTTTGCCCACTGTTTCATCCCGTCCTTGCGGGTAATAATCGAGTATGCACCCTCGGCCTTGGCTTTGTCATCGGCCATGAACGGCGGCCAGGCCTTCTCGCAATCGCCGTTGCAATTGGACATGCCAGCCTTGTCGTTCTTGAAGGTGTAGAGCGTCTTGCCATTTTCGCCGGCAAGCACCTTGCCCTTGGCGCTTTCGACCGTCTTGACGGGAGCTGCGGCGAAAGCGGCGGTGGCAAAGGCCGATGCCGCAGCGAGCGCGGCCAGGAAACTCAAACTCTTCATGATATCTCTCCTCGGGTGGTGGACAATGATAGTCCAGGCCTCGCATTCTGCGTTGCCGGACATAAGACACAGGTGTCTCAGGTTTTATTCCCGGCTCGCCGGGTATTTTTTACTGCTTGCTTCCATTGGCCGAATCCTGCCAATTCGGCGCATGCAATTCGCGCCGCAACAAGATGAAGCGCTCAAGGCCGTTGCCAAATGGCTGAAGGAGGGGCGCTCGCCGCTGTTCCGTCTGTTCGGCTATGCCGGCACGGGCAAGACGACGCTTGCGCGGCATTTTGCCGAGAATGTGGATGGCGATGTGCTGTTTGCGGCCTTTACGGGCAAGGCAGCACAGGTGCTGCGCTCGCGCGGTGCTTCCAACGCGAAGACCATTCATTCGCTGATCTACCGGCCGCGTGGCGAGGAAGCCGTCGAAGACGAAGAGACGGGCAAGACGTCGATCGCCCCGATGTTCACCATCAACCGCCAGAGCCCCGTCGCCAAAGCCGCGCTGATCATCGTCGACGAATGCTCGATGGTGGACGAAGCGCTCGGCAAGGACCTGATGAGCTTCGGCACGCCCATTCTGGTGCTCGGCGACCCCGGGCAGCTTCCGCCCGTTTCCGGTGGCGGTTTCTTCACGAATGAAGAGCCGGACTATCTGCTCACGGATATTCATCGCCAGGCCCGCGACAACCCGATCATCCAGCTCGCCATGCAGGTGCGTGAGGGCAAGGAAATCATGCACGGTGACTATGGCACCGCGCAGGTGATTTCGAAGAACGAGGTCACGCAGCCGCTGGTGATGGAGGCCGATCAGGTGCTCGTTGGCACCAACAGGACGCGGCGACGCTACAATCAGCGTCTGCGCGAGCTGAAGGGTTTTTCGGCCGAGTATCCGCAATCCGGCGACAAACTTGTCTGCCTGCGCAACGATCCCGCCAAAGGGTTGCTCAATGGCTCGCTCTGGCAGGTCATGACGTCTTCCAGGGAAACGACGAAGCCGGGCATCAATCTTCTGATCCGCCCGGAAGACGACGACATGGATCGCGGGGCTGCCAAGATCAAGCTGTTGAAGCAGGCCTTCGAGGATGTCGAGGGCGAGATCCCGTGGTCGACGCGCAAGCGATACGATGAGTTCGATTATGGCTACGCGCTGACTGTGCACAAGGCGCAGGGCTCGCAGTGGAACAATGTCGTGCTGTTCGACGAGAGCTGGGCGTTTCGCGATACCCGCGAGCGCTGGCTCTATACGGCTATCACGCGCGCTGCCGAGACGCTGACTATCGTCCGCTGACATCTTGTCTGGAGCAAGTCTTGGGGCTGTCACTGCGCGGTGACTTGTCGCGAGCCCGCCCATCAAAGTTTTGCATGGGTTGATGTCGGAATCTCGTTGGTTTTGCTGGGCATAATGGCATAAAACGGCTGACATCATCCGCTTTGAAAATCAGGGATTTCGATCATGCCCGCCAAGCTTTCCGTGAACCTCAATGCCATCGCGATGCTGCGCAATCGGCGTGATCTTCCCTGGCCGAGCGTTATCGGGCTTGGCCGTATCGCGCTTGCCGCCGGCGCCAGCGGTTTGACGGTTCATCCCCGTCCTGATCAGCGGCATATCCGCTTTTCCGATCTTCCCGCCATCCGTGCGCTGATCGACGACGAGTTTCCGGAGACGGAGTTCAATATTGAAGGTTATCCGACCGACGAGTTCTTCGATCTCTGCGCCGCTGCGGAGCCCGAACAGGTGACGCTCGTGCCTGATGATCCCACGCAGGCGACGTCGGATCATGGCTGGAATTTCCGCAAGGACCGCGAGTTGCTGGCCGACGTCGTTGCCAAATACAAGAAGATTGGCTGCCGCGTCTCGCTGTTTGCCGATGGTGATGGTGATGTCGACGCGGTGAAGATTGCCAAGGAGGTCGGTGCAGACCGCATCGAGCTTTACACCGGCCCCTATGGCGGCTGCTATGATGATCCGGCGAAGGCTGCACCTATTCTCGAAGCGCTGGGGAAGACGGCTGATGCTGCCTTTGCCATCGGCCTTGATGTCAATGCCGGCCATGACCTGACGGTCGCGAACCTGCCTGATCTCATGAAGCGTATTCCGAAACTTGCGGAGACCTCGATCGGCCATGGGCTGACGGCGGATGCGCTGGAATATGGCATGGCCGAAACGGTACGCCGTTTCCGCCGGGCTTGCGGCCAGACGGTTTGAAGCTGACTGGGCGGGCTCCTCAGCCAAGTCGCCGTCAAGATGCGGTAGCTCCCGGCTGCCCTTGATTTCAGCCCATCCGCGCAATGCGGGGCCGGGCGCGACAAAAGCCGATGCCTGACATGAGCACGAATCGGGGCGTGTGTACTCCAGCGATTGGCAAAATGTCGTGCGAGGTTGAAGGATGAAAACCCTTAGGGGCCAATGTCGTTGCCGTGCCGTAACCTACGAGGTTGTCGACGACTTCGCTTATGCGGTAAACTGCCATTGTTCGAACTGCCGGCGAACGACCGGGTCGGCCTTCAAGCCTCTGGCGGGTATCCCATCCGAGAAGATCGGGATAGTCGATGGCGCGGAAAGCGTCATGGTCTACGGCGACGCGGCGGCTCCTTACATCCACTGCAGAATATGCGGCTCGCTTCTCTATGCGATCGTCAAGGATGGCACTTACGCCCATGTTACGATGGGTACGCTTGTCGACACGCCAAGCATACGTCCCACACACCATGTTTTCGTCGCATCGAAAGCCGAGTGGTACGAAATTACCGATGATCTGCCGCAATATGCGGAATCGGATTGATCGTTCTTCCCGCATGCGCTGGCGGCGCTATCCTCGCTGTAGTCCACACTTTGATGAAGGCGGAAGCTGCCTCGCCCCGCATTCGCGGGGAGAGGGGTTGTTCGTAGGCTAGCGGCAAGAACGCCTTGCCGGCCGTTCCAAGACTCAGCCGAGCAATGCGGCCTTGTGTTCCTCGAAGAAGCTGCGCAGCGTCTGCGGTTCCTTGCCAGTCAGCTTGTTGAAGTCGTTGGTCAGGATATCGAATTTGCCGGCGCGGGTGTTGGCGTCTGCGGAGACGAGCATATCTACCACGAATGGCGGCAAGCCAGCGCCGGCGAGACCTGCGGAGAACTGCTCGTCATTGACCTGAACCACCTCAAGCGGACGCTCGGTGATCCTGCTGACGACGCTTGCCACGTCATCGATCGTCAGAGCCGTGGAGCCTGTCAGTGTATAGGTGGCATTGTCGGTGGTATCGGATGCGAGGGCTGCGGCGATGGCGAGCGCGCAATCGTTGCGGCTGATATTGCTGACGCGACCGTTGCCGGTTGCGGTATACCACTTGCCGGTTTCGATGCTGTGCGGCAGGCCATGCAGGAAGTTGTCGAAGTACCAGGCGTCGCGCAGGATCGTGTAGCCAATGCCGCTCGCCTTGATGGCGTTTTCCGTGCCGAGATGGTCGGGCGCGAAGCTGACCAGCGAACCTTCTGGGGCCGGCATGGAGGTATAGAGAATATGCTTGACGCCGGCCTTCTTGGCGGCTTCGACGGCAGCCGTCTGCTGCTTGAGGCGCAGACCCGGAACGGCGAGCGCGTCGGTGCTGATGATCAGCAGGCGATCGACGCCAGCAAAGGCGGCGGGCAGACCGGCGACATCATCGAAATCGGCCTTGCGGGTGACGACGCCCTTGGCGGCGAGCTCGGCGAGCTTCTCAGGGCTGCGCGTAGCGGCAATGATGCGCCCGGGAGCGACCTTGTATGTCTCCAGCAGGTGATGAATGACGCGCTGACCAAGCTGACCGGCGGCGCCGGTGACGAGAAGAGTGCTGCTCATGTCTTTATCCTTGTTTGACCGCCGCGGATTTGCAGGGGTTGGTTGCTCTCAAAAAGAGACTAGCGCTACATTGGTGTTTGACTCCGACCTGTAAAGGAGGCAGTTTTTTGGCTCTACGTTACCAAAAGGGAACCGCCTTGAGCACCAGCACCGTCGTCAATCTGCGTAATGCGAAGCCACAATTGCGTGACGTCGATATCAGTAAGGTCACGTTTGCGGATTGCCCGGTGCGGGATCTGGTCTCGCAGATCGGCGGCAAATGGTCGGTGCTGCTGCTGGAGGCGCTGGCACAGCGGCCATATCGCTTCGGCGAGCTGCGCCGCATGGTGCCGGATATCTCGCAGCGCATGCTGACGCAGACGCTGCGCGAACTTCAGCGTGACGGCTATATCGGCCGCGAGGTTTTCCCGACCAAGCCTCCGAGCGTCGAATATCGGATGACCGATCTTGGCTATTCGCTTTACGATCCGCTGGCACAGCTTCTGAACTGGGCTGAGGCCAATCACGAGGCGGTGCGTGCTGCACGCGCCAAATTCGATCAATCACCGGACTGAGCCTTGCCGTGAAGCCTCTGAAGATCGCCATTGTCGGCGCCGGCCCCGCCGGTCTTGCCGCCTCTCTCTTCCTGACCCGCGCCGGTCACGCCACTGACATTATAGAGCGTTTCGACAACCCCGCGCCGGTCGGGTCTGCGCTGATGTTGCAGCCGACCGGCCTGACCGTGCTGGAATCGCTCGGGCTTGGTCCAGCCATTCATGCGGCAGGCAATCGGATTGACCGGCTGTTCGGCACGGAAAACACCCGTGGCAATATCGTGCTGGATGTGCGCTACAGCGCCCTTTCAGGCGGTCGCTATGGGCTGGCTGTTCACCGCGCGGCTCTGTTCGATACGCTTTACGACGAAGTCTCTGCCCGCAAGCATCCAATTCTGACCGGAAAAAGGGTGATGGGCGTAATGGAGGAGGGCGACCGCAGCTATCTGTCGATAGAGGGCGGCGATCGTCTCGGACCTTATGATCTCGTCATCGATGCCAGCGGCGCGCGATCGGAGCTGGTTGCTGCGTCATCCGTGGCACCTTCGGTGCGCAATCTTGCCTATGGCGCGTTCTGGGCGACGCTGGATTGTCCGGACGGGTTGGTGGATCAGGCCGCGTTGACGCAGCGATATGACAAGGCGAGCGTCATGATCGGTGTCCTGCCGATCGGCAGCAGAAGGCCCGATGTGCCGAGGCAGGCTGCCTTGTTCTGGAGCCTGAAGGTCGCCGAGGCCGATGAGGTGCGCAGGCGTGGCCTCGATCACTGGAAGGATAGAATTCGCGGCTACTGGCCGGAATGCGAGCCGTTATTGGAGCAGATCGGCGATTGGGATCAGCTGACCCTGGCGCGCTACGCCCATCGCACGGTGACGATGCCTTATAGCGGGCGCACGGTCTTTGTCGGCGACGCCGCGCACTCCACAAGCCCTCAACTCGGGCAGGGCGCCAACATGGCGTTGCTCGATGTGGCGGCGCTGGCTCATGCGCTTGCCGAGCATGAAAACCTGCATGCCGCACTCTCTGCCTATGCGAAGGCGCGGCGGATGCATGTGCGGCTGTTCCAGCTGCTTTCGGCCGCCTTCACCCCATTTTACCAATCGGACTCAGCGGCGCTGGCCTGGATCCGCGATCGGTTGGTCGCCACCATCGTCAGAGTGCCGCCGGCACCGCAGATCCTGGCGGCGATTGTTTCCGGCACGCTGGTCGATCCCTTCGCGGCCGCCGGCCTCCGCGAAAGCGATTGGCTGCGGGCAATCGCGCCGCAGCCATCCTGATCAGTCCTTGCGTTCGGTCAGGAACACGAGCAGCGCGATCACCGGAAAGGCGATGCCGAACCACGATGCAAGGCTCCAGCCGCCGGTGGCATAGGCCCAGCCGCCAAGAGCGGAGCCGATGGCGCCTCCGGCAAAGAACGTTGCCATGTAGAGGCCGTTCAGGCGGCTGCGGTGCTCCGCGCTGAGGGCGAAGATGGCGCGCTGACCGAGCACAAGATTGGTCTGTACGCCGAAATCGAGCATGATGCCGGAAATGGTCAGCATGATCAGCGCCAGCAGCGAGCCGCCGCCCGAGAGGTGCCCGATCAGAAAGGCGAGGATAGCGAGCGTCATGGCGAAAGCGGTGGCGAGCTTCGTCCAGCCGCGATCGGCAACCCGGCCGGCGATGGGCGAGGCGATCGCGCCTGCTGCGCCGGCAAGCGCGAAGAGGGCGATGCCGTTCTGCGTCAAGCCGAAGGCGGGGCTTGCGAGAAGCAGCGGCGTCGTCGTCCAGAAGAGGCTGAACGAGCCGAACATGCACGCCTGATAGAGCGCCCGCCGTTGCAGCACCGGCGTATTGAGCGCGAGATGGCCCATGGAGGACAGCAGCTGGGTGTAGCGCAGCTTGGTATGCGGCACGCGCGTCGGCAGCACCATGCGCAGGATGACGATCAGCCCGATCATGATGCCGGCCGAGATGAGGTAGACCGCATGCCAGGAGAGCAGTTCGGAAAGGAAGCTTGCTGCCGGGCGAGCCAGCATGATGCCGCAGAGCAGGCCGCTCATGACGTTGCCGACGACCGCACCGCGGCTGGCGTCCGGCGCCATATGGGCGGCAAAGGGCACGAGGACCTGCACGGAAACGGAAGCGAGGCCGATGCACAGCGACGCCAGCAGGAACAGCGATGGCGACCAGGCGAAGGCGGCGCCGACGAGCGCGAGCGCCGCCAGTGCGACCAGCATCAGCACAAGCTTGCGGTTCTCAAGCAGATCGCCGAGCGGCACGATCAGCAGCAGGCCGAGGCCATAGCCGATCTGGGTCAAAGTCACGATGAGGCCGGTCGCGACCGGCGAGAAGCCGAGCGATTGGCTGATCGGCCCCGCGAGCGGCTGGCCATAATAGATATTGGCTGCCACCAGCCCGCAGGCGGCGGCGAACATGAAGGTCATCAGCGGTGAAATGGTCTTTTCGGGGAGCGGTGCGCTCTCCCGTCTGGCAGCGGCAGTTGCAGACATGTCTTGTCCTCGGTGCGGGCATGGGGGCTTTTGGGAGGGGTGCCCGGATATTTCCAAAAAAATCAATTCAATAGTTTCATCGCCGCCTCAGCGACGGCGAGCATGCGTTCAGGTTTGGGACCGGTCTTGCCGATGATGCGCATCCCTTTCGTGAGGCACAGTATCGCGCAGGCGGTGCCTTCGGCGTCGACATCTTGCGATATCGATCCATCCGCCTGTCCCAGCCGGATGAGATCGAGGATGCGCCGCTCGTCGAAGTTGAAAGCCATGGCGACGCGCCCCGCCACTTCTTCGTGGAAAAGTGCCAGTTCGGTCGCGCTGCCAACGACGAGGCAGCCGCGACGACCGATTTCGCCGCAGGACGATTCAGCGAAGAAGGCCGTCAATGCGAAAAGCTTTGCACGGCCATTGGCAGCCTCGGCAAGACGCGTCTCGATCAGCTGTTGGCGGACTTGGCGATAGCGATCGAAGGACGCAAGGAAGATGCCACGCTTATCGCCGAAGGCCTTGTAGACACTGCCGGCTGTCAGGCCCATGGCCTCCGTCAGCTCGCTGATGGAAGCTGCATGATAGCCGCGCTCGGAAAAGACCCTCAGCGCCTCATCGAGGGCTGCGTCCATGTCGAATTCCCGCGGGCGACCGCGAAGCTTTGGGGCGATATCGATTGTATTCGTCGTCATGCGACTCTTTTAGGAAATGATCGTTTCCAAATCAAGCGAATTTTGCGACGCAGCATGATTTGTGCACGCAGTTTGTCAGTCGCCGAAGGTCCGATGCTAAGTTTGTTGCCGCTATTCCTTGATGACGGCCATATGGATCGCGTCTTTATACCGCCCGTCTATGCGCACGGATTTGCGAGCTAGCCCTTCCCGCACAAAGCCGACTTTCTCGTAGAGTGCTATGGCCCGGCTATTGTCGGCGTGAACGCTGAGTTCTACGCGTTCGATGCCGACGTTGCGGGCGGCCTTCAGTGTTGCCTCGATCAACTTGCGACCAATACCCTGACCACGAAAGGCTGGTAAGATTCCCATTCCAAGCCGACCCGCATGGGCATGAGACGGGAAGCCATGGCGGCTGATGTCGCACCAGCCGACCACATCGCCATTCGCAAGCGCCACGAATTGCGGGTTTCCTTTGGCGATCATTTCGAGCACGAAAGCGCGGATTTGCTCCAGCGGGAACGCTTCAAGCATGGACAGATATTCCCGTTCGCGCGCGACCGTGTCGAGTGCCTTGTGAAAACCCTCAATGTGCTCGCTGGCGATGGGGCGGATCAGGATGTCGGTGCTGGCGGTCATAGGCGAATGTCTCGATGCAAATTAGGGGTGCATCGAGACTAGGACTCAACTTGTGCCTTGTCCATGTCTGCGTAGAGCCAACTCTAAAGATTGAGTTCCCAGGTCTGGCCGTTCAATTCCGGCCCGAACATGCGATGCTTTTCTTCCGCCACCAGTCTGAAGCCGGCCTTGATGTAGATAGCCCGCGCAGTATCGAGGATGTCGTTCGTCCAGAGCGAGAGCTTGGTGTAGCCGACCTCGCGGGAGAAGCGAATGCATTCATCGACCAGCAGTTTGCCGAGGCCGAGGCCGCGTGCCGTCTTGTCGACATAGAGCAGCCTGAGCTTGGCGACGCCATTGCCACTGTCGGCGACCATAATCGAGCCGACATTCAAGCCGCCGCGCTCTGCGATCCAGCACCGTTCCTTTTCGGGATTGAAGCTGGCCAGGAACTTTCCGGCGACTTCGGCGGCAAGAGCCTCGAAACGATGATCCCATCCGAGTTCGCCGCAGTAGAAGCGCGCCTGGCTTTGCACGATCCAGCCGATGTCGCCATGGCGATGAGGGCGGATGATTGCAGGTGACGGCGCTGCGCGGTTTGCACCGAGCGTATCCTGGATCGTCCGCATCGCTTCGACGATCCGTTCCGGCTCACCCATGGCAAGTCTGTCGAAATATTCGGAGATCTGGGTACGGGAGCGACGAACGAATTCCTGAAACTGAGCCTGTCCCTTGTCGGTGACTTGGATGATTTGGCTGCGCGCATCGTCGGGATCTGGCTTCGTTTCGATCAAGCCATCTTCACGGAAGCGCTTGACGATGCGGCTGAGATAGGCGGGATCGAGATGCAGTTCGCGTGTCAGCGTCGAAGCGGCGACGCCGCCGCGAAAGCCGACTTCGAAGAGAACACGGACATCCGTCAGCGTGTAAGGACTATCGAGGTAGGCCTTGTTCAAGACGCCGAGGAAGTTCGTATAGAAGCGATTGAAGTCGCGAACGGCGTCAATGGTTGCGAATTCTGTATCGGAGGGCATTGGACATCGTCTCCTTGGCTATAGGAGACGGTGTCCATCATTTATTTGACTGAGTCAAGTATATTGATTGACCTAAGCGGCGCGACTGCGTGCGCTTTCGTCTGCGAGAGCGAAGTCGACGGCGGCTTCGGCATGGATCGTCGTCGTATCGAAGCCGGGCAGGATCAGCGCATTGGGATCGAGGATGAGGCAAATCTCGGTGCAGCCGAGAATGACGCTGTCGGCACCTTCGGCCTTGGCGCGCTCGATAATGTCGTGAAGCTTGCTGCGGGACTCGTCCTTGATGATGCCGGCGCAAAGCTCGTTGAAGATTATGTCATGGGTCACGGTCCGGTCATCCGGGCCGGGAACCATGATGGAGATGCCGTTCTGCTGCATGCGCTCGGCATAGAAGCCGTGTTCCATCGTGTAGCGCGTGGCAAGCAGCAGTGGCTTCACCCGGCCGGCGGCCTTCAGCGCTGCGGCAGTTTCGTCGATGATATGAATGAGCGGTACGGAAATGCGCGAGGCGACTTCCGGGGCAATCAGATGCATGGTGTTGGTGCAGATGAGCACGCATTCGGCGCCGGCTGCCTGCAGGCGATGAGCGACGCCGCCGAGGCGAGCGGCCGCATCGTCCCAACGCCCGGCCTTCTGCAAAGCGACGATTTCTTCGAAGTTGACCGAGTACATCAGCACTTCGGCGGAGGAGAGACCACCCAGTCGGTCACGGACCATCTCGTTGATCTGACGATAATAAACCGCCGAGCTTTCGAAACTCATGCCGCCGATGAGACCTATGGTGCGCATATGCTGTTCTCCGCTTCCCGTTTGTAAGTAGGGCAATAGTGCTGTGATTCACGCGCCTTGTGTTTGCAAACTTTGTGGGATCGTTACCCTTATCCGCAATAATTTGCACAAAACTTCAAATCTGTGCAAAATGATGGCGCGACAATGAAGGGCAACCGCACATGCTTGACGAACGTGACCGAAAGATCCTCGAAATCTTGCAGGCCGATGCCGGTACATCGGTAACGGAGCTTGCCGATCGTGTGGCTCTTTCGGTCTCGGCCTGTTCGCGGCGCATCCAGCGGCTGGAGGAAAGCGGCCATATTGCCCGGCGCATCGTTGTGCTCGACCGCGAGAAGATGGGGGTGCCGACCACCGTCTATGCGATGATCAAGACTGCGCATCATGCTGACGAATGGATCGAGGCCTTCCGCAAGGCGATCGGTGATATTCCGGAAATCGTCGAGGCGCATCGGCTCACCGGCAATTACGACTACATTCTGAAAATCGTGTTGCCGCGGGTGGAGCATTACGACGTTATCTACAAGATGTTGGTGCGCAAGATCGAGCTTTTCGACGTCTCGGCCTCGATCTCCATGGAGGAGTTGAAAGGCGGCACATCCATTCCCGTCGGTTATGCGCCGTAGGCGTTTTGCAGTATTGTGACGACGCAGGGGTGCCATGCATAAAAGAGAGTTGCTGCTTGGTCGTCTCAACCCTACGTTTTCCAGCGAAACATAGCCGTGAGGTGTTGCCATGCAGGATCATCGTGTTGTCGTTGTCGGAGGCGGTTTCGGCGGAGTACAGGTCGTCAACGACCTGAAAGGCGCGCCCGTCCGCATAACGATGATCGACCGGCGCAATCACCACCTGTTTCAGCCGCTTCTCTATCAGGTCGCAACCACCTTGCTCGCCACGTCGGAGATCGCGTGGCCGATCCGCAATTTCTTCCGGGACAGGCCGGAAGTGACGACGCTGCTTGCCGAAGTCGTCGGCGTCGACACCGAGGCGCGTGAGGTGCTGCTGAAGAGCGGACAACGGATCCCCTACGATACTCTTGTCTTGGCCACCGGCGCGACCCATGCCTATTTCGGCCACGACGAATGGGAGCCGGTAGCGCCAGGATTGAAGACGCTCGAAGATGCGACAACCATCCGTCGCCGCGTGCTGCTGGCCTTCGAGCAGGCGGAGATGGAAACAGATCCCGCCATTCGCGAGGCGCTCCTGACCTTCGTCATCGTCGGGGCAGGGCCGACCGGGGTGGAGCTGGCCGGGATCATCTCGGAACTGGCAAGGACCACCTTGCCGAAGGAGTTCCGCAATATCGATACGAGCAAGGCCAAGATCATTCTCGTCGAAGCCGGCGCAAGGGTGCTGGCGGCTTTCGCGGAGGATCTTTCGGACTACGCGCGCCGGGAGCTGGAATCGCATGGTGTCGACCTGCGCTTCGGCAAGCCGGTGACGTCGTGCACGGCTGAGGGCGTTACGATCGGCGATGTTTTCGTGCCGTGCCGGACCATCGTCTGGGCAGCGGGTGTGGAGGCATCGCCGGCAGCGAAATGGCTGGATATCCCCGCAGACCGCGCTGGCCGAGCTGTGGTCGACAAGGATTTACGGGCACCCGGCAAGGGGGACGTTTTCGTGATCGGCGATACGGCCGCCGTCCTGCGTGATGATGGTAGCCCGGTGCCGGGGATCGCTCCGGCCGCCAAGCAGCAGGGAGCCTATGTCGCCAAGGTGATCAAGGCGAAGCTGGCCGGCAAACCCGCTCCCAGACCGTTCCACTACCGCCATCAGGGCAGCCTTGCGACGATCGGCAAGAGCGCTGCGATCATCGATTTCGGCTGGCTGAAACTAAGAGGATGGATCGCGTGGTGGGTGTGGGGCCTAGCCCACATCTACTTCCTGATCGGCGTGCGCTGGCGCATCGCGGTCGCCTGGAGCTGGCTGTGGATCTACATCAGCCGGCAGCACAGCGCCCGGCTGATCACGCAAAGGGAAACGATGCGCGAGGACTAGGAAAAAGGGCGGCGTCCAATGCGGACGCCGCCCTTTTTTCACTTAGGCCAGGGATGCGATGTCGATGACGAAGCGGTAGCGGACGTCGCTCTTCAGCACGCGCTCATAGGCTTCGTTGATCTGCTGGATGCTGATCTTCTCGATCTCGGAGACGATGTTGTGCTCGCCGCAGAAGTCGAGCATCTCCTGGGTTTCCTTGATCGAGCCGATCATGGAGCCGGAAAGGCTGCGGCGACCTGGGATCAGCGAGAAGGCATGGACCGGAACCGGATGCTCGGGCGCACCGACGACGACCATGCTGCCGTCGAACTTCAACAGGCCGAGATAGGCGTTCCAGTCGACGGCGATGCCGACCGTCATGATGATCAGGTCGAACGTGCCGGCGAGCTTCGTGAAGGTCTCGGCATCGCTGGTCGCGTAGTAATGGTCGGCGCCGATCTTGAGACCGTCTTCCTTCTTCGACAGCGTCTGGCTGAGAACGGTGACATCGGCCCCCATGGCATGTGCCAGCTTGACGCCCATGTGGCCGAGGCCGCCCATGCCGACGATCGCAACCTTCTTGCCGGGGCCTGCCTTCCAGTGGCGGAGCGGCGAATAGAGCGTGATACCGGCGCAAAGCAGCGGAGCGCCGGCGTCGAGCGGGATATTGTCGGGGAAGGAGAGGACATAGCCTTCCTTGACGACGATGCTGTCGGAATAGCCGCCATAGGTCGGCGTCTCGCCGTCGGCTTCGACGTCATTATAGGTCTGAACGACGCCGGGCATGTAGTGCTCGTAGTCCAGGTCGCGCGTGGCGCAGGTCGTGCAGGAATTGACGAAGCAGCCGACGCCGACGCGATCGCCGACCTTGAACTTCGTCACCTTCGAACCGACGGCGGTTACCACGCCGGCGACTTCGTGGCCCGGCACCATCGGGTATCTCGAATTGCCCCATTCGTTGCGAGCCTGGTGGATGTCGGAGTGACAGACACCGCAATATTGGACGGAGATGACGACGTCGTCCTCGTTCGGATTGCGGCGCTCGAAAGTGAAGGGGGTGAGCGGCTTGGACGCGTCGGTCGCGGCATAACCCTTTGCGATAGGCATGGGAGATTTCCTTGTTTCTAGGAGGAGGTCGGAGTGAAATTGGGATGGCTGACTATGCAATGGGAAAAGGCCGAAGCGTTAGAGCGATCCTGCAAGCTTTATGTACGATCCTGCGAATCTAATTGCGTAGCGGGACTTTCAGGATCGAGCAGCGTTACCTAGATAGATGTCGATATCCGCTCAGATACAGTTGGTTGCGCATGACACTGCCTTTCAATCCCAATCAGGAACTCGCATCGATCGTTGCACGTTTCGCCACGGGAGACGGGGAACACTTCACACCGATAGATAGTCTTCATCTCTATCGACAGTCCGCTGCGACCGTTTGGCAGCATGGAGCCTACCGGCCCTGCTTTGCCGTCGTGGTCCAGGGCCGCAAGAGCCTGACGATCGGTGCGGAGACCTATCACTACGGCGTCGGCGAATATATTTTGACTGCGCTCGACCTGCCGGTTTCGACGCAAGTGACCAATGTCGGCAGCGATACGCCCTATCTTTGCTTCGGCATGGCGCTCGACAGTGAACGCTTGAAGGAGCTGCTGTCGCGCGTCAGCGTTCCGCGCCAAGCGCTGACTGCCGAGCCTGTGCGTGGCATTGCTGTCAATGCTGCCTCGCCGGAGCTGCTGGATGCCTCGCTGCGACTGCTTCGATTGCTTGATCGGCCCGAAGATATTCCAGCCATGGCGCCATTGATCGAGCAGGAAATCCTCTATCGCCTGCTGACCGGTCCGAACGGTCCCCGGCTGCTGCAGATCGCCATGGCGGAAAGCCAGAGCAACAGGGTGGCGCGCGCTGTTGCCTGGCTTCGCGGCAACTATACGCAGCCGCTACGCATCGAAGAGCTGGCCGAGCGCGTCGGCATGAGCGTTTCCTCGCTGCATCACCATTTCAAGACCGTGACCGCTCTGTCGCCGATGCAGTATCAAAAGCAGCTTCGGCTGCATGAGGCACGGCGGCTGATGATCGTAGAACAGCTCGATGTCGGATCGGCCGGCCATCGTGTCGGCTATCAGAGCCCTTCGCAATTCAGCCGGGAATACAGCCGTCTCTACGGTCTGCCGCCGCTGAAGGATGTCGAAGCCATGCGCAATAGCGTGCTCGCGGCCGAGTAGGTCTCGGGGTCAACGGGAGTTAGCTGATAGGCGCGTTGCAGCTGCCGCCATTCCAGGTGTAGCTCGGAGCGGTGTCCTGCGGTCCCCATAGACCCTCGAAACGATGATAGCCCGCATCGAAGCGGATTGTCAGAGATCCCATTCCGTATTTATCGAACCAGCGCAGCGTTCGTATCTTGCCGGGTTTCGTTCCGATTTCCGAGAGAGTGCCGACCGTGGTGTTGCCATCGTCGTTGAAACGATAAGTCCCTGATAGGTGACCTTCTGCATCAGCCTGGAGCGAGGTTTCCACATCGACCAGCCGGTCGCTGGAGAGGAGCTTGCCGCAATAGTGGCCGGCCGGCCGGGCGAGGGACTTGGACGCAGCGTCTACCGGTATCGGTAGATGATATAGTCCGATTGCAAGGCAGATCCCGACGATTTGAGCGATTGCCCGGTCTTTGCCGTTCTTCAGGTTTCCATCGCGCCGCGCCGGCGACATGTTGTCTGAGGGATTGACTACGGGCTTCATCAGAAAATCTCGTCAGCGATGGAGGGGCCGACATGGTCTATCCGCTGTGTGTTCCCCATGACAAGCGCTCTGCATATTTTTAGCGCAGTGCAACAACGAATTCCGCTTGACGACCGTTTCGAGGTGCTACATAACGCTTCACGAACCGTACCGTACGGTACGCATTTGGGAGTAGCATCGTGCTGAGCGAAGTAGGACAGTCGAGCGAGTTTTCGCCGCGCCAGAACGCCGTTCTGGAACAGGCGCTGCGTCTGCTCGTCGACGGCGGCGAAAAGGCGCTGACGACCTCCGGTGTCGCGCGCGCTGCCAATTGCTCCAAGGAAAGTCTTTATAAATGGTTCGGCGACCGTGACGGTCTGCTGTCGGCGATGATCGCCTATCAGGCGAGCAAGGTGCGCACATTCGAGCGCAATGGCGAACGACTGACGGTATCGAGCCTGCATGACCATCTTGTGGTCTTCGCCCGTGATCTGCTGGAAGTTCTGGCGGGCGACGTGTCGCTGGCGCTGAACCGCCTGGCGATCGGCCAGTCGAACCGCGACGGCTCTAAGCTCGGCAAACTCCTGCTGGAGCGCGGGCGCCGGCAGATCGACCGCCGCGCCAGCGGCCTGATCGATGCCGGCAAGCGGGCAGGGCTGCTGCGTTTCACGGATGCTGACGAGGCATATCATACATTTTACGGGCTCATCGTTTCCGATCTGCATGTGCGCATGCTGCTCGGCGAACCCGGTTTGAAGGATTCCAGCCGTCAGGCGGAGAAGGCTGTTACGGCCTTTCTCAAGCTTTACGGCACGGAAAAAGTATTGGCGGAAGCCACGGCGACCGCCTGAGCAAATCCAAGTTTACACCAGACAAGCAAAGGGAAGGACAAACAATGCGCGTCTATTACGATCGTGATGCCGATCTCAACCTCATCAAGTCGAAGAAGGTCGCCGTCATCGGCTACGGTTCGCAGGGCCGCGCTCACGCGCTGAACCTGAAGGACAGCGGCGCACAGAACGTTGCGATCGCGCTCAAGGCTGGTTCGCCGACTGTCAAGAAGGCCGAAGCCGATGGCTTCAAGGTCATGACCGTTGCCGAGGCCGCTGCCTGGGCCGACCTGATGATGATGGCGACCCCGGACGAACTGCAGGCCGACATCTACAAGGCCGACATTGCTCCGAACATCCGTGATGGCGCTGCCATTGCTTTCGCACACGGCCTCAACGTTCACTTCGGCCTCATCGAGCCGAAGGCTTCCGTCGACGTCGTCATGATCGCCCCGAAGGGCCCGGGCCACACGGTTCGCGGCGAATACCAGAAGGGCGGCGGCGTTCCTTGCCTCGTTGCCGTTCATCAGAACGCTTCCGGCAACGCGCTTGAGCTCGCTCTCTCCTACGCTTGCGGCGTCGGCGGCGGTCGTTCGGGCATCATCGAAACCAACTTCCGCGAAGAGTGCGAAACCGACCTCTTCGGCGAACAGGTCGTTCTCTGCGGCGGTCTCGTCGAGCTGATCCGCGCTGGCTTCGAAACGCTGGTCGAAGCTGGCTACGCTCCGGAAATGGCCTATTTCGAGTGCCTGCACGAAGTGAAGCTCATCGTCGACCTGATCTATGAAGGCGGCATCGCCAACATGAACTACTCGATCTCGAACACGGCCGAGTGGGGCGAATATGTCACCGGCCCGCGCATCATCACTGCCGAAACCAAGGCTGAAATGAAACGCGTCCTGAAGGACATCCAGACCGGCAAGTTCACGTCGGACTGGATGCAGGAATACCGTTCGGGCGCTGCTCGCTTCAAGGGCATCCGCCGTCTGAACGACAGCCACCAGATCGAAGAAGTCGGCGCCAAGCTGCGCGGCATGATGCCCTGGATCGGCAAGAACAAGCTGGTCGACAAGTCGGTCAACTAAGCTTTCAGCATCGTCTGAAGGGAGGGCCGGGGCGAAAGCTCCGGCCTTTCTATTTTCGGGCGGTCATATAGAGCCATCGTGTCGGCTCGCCGTCGAAGCCGCCACCGTCGGCTTCGGTCATGGCGACGATCCTCCATCCTGCGGCGCTCAGCTTGTCTTCAAGCCATGCGGCGGACGGATAGTTGTAATAGCGCCCGAACTTGTCGTGTCCCTCTGCTTCCCCGGCCTTGAAGCTTGCGTGGAAGATGCCGCCGGTCTTCAGAGCTTGCAGAATGCGACTGAAGACATCCGGTAGAGTCGAGCGCGGCACATGCAGGAGGCTTGCTTCCGCCCAGATGCCATCAAAAGCGCTATCGGAATCCAAGGTTTCGAAGCGCATGATTCGAACCGGCTTACCGATGCGTTTTTCGGCTTCTCTGGCGAGTTCGGCAGAGCCGTCCGTGGGCGTGATATCGAAGCCGCGCGAGAGCATGTAGGCGGCATCCTGGCCGCCGCCGCAACCGAGTTCGAGGATAGATGCGCCGGCCGGCAGGGCGTCGAGAAAGGCATCCAGCCGCTTTCTCGGCAGGTTGCGGTCGCGCGCGGCATAGAGGGTCGCGTTGTCGGTGTAGAAAGACGATGTCGGGTCGGTGCTCATGCGTATTGTCGCTCACTTCTCTTCAATGGAGACGTGCAGTGCTATCGGGAAAGATGGCGAATATCCGGCGCGGTTGAAACAAATTAGGTCAGCATTGTTGACTTATCTTTTGTTGCGTGATCTTGTGCCAGAAAGACCAAAAATTACGAGGAAGCCCCATGTTGAATTGGGAAAATATCTTTGCGACGCGCTCGAGCCGTATGCGCGCCTCCGAAATTCGCGAATTGCTGAAGCTGCTGGAGCGGCCGGATATCATCTCGTTCGCCGGCGGCATTCCCGATCCCGCATTGTTTCCGGATGCGGAATTCAAGCAGGCCTATGCCCATATCTTTTCCGGTCCGACGGTGAATGCGGCGCTGCAATATTCGGTCAGCGAAGGCTACAAGCCGCTGCGCGAATGGCTTGTTGGCCAGATGGGTGCGCTCGGCATTCCCTGCGAGCTCGAAAACGTCTTCATCGTTTCCGGTTCGCAGCAGGGGCTCGATTACCTAGGCAAGCTCTTCCTGTCGCCGAACGATACCGCACTTGTGACCGCGCCGACCTATCTCGGAGCGCTGCAGGCGTTCAATGCCTATGAGCCGACCTATGATCAACTGACGCCGAACGGCAACCGCACGCCAGACTCTTACAGCGCCGCCGCTGCGAAGGCCGGCGGCAAGGTCAAATTCGCCTATCTCTCGGCCGACTTTGCCAATCCGACTGGCGAGACCGTCGACCTGGCCGGTCGCGAAAAGCTGCTCGATCTTGCCGAGGAACTGGATATCGCCGTCATCGAGGACGCTGCCTATCAATCGCTGCGCTATGACGGCGAGCCGGTCGCGCCGATCCTGGCGCTGGAAATCGCGCGTAAGGGTAATATCAACGATACGCGTACGATCTATTGCGGCAGCTTTTCCAAGACCTTGGCGCCTGGGCTTCGTGTCGGCTTCGTCGTTGCCAATGCGCCGGTCATTCGCAAACTGGTCCTGATGAAGCAGGCGGCCGATCTGCATTCCTCGACGATCAACCAGATTGCCATCCATCAGGTCGCCGAGCGTGGTTTCGATGCGCAGGTCGCCAAGGTCCGTAAGGCCTATAGCCATCGTCGTGACTGTATGCTGGCGGCGCTCGCCAAGTACATGCCGGACGGCGTCAGCTGGACGAAACCGCAGGGCGGCATGTTCGTTTGGATCACGCTGCCCAAAGGCATGGACGGCGCCAAACTGCTGGCAAAGTCGCTTGAAACCGCCAAGGTCGCTTTCGTACCCGGCCAGGCCTTTTTTGCAGACGGCACCGGCGCGAACACCTTCCGCGTCAGCTTCTCCTGCGCCAATGAAGGGATGATCGAGGAAGGCATATCGCGGCTCGGCAAGTTGATTGTCGGAGAGATCGGGGCGATGGCGGCTTAGGCCGCTACGCCATCCTTCTTCACTCCGCGAATATGACCCGATCAGCGAAAGGTCGTTCTCACCTGGACGGTTGCTGGCGGTAGCCAACGTTTCCGGTGGCGTTTCGTAGAGATTCTACGGCGCTGCTCGCGATATCGACCGTGGCGGGGAAGTTGCCGGATATTGGCTCAAGCCTTATGGAAATGCTTGCCTGAATCGGGTGTTCGATCACGTCCGGCTCATGCCATTCAGCCGCCGCTTTCCAAACATCTGAGCCAAAGTCAGGCGGAGATTGCACCTATTCCGCCTGCCCAAATTTCCCGAGCGACCCCTGTTCTCGCGGACCGTGCAGTCTTGTTCTGATTTCTATTTGCGGCTACTGTTTTCGCTGAGATGATATCTCAGGTTGCTGAATCGTCAGCTCCATCAGCTAGATGATAAATCACAACATATTGATATTGCTCTGATACTTGTGATTCGAGAATTAATCGATCTTGGGGGATTGATGCTTTACGTTTGGGGGTCAGGCACTAAAACCGTGGTCGCGGCGCAGGACATCGGGGTTCAACGCTGCGAGATATGTGAGAACGACCAGTCATACCGCGCGATGCTGACCTATCGCTACCGTCACTTCTGGTATCTGATCCGCTTTGTGACCTCCCGCAAATACGCCGCCTACTGCAATCGTTGCAACAATGGTCACGTCATTGAACGTGCTGCCATTGCCGACAAGCTCGCATCCGATCCCGTACCCTTTATGGATCGGCGCGGGTGGATGGTCGGTTTAGGCGCAATCGCCGCGCTTGTTGGTCTGGTGGTGTTGGTTGGGATCCAGCATGATGGCGAGGTCGCAAAGATGTTGGCCGAACCCAAGGTTGGCGACATCTACGAGGCCGAGATCTCGAAAGTATCCTCGGGTTTCAGCAATCCGCATGTTTATGGCCTTTTGCGAATTGTCGGTATTGCCGATGGCAAGGCGACCTTCGAGATCGCACATAACGGTTATGATAAGAAGAAGAGCGCCTCAAAGGATTATAGAGAGGCAGCCTATAAGGTTGATGGCTATTTCGACACGGACGACACGGCGACCTATTCAGCCGATGAATTGAAGGCGCTTTACGACAAACGCATCATCTATGACATTGATCGTCCCTGATTGCCGAGTATCGGGCGTGCTGCGAGACCACCAATCATAAACCTGCTCCCTTCCTCAAGAATTGACTGTTTTTGATTTGCGGTTTCGTGGGCATGTATCTGCCCGGAAAGGGGTGCCGCGGCGATGAAGCTATCTCAGACTCGGCAAGCTTGTTGTCGCTGAGATCGGTGCGATGGCGGCCTGAGCCGCCACGCCGCTTTTCATCTACTTTGCCAGATGCGGGCCGATCAGCGAAAGATCGGCGTCGCTCAGGCGGTCGCTGGCCGTGTTGCGCTGGTGCCAATAGGGATACATCAGCGGAGGCAGGCTGACGTCATCGAGCCGCTTGCGCTCCTCCTCGGTCAGCTTCAATTCGGCACTGGCAAGATTATCCTTGAACTGCGCCTTATTGCGGCCGCCGACGATGACCGAGGTGACGCCCTTGCGGCCGATGAGCCAGGCGAGAGCTACCTGTGCCGCGGAGACGCCGCGGCCGTCGGCAACCTCCACCAGCGCGTCGACGATGTTCCAAAGGCGGTTCTCATCGCGGATCGGCGGTTCCGTCCAGCCGGCGAACTGACGCGTGCCCTCCGGCGTCGCCTGATTACGGCGATGCTTGCCAGACAGCAGGCCTGCGGCAAGCGGGCTCCAGACGAGGATGCCGAGGCCCTGGTCGATGCTGATGGGAACCAGCTCGTTTTCGGCGTCGCGGGCTTCCAGCGTATAGTGGATCTGCTGGCTGACGAAGCGTTCGCGCTTGTCGCGCTCGCTGACACCAAGCGCCTTCATGATGTGCCAGCCGGAGAAATTCGAGCAGCCGATGTAGCGGACCTTGCCCTGTCGGACCAAGGTGTCGAGCGCTTCCATCGTTTCTTCGAGAGGGGTCTGTCCGTCCCATTCATGCAGCTGATAGAGATCGATGACATCGGTCTTCATGCGCTTCAGACTGGCTTCGCAGGCCTGGATGAGATGCTGGCGGGAGGAGCCGACATCGTTGACGCCTGGACCCATCGGGAAGCGGGCCTTGGTAGCGATGAGCACGCCGTCTTTGCGTCGACCGCCGATGATCTCGCCGATGATTTCTTCCGAAGCGCCCTGCGAGTAGACATCGGCGGTATCGAGCAGGTTGACGCCGGCATCCAGGCACATGTCGACAAGTTTCTTTGCTTCCTTGACGCCGAGTTCGCCGGTGGCTTTTGCCCAACCCACGCCGCCGAAGGTCATGGTACCCATGGTGATGGTGGAAACTTTGAGGCCGGAGCGGCCAAGCAGGCGATATTCCATAGATCTTTCCTCCTCGATCCCAATCTGAAATACGTGCATCAGGAAATAGTGCCTGATGACGACGGTCAAGATTCAATCATCATACCAAGGACAATCTGCTCAAATTCAACTGTCACAATCATGTTAAGCCGCGCGTCTAGAGAACCCTCCTACCACCCAGCCGAGGACGTTTTTATGAAAACCTTTGTTTCCGCCTTTGCCGGCCTGTTGGCCATCGCTCTTTTCTCCGGCACCGCAAACGCTGCCGATCTGGTCCTCTATACCAGCCAGCCGAATGCCGATGCACAGGCCACCGTCGATGGTTTCATGGCGGCCAATCCAGGCATCAAGGTCGATTGGGTTCGCGATGGCACACCGCAGATCATCGCCAAGCTGCAGGCTGAAATGCAAGCCGGTGCACCAGCCGCCGACGTTTTGCTGATCGCCGATACCGTGACCCTCGAGCGTCTGAAGGAAGCGGGCAAGCTGCTCGCTTACAAGTCGCCGGAAGCCGCGAATTACGATGCCTCGCTTTATGACGCCGAAGGCTATTATTACTCCACGAAGCTGATCACGACCGGCATCGTCTACAACACGGCGGCCGCAATGAAGCCGGCAAGCTGGCAGGATCTGGTCAAGCCGGAAGCCAAGGGCCTTGTCGCCATGCCGAGCCCGCTTGCTTCGGGCGCTGCTCTCATTCACGCGCAGACGCTTGCCGGCGTCAGCAGCCTCGGCTGGGACTACTACAAGAACCTCGCCGAGAATGGCGCGATCGCTTCTGGCGGCAACGGTGCGGTGCTGAAGTCTGTCGCCTCCGGTGAGAAGGCCTATGGCATGATCGTCGACTACATGCCGATCCGCGAAAAGGCCAAGGGCGCTCCGCTTGAGTTCGTTTTCCCGAAGGAAGGCGTTTCGGCCGTTACCGAACCGGTCGGCATTCTCGCCAGCACGCAGCATGCCGATGCCGCCAAGAAGTTCGTCGATTACGTTCTCTCCGAAAAAGGCCAGGAAGGCTTCCTGAAACTCGGTTATATCCCGGCCCGCAATGGCACGCCGTTGCCGGAAGGCTTCCCGGCACGTGACAGCATCAAGCTTTTGCCGTTGAATGCAGCCGATGCTCTCAAGAATACGGATCAGGACCTGAAGACCTTCTCCACATACTTCAAGTCGAAATAATCCGGCCCGGATTTTAGATGTACTCACATATGCGTAGGGGGAACAGCCAGCCGGCCTGGCTGTTTCCTTTCGTTGTTGCCGTCGTTCTGCTGCTCAGCGTCCTGCCGCTGGCACGGCTGGCAATGGTCGGTGTCGAGGCGCTGCTGAGAGGCGGCTCCTATGAGGTCATCACCGATCCTGCGCTTTGGCGCTCGGCATGGTATACGATCGAAACGGCCTTGCTCGGCACGATCGTCTCTGTGGCTCTCGGCTGCCTCTTCGCATTCCTGCTGACTTTGACCGACCTTTCCGGCAGGGGTCTGTTCGGCTTCCTCTTCGTGCTGCCGATGATGATCCCGCCGCAGGTGACGGCGCTTGCCTGGGTGCAGATGTCCGGACCCTCAAGCCCATTGCTGAAAGCGTTGCATATCGCGCCGCCGCTCGGCTCGCCGCAGCCGCTTTATTCCATCGGCGGCATTGCGTTGCTCTATGGCGTCCAGCATGCTCCGCTGGTCTATCTCGCGTTGCGCGCCGGTTTGATGGCGCTGCCGCGCGATGGTGTGGAGGCCGCGAGGCTCTCGGGCGCGTCCGGTCTGCGCGTCTTCCGGGATATCATTTTGCCTTTGTCTTTACCCGGCATCATCGCTGGCGCGGCAATCGCCTTCGTCTCCTCGATCGGCAATTTCGGCATTCCGGCGATCCTCGGTATACCGGCGTCGATCTACACCTTATCCACCCTGATCTTCACGAAGTTTTCCAGTTTCGGACCGCGCACCTTCGGCGATATCGCCGTGCTGTCGACGATGATCGCCGTCATTGCGGTTGCCGGTCTTGCCGTGCAGGGCAGGGCCTTGAAGGGGCGCGACTATCGCATCATCGGCATTTCCGGTGCGACCGCTGCCTTTTCGCTTGGCCGCTGGCGTTATCTTGCCTTGCCGGTGCTCTGCGCCATCCTGTTCGTGATGCTCGTCGCGCCCTTTCTGGCGTTGGTCGCCGGCGCGCTGGTGCCGACCTATGGTGTGCCTTTGACCTTTAAGACGGCATCGCTGAACGCGTTTACTGAAATCCTGTTTCGGCAAACGATCACGCGAACCGCCTTTTCCAATTCGCTGTTCCTGGCGGGCATGACGTCACTCGGTCTCCTGCTGGTGACAGTGCTTGCCGCCTATGCTCTGACGCGGCGCAAGGACATGCTGAGCCGCATCGTCAGCGGCATGATCGAGATCCCCTATGCGCTTCCGGGCATCATCATTGCCGTCTGCTTCATTCTGGTGTTTGCTGCGCCCCTGCCGATCCTCAACGTCACGCTCTACGGTACGATCTGGATTATCCTGCTTGCCTATTTCTCTGCTTACTTTGCCGTCAGCCTGAAACCAGTCATGAGTGCGTTCCTTCAACTCGATCCGGCGCTGGAGGAGGCGGCTCGGCTTTCAGGGGCGGGCTTTTACCGCCGGCTTCTCGACATCATCGTGCCTCTGATCGCGCCTGCGGCCGGTGCATCGGTAATTCTCGTTTTCCTGATCGCCTGCAACGAATTGACGGTTTCGGCGCTGTTATGGTCGGCCGGCACCCAGACGCTCGGCGTCGTCATCTACAATCTCGACGATGGCGGCAGCGCAGATCTGGCCTCCGCCATGTCGGTTATCGTCATCGCCATGGTTGTTGTCATGATGGTGGTTCTGGAACTCATGGCCAAGCGCCTGCCGAAGGGAGTTGTGCCTTGGCGAAGCTGATCCTCAATCATATCAGCAAGGATTTCGGCACGGGAGGACGTGCTGCCGTCAATGCCTTGTCGCTCGACGTGCGCGAGGGGGGCTTCCTGGCCCTGCTCGGTCCATCCGGCTGCGGCAAGACGACGGTTCTCAGGATGATTGCCGGCTTCGAGCAACCGACGGATGGGTCCATCCATCTCGGCGAGCGCTTGCTGGCGGATGCCGCAACCATGCTGCCACCGGAACGGCGCAATATGGCGATGGTGTTCCAGTCCTACGCGCTCTGGCCGCATATGAACGTTGCCGACAATGTCGGATATCCCTTGAAGGTGCGTGGCATCTCCGGCGAACGCTACCGTGAAAAAGTGCGCGAGGCGCTCGCGACCGTACGTCTTGCTGATTATGCGGAGCGGCGACCCGCCGATCTTTCCGGTGGCCAGCGGCAGCGCGTGGCCCTTGCGCGCTGCCTGGTGACATCGCCCGACGTGGTGCTCCTCGACGAGCCGCTTGCCAATCTGGATCGGCACCTGAAGAAGGAGATGGAGGAAACCTTTCGCGAGTTTCACCAACGCTCCGGTGCCACCATGGTTTATGTCACACACGACCAGAGCGAGGCCATGGCGCTTGCGACCGATGTTGCCGTCATGTCAGAGGGACGGCTGTTGCAGGTGGCGCCGCCGGCGGAAATCTATGCACGCCCCGAAGGGACAATGGTCGGCGGCCTTGTCGGGCAGGGCGCCATTCTGTCGCTCCCTTTTGCCGATGGTGGGCTGCGCCGCATCGACTGGCCGTCCTTCCGAGGCCTGTGGGACAACCGGGCGGACGGCCCGGCGCGCGCGGATATTCTCGTGCGGCCCGAGGATGTGATTGCCGATGCGGCAGGCATTTGCTGCCGGGTTGTTTCCGTTCTCTATGAGGGCGAGCGCTATGCGCTGAGGCTATCAATGCCGGATGGGCAGGTACTGCGCGCCTATAGTCGCGAGCCGGTTACCGCGGGCGAGGACTTTCCGGTTGCCATCCGCTCTGCATGGCGGCTTTGAGTGGACAAGGGACAAGATGGTTGTTCCCTGCCGCCTCCTATGATTGATTTGCTTCGACGTCACGAAGGGGAGTCGCGTATGTCCGATCATAGTTTTCCGATTTTCGATCTCGGCGCCTTTGAGGCTGCCGACCATAACGAGAAACAGCGGCTTGGCGCAGAAGTGGATCGGATATGCCGTTCGACCGGCTTCCTGGCAATTGCCAATCACGGCGTCACCGATGCTGTCATCGATCAGATTTGGAAGAAGACGCAGGCATTCTTCGATCTGCCGCCCGAGACGAAGCAGCGCGCCAAGACGCTCTATCCGGGCTATCCTTACGGCTATCTCGGGCCGGGCACGGAGGCGCTTGCAAAATCGCGCAATGTCGACACGCCGCCGGACCTGAAGGAAAGTTTCAACGGCGGTCCGCTTTCCGTTCCCACAGGGATGAGCGATCCGGACGCGCTCGGCTTTTGTTATGCCGCCACCATCTGGCCGGAGGGGCCTGATGGATTCGTGGAAGCGTGGAAGGCCTATTACCGAGCGATGGAGGATCTGGCAGCGCGCATCATGCGTGTATTCGCAACCGCACTCGGTCTTGATGAGCATTTCTTCGATTCCTACGTGGATGCTCCGATTAGTGCGTTGCGCGCGTTGAACTATCCCGAGCAGCATGTGCCACCACAACCGGGCCAGCTTCGTGCGGGCACGCATACCGATTACGGCAGTCTGACGATCCTCCTGCCGCAGCCAGGCTCGAAGGGGCTCGAGATCATCGCGCCTGATGGCAACTGGACGCCGGTGCCGCCGGTGGAAGGGGCGTTCGTTATCAATATCGGCGATCTGATGGCGCTTTGGACCAACGATCGCTGGGTTTCCACGGTGCATCGCGTCGTCAATCCGCCGCCGGAAGACGGTGGCATGCAACGGCGGCAGTCCCTTGCCTTCTTCCACCAGCCGAACTGGTTTGCCGAGATCGCCTGCCTTCCGTCTTGCCTGAATGAAGGCGACGAGCCGAAATATGCTCCTGTTCTTTCCGGCCCGTATCTGATGGGCAAGTTCAAGTCGACCGTTAATGCCAAAGCCGGCTGAGTGAACTAATAAGCCGGCTCACAGTCTTCTCGTAAATTGGAATGCTTCATGTCCCTGCGTCTTGCGACATTCAATGTCGAAAACCTTCTGACCCGTTTCGATTACACCGGTTTTCGCAATCAGCTGCGGCAGGATCGCGTATTGCAGCTCTTCGATGTCCGCAACGAAGAGGTCTATCAGCAGCTGGAAGCGGCGCGCGTGGTCGCCGCGACCGACGACACCAGGCAGATGACGGCGCTTGCGATCGCTGACGCCGATGCCGACATCATTTGTCTGCAGGAAGTAGACAACATGGCCGCGCTGCAGGCCTTCGAATATGGCTATCTCTACCGTATGGTGGGTAACGGCTATCGCCAGAAATATCTGATCGAAGGCAACGACAGCCGTGGTATCGATGTCGCTGTGATGATGCGCGAGGAGACGCGCGACGGCCAGCCGATCGTGCTCAATGACATCAAGAGTCACGCCATGGTGACTTACGGCGATTTTGGGCTTTTCAACGATGAGCTGGCGGAGCTCGGTCATCACGCGGAAGACAAGATCTTCAAGCGCGATTGCCTCGAACTCCATCTTCATATCGGTGGCGTGCCGTTTTCTCTCTATGTGGTCCATCTCAAATCGATGGGGCCGGCACGGGAAGGAATGGATGGGCGTCAAGCGACCATGCCGATCCGCCGCGCCGAGACGATGGCGGTCCGCCGCATCATCGAAAATCGCTTTGGTGTCGGCCATACGGCAACGAAAAACTTCGCTATCTGCGGCGACATGAACGACTATCAGGAGTGGATAGACGTCATCGGCACTCGCCGCACCGGTTATCGTTTCGAGCCACGCACCGAGGATAATGAAAGCGCACTCGACATTTTCAGCCATGACGGCTTCGTGGAAAACGTCACGCGGCGGCGCAACGAATTGGATCGCTGGACGCTCTACCATGCCCGCGGACCGCAGGAGCAGCGGCTCTGCCAGCTTGACTATATCTGGCTGTCTCCGGCGCTGGCGCGTACGAATGCGACGCGTGCTCCCGACATCGTCCGGGCGGGACAGCCTTTCCGCACCATATTCCCTCCGGGGCAGGAGGTAGGGCGCTATCCGCGCGTCGGCTGGGATCGGCCGAAAGCCTCGGACCATTGCCCCGTCGTCATGA
This sequence comes from Rhizobium sp. ASV20, assembly GCF_016429015.1. Taxonomy (GTDB): domain Bacteria; phylum Pseudomonadota; class Alphaproteobacteria; order Rhizobiales; family Rhizobiaceae; genus Rhizobium. Next base: position 122,397 of record NZ_JAELTU010000001.1, read on the forward strand.
CATTGGATTTGATATGACCGTTTCAGAACAGAACGACATGGCCGGCTGGCCGCCGGAAGGCACCGTGTTTCCGGTTTCCCACATCGATCTCTCCGTTTTGCCTGGCGAGCATCCCTTCCATCTGCGTGAGCTGGCCGCAGTGCGGGAGAACTGGGCGAGGGAGGTTCTTGTCAATCCTGCGCTTTACGACGGCCGCATGGTGTTCCAGCATCATGTGTCGATCCGGGATGGGGCCGTGAAAGGCGAAGCCTATATCACGCCGTTTTCCACCTTCCTCTGGTGGCGCAAGCAAAGAGCTCTCGGCGGTTTTCACCTCTTTGCCTTTGCCGTGGCGATTTCGTCCGACGGAGCAATGATTGCAATCCGCATGGCGCCGCACACGGCCAATCCCGGTCAGGTCTATTGTGCTGCCGGATCGATGGATGAGAGCGATATTGTCGACGGGTACTGTGATGTCGAAGGCAACATGCGTCGCGAGGTTCTGGAGGAGACGGGCCTGGATCTGAACGATGCGGTTGCTGAACCCGGCTATTACGGCACACATATCAGCCGTTCGGTCACCCTTTTTCGTATTTTTCGTTTCCCATGGACGGCTGATGATATGCTGCGGAAGATCGAGGCGCATATGCTGGTTTCCGAAGAGGACGAGGTCGACGGCGCTGTCGCCATTCGTTCGGCCGATCCGTCCGCGCATCACTATAGCGCGGCGATGTTGCCAATCCTCGCCTGGTACTTCGGCGGAGATAAATAGGTTGGGCTTGCGCTGGAGTCGCTTGCCGGTATGAATAATTAAGTGCGGAAGCGTGAATGGAGGCAGGTTTGGCGCGCGAATACAGTATTTATGATGTGTTCACCGACAGCAAGCTGGCGGGAAACCCCCTTGCAATCATCTTTGATGCTGAGGGCTTGAGCGACGAGGCGATGCAGGCGATTGCCCGGGAGATGAATCTCTCCGAGACGGTGTTTGTTCTGCCGCCGCAGAATCCTGCGCATACCGCAAACCTGCGCATTTTCACGCCTGGCCGCGAGTTGCCTTTTGCCGGTCATCCTACGGTCGGAACGGCGATTGCGCTTGCGGAGAGGACACATGCCAGCCACGGCGGCGATCTTGATCTCGTTTCCGTGCTGGACGAGCGTGTCGGTCCCGTCCGCTGCGCCATCAAGCTGCGCCAGAACAAGGCAAGTTTTGCGGAGTTTGATCTGCCGAGGAAGTCGCAGCAGATTCCCTTGCCGCTTGACAGGGCTGATATTGCCAATGCGCTCAGCCTGAAGATTACGGAGATCGGTTTCGAGAACCATGTCCCATCCATCTGGAGCGCCGGCGTGCCGTTCCTTCTGGTGCCGGTGCATGATGTTGGCGCTGCCGAAAGGCTGGAGTTCGATCTGCAGCTTTGGGAAAAGACGGTTCCTTTTGTGGATGGCGCACTCGCTTCCGCCTTCGTTTATTGCCGCGGCGGCGTCAATCATATCGCCAAGTTTCATGCCCGCATGTTTCCCGTGGGGATGGGCATTGTCGAGGATCCGGCAACCGGCTCAGCCGTGGCGGCGCTCTCCGGAGCCATCAATCAATTTGACGGGCTGCCGGATGGGCATCATCCAGTGATCGTCGAGCAGGGAATCGAGATGGGCCGCCCTTCACTGATTCACCTTCATCTCGATGTCGATGGCGGCCAGATTGCCAATGCCCGTATTGGCGGGCAGGCTGTGCGTATTGCCTCTGGAACTCTTGAGCTTTGATTTTAAAGCGTTTTCGGCGGCCGTCGAAATTTTTTTGAGAAATTATCAAAGAAAATTCGTCTGGCCGCTGGACAATCAAACCGATCCTATTTATATGCCCGGTCACGCCGCCAGCAAGCGGTACGGGTGATTAGCTCAGTTGGTAGAGCAGCTGACTCTTAATCAGCGGGTCGTAGGTTCGAGCCCTACATCACCCACCAAAAACCTCTTGAAATTGTTGAATAATATCAAAATTGTCAAAGGTTTTCGGCTGCGCGCATTTTGCAGGAATTGCGCCGTTTTACATTGCACGTTCCGTTGTTGCTCTTGAAAGCCACTGGTTCGGTCCTGGCTCGGTCTCATCATGATATCATCGCATCCCAGGTCCGATTTGATCGCTCCGTTTTCGCCTCGATGCATGGCACCGACGGCAGGTTGACACAGCCGCGACGATCCAGCTGCAAAGTCGCCAGGACCGATAATGGCTTCGGATTACAACAAGACTTAACGGCCTTCCGCTAGATTGCTGGAAATATTTTTCCGGGCGAGGGAGGCCTGACGATGGACGGGGTCATCAGTTTTCTAAAGATTGCCGTGGCTATCGTCACAAGCCTGGTCATCTTGGTATTCATCGGTCTGATCGTTGTAGCCCAGATCGGCTGCCCAATTCAGAAATGTACCGGCCCCGACGGCGATATTTGGATGATGCCACTTTTCTTTAGCATTGCCGGGATTCCCGCTGCGCTTATCCTGGCTGCGATGATTGTCTTCAACCGCCGCCGCTAAGCGATTTGTACGCAGCCCGCGGCTGCCGTGACTTTGGTCGCCGACCGCCCGCCTCAGTCGACATGCCTGTCATGCGAGCCGTCTCTCTGGCCGGTTATGTGCATGGCGAGCAACTCTGTTCCGCACATCGGCTTCGGCTCAGATGGGTTGTCGATACGAGACCAAGTGTCAGCGGAGGTGTAGCAAGAAGATCGTCGGTGCTGCCAGGGATATAGTGAAGAGGAACAGAGAAATCCCATATTTAAGCTTCTGTATTCGCCGTGTCCTGTTGCCGTCCCAATCATATTTCATGCCTATATTTCTCCGTGTGCAGACTTAGATCTGTAGGAGATATGGTCTCACTCGTCGTTTGCGCGAAGCTTGTGATGGAAATACGTGGAAACATGAAGGAAACACATGTCTCCATGCAATCATACATGCAAGCAACCGCGGATCTTCTATTTGCAAGGATGCAGAACCATTTCGTCGGGATCGATGCGATATTCTGGAGAACAGGAGGTGTTGCGCGATCGAATATTCCGCGGACGATCTTCCTTAGCTATAACGCGTCGCAAAGACGTGGAGGGATGATGGGGAACGCTGACATAACGCTTCCAGCCGAGGCAAAAGCGGCAATGTCGGTTGCGCGCGCGATCTTTGCCGATCATCTTCTTGCGGTGTATCTGCATGGTTCGGCAGTCAAGGATGGGCTAAGGCCGCAGAGCGATGTGGATCTGCTTGTTGTTATCGATCAGCCAATGACCGATGTGATGCGCGAGAAACTGGTTTCTGCCTTGATGGGGATTTCCGGTCGGCATCCTGTCGACCCCGGCGGTCCGCGTTGCATCGAGCTCATGGTGTTTCTCAAGACTGATCTTTCCGAGCCGGCTTTTCCGGCAAGGAGCGAGTTCGTCTATGGCGAATGGCTGCGCGACGATTTTGAGGCTGGTGGAATCCCCACGGCTGCCACCGACCCGGAAATCACCCTCGTGCTGGCTCAGGCGCGACAGGAGGCACAACCACTATTGGGGCCTGGTCTCGACACCATCCTTTGCAAGATCCCGGATCACCAAATTCGTCGCGCTATGCGCGAGGGATTGCCGGCGCTTCTGGAGAATTTACATGGAGACGAGCGAAATGTGCTACTAACGCTTGCCCGCATGTGGCGAACGGCGGTGACGAAAGAGTTTGTTCCGAAGGATGCCGCCGCCGATTGGGCTATTGCGCGCTCGCCAGAACATGTCGCGGAAGTGCTTCTACGCGCACGAGATGCCTATGTGGGGAGGATAAGAGACGATTGGGCGGATTGCCGACAGGAAACGCTGCAAGCTGCCGCTTACCTTCGTCATGAGACATGGGCACAATTAGTGGCCGAATAGAATTGTACCAACTTTTCAAGCTGTCAGCGCTATCGACCCAGCGCATGTGCTGGATATATCAGGCACACTCACTCTCGAGGCGAATTACCCCGGCAGCAAATCCCAAGGGCTTCAAGCTTGGGCTAGTGCTTTTTATGGCCGCCTTCCATGACGCTAAATACAAAGATGACTGCCAGAAGCAGTATCAACGTATAGTCGAAAGCGGTGAGTAGACGAAACAGTTCCATGAGTTTCTCCTCCCGAAGAGAAAACGGATCAGAACAATCATTAGTATGTTCTTTTATTCGTTGTATGCCAAGTTTTTTACATCCTGCGGTGCAAAAACAATGTTGTGCGGGGCACAATTAAATCCTTGTTTGCAAAGCTCTATTGGCCTTGTTTCTCAAGGTCGGTTGCAGGGCGTACAAGCGCTCGCCCGTCGATCGTGTTGTCAATAAAATTTATAGAGTATATCTTTGTTGCGAAGGATAATTGCGATTGATCGACAAGCCGGGTGCGGCCGGGTGCGTTCGTGTCGATCAAATCGGAAGGAGTTGGCCATTGACCATTGGCTCTGACCACAAGGCGCATGATTTGCCCGTTATCGCCATCGTCGGCGGCGGGGTTTCCGGTGCGGCAGTTGCGTTTCATCTGCTGCAGCGGCAGTCATTGCGGCCCGGTCAGCTGTTCATATTCGAGCCTCGCGAGCGTGTGGGGGCGGGACTTGCCTATGACACGCGCGATCCTGCCCATCGTATCAATGTGCCGGCCGCGAGGATGAGCCTGCTGCCTGATGACATCGAGCATTTTCAACGGTGGGTGCAGGAGAACGATGCGGTCGGTGACGATAATGCAGCGCTTGCGGCCAATGGCGGCCTGTTTCCGCGCCGCGCCGTTTTCGGGAATTATATCAACAGTATGATACATCCCTTTGTCGAGGATGGGCGCCTTACCCACATCAGGCAGGGCGTCGAGCACATCGCGCGCTCCGGCCGCTTGTGGACGATCACAGATGAGGCAGGCCAGCGTGTGGATGCGGATATTCTTGTCATAGCGACGAGCCACCCTTCGCCACAGCCGCCACATTTGCTGCGGGACGTGCTTGCCGACCACCCGCGCTTCGTCCCCGATCCGACTACCCCGGATGCGCTTGCGGCCATCCGCGCCGATGATCGTGTGCTGGTGGTCGGCAATGGGCTGACGTCGGCCGATGTTATCGCCTCGCTTGAATTGCGGGGGCATAGGGGGTCAGTGACCGCAATATCCCGCCGCGGCCTGCGTTCCCGCGGTCATGCTCTTGTGAAGCAGGAGCTGTTCGGAGAATTTGCCGATAATCCGTCGAGAACGGCAGTCTCGCTGTTGCGGCGTGTTCGCGCCGCCATACGGGAGGCGGAAGGTGAGGGGCGTAGCTGGCAAGGCGTCATCGATCAGGTGCGGGCGCAGGGGCGGCATTTGTGGCAAGCGCTGCCGCTTGAGGAGCGTCGCCGTGTCGTCCGGCATTTGCGACCCTTCTGGGACGTTCACCGGTTTCGCGTTGCGCCGCAGGTGGAGGCTGTCAGCGAAGAGGCAATCGAAACCGGCCGGCTCGAAGTGCTTGCTGCCTCGGTTGCCGGCCTGGCGGTGAAGGATGGCGTTGTCGATTGCAGACTCCGCCTCAGCCGTTCGGAGCGCAGCATCGAACGGCAATATGATGCTGTGGTCGTCACGACCGGTCCGGGCCATCGCGGAATTCTGCAATCGCAGGACTGGATCGAGGCGCTGGCGGGGGCAGGGTGTCTGGCGATGGATCCCACGGGGCTCGGGCTCGCCTGTGACACCCAATCGCGGGCGCTGGATGCGAACGGCGCGATCGTGTCCTCCTTGTTCATCTCGGGGCCGCTGGCGCGCGGAACCTTCGGCGAGCTCATGGGATTGCCTGAAGTTGTCGAACATGCGGTGTTTGTTGCCGAGCAGGTGGCGGCAGCGGTTGCCGAGCGTCAGAAAGAGCATCGCGGGGCATATCCTGCGAGTAGCGCAGCGTAAGGCGCATTGCTATTCTCAAGCCAGCTGGCTGCCTGCATGTTGAGTTTCGGAAGTCCCGCATGTCGTTATCGCAAAATCGCCGCACATTTTGGCGAAACATGCTTCAAATCCAAGAAAAGCCGCAAAATCGTTGCTTGGGCGATACATCTGCCTAAATTTACTCATATAAACTATACAATTTGTGAGTTACTGTCTTGTTCATCCGGGGTGGCAGGGTTACTTCCGCGATCCATGATGACAAGATCGGCCGGTTGAGTCTCTCTTGAACCAAGCCGGGTTTCCAACAATCGACTTTGCAGTAGAGCGGATAGCGATGCTTACGAAAAAAGGAAAATACGGATTGAAGGCGCTGGTGGATCTGGCGCGTCTGGCGCCTGGCGAAACCGCGTTCATCAACGATATCGCGCAGCGAAACAACATTCCGAAGAAGTTCCTCGATACCATCCTGCTCGAACTGCGTAATGCGGGCGTGCTGCGCTCGAAGAAGGGCCCGGGCGGTGGTTATTCCCTGTCACGTCCAGCCACAGATATCCGTATCGGTCACGTCATTCGCACGTTGGATGGCCCGCTCGCGCCGATCCGCTGTGCCAGCCGCACGGCTTACGAAGCCTGTGACGACTGTTCGGATCCAGAGCGCTGTCAGGTGCGGCGCTCGATGACGGAGGTCCGCGATGCCATTGCCGAGATTCTCGACAACATGACCCTGGAGCAGTTCGTCGCTGGCGGCGGCCAGGGGATCGAGATCCAGGAACAGGAAGATCTCCGCGCGTCGCACATCGGCTGAGTGTTTCGGCAGGCTGACGAAGAGAGCGGGTATCAACCGTTCATCGGCTTGATATCGTTAAGGTGATAGTTGCCGACGATTGCGTATTTCCGTCGCGCTGGGTCGTGCAGCGTGTGAATACGGGCATTGCGCCAGTGGCGGTCGAGATTGAGGCCGATACGTGCTGCCGAGGCTCCGGCAAGATCGAACAGCGTATTTGCCGTTTCCATGGCGATTTCGGCTGTCGTTGTTTGCGCTGCTGCAACGGAGAGTGCGGCGTCTATCACATGATCTTCTGTAAGGTTGATCTGGGCGGCATCGATCTTGCTGCCAGCGCGTTCCACCATCGCGGTGGCTGCTTCGATGCGAACGGCGACTTCGCCTATCCTGGCAACGATCACCGGGTCGTTGACCACCGAATTGGCGCTTTTCGCCGCCCCCGAATTGTTATGTGAGCGGATGAAGTCGATCGTGGCTGCCAGAGCCGATCGGGCAATGCCGAGATTGATGCCGGCATGGGTAAGCTGGTCCACGGAATCGATGACGGTGCGCTGTCTGAATCTGTCGCCATGCGCGAGCATGGTATCGGCATTGAGATAGACGTTGTGCAGGATAGCCGTACCGCTTCCGGAGGTGCGCTGGCCGAAGCCGTCCCAGTCGTCGATGATCTGGATGCCGTCCGTATTTCTCGGAACGACGGGGATGACGACATCGTCGCGCTCATCGCGGACGAATACGGCGATCCAATCGGAAAACAGGATACTCGCAGAACGAGGGCTGCGGCCATTGATGCGGTAACCGAGCCCTTCCTGGGTCAATCGGAGATCATCTTGATCGGTTCCATCGGCGCGGGTCTGCGAAAACACGCCGCTGAAGCGATCGCCGATGATCGCCCTTTCGAAATGAGCTGCTTTCTGCTCTTCGCTGCCGCCGATCCGCACGGCCTCCAGCACATGAAAATGTGTCTGCGGTATCTGGGCGATGGAGGGGTCGGCTTCCGCCAGGACTGCGACGACCTCCGTCAGGACGGAATTGGATATATCGATACCCCCATGTTCCGAAGGCACGGAAATGCCAAGCAGGCCGGATTGGGAGAGCATTTCGATTTCATCGTAAGGCAGGACGCGGTTGATGTCGCGATCGCTTGCCTGTTGTGCGAAACCGGCCGCTAGCGATCGCGCGATATCGAGCGCTTCCTCTTCGCTTTGAATGCGATGGGCAGGCGGCCTGACGCGTTCGTGCAACTGCGAAACAGTCCCCATTCATTACTCCATCGGCCGATGCCAGGTCGGTGTTTCAGGCAGGGCAAATCAGTAAGACCTTAATTTCTATAGACGTCGTATACAATGGATTTTCTTTGCTTATTCGCGCCGTGCCGTTGGGCATAATAGGGATCAAATGGAAAATTGTAAGCGCGCCCTCGGCTCAGCCGGGCACTTGCATGCAGGAGATTGCTATGGTCGCGACCTTGATCCTTCCCGGTTTGAACGGCTCGGCAGAGGGCCATTGGCAACGTCATTGGGCGCGTGACAATGCGTCTTCGACCATTCTGCGGCAGTCCTCCTGGTCGAGGCCGGTGCTGGATGAATGGCTACAGGCGCTCGAAGATGAACTCGAGCGGGTGGGAGACGTCTGGCTGGTTGGGCATAGCCTCGGATGTCTGCTGGCGGCTCATATCGGCACCCGTCCGGCTGCGCGACATGTGAAGGGCGCCTTCCTTGTTGCGCCTTGTGATCTGGAGAGGACTGAGCGACTGCATCCCGGCGCTATCGATTTCGGCGCGATGTCGACAGCTCTTCTTCCTTTCAGAACCCTGGTAATCGGCAGTCGTGACGATCGCTACATGGATTTCGCCAGCCTTCGTCAATATGCGGCGCGTTGGGGTGCGGATCTGCACGATCTCGGGCAAGCGGGCCACATCAATATTGACAGCGGTTTTGGGCAGTGGCGCGAGGGCTATCGGCTATTCTCTTCTTTCACCCAAAAGATCGGCCGCAGAACGCCAAAAGACGTCCACTCGCAAGGCATCTCGTGTCTAGCGCCAGCATCTGCTTGATCGGTCGAGATTGCCACGCCGACAAGAAAGCACTTGCTTGCGACGCCTTTTCGCGCTTTCATATACGACTAAATAAGTAGACAATTGCAACAGTCCTGCTGCCCCTGACCCTTTTTATCGGTCGTCAAGCGTGCAGCCGATTGCGGGCATCTGGTTCGAGATCAGAGTTGGCCCCGCGGGTCACATCTCTCTTGAAGCGGGGGCCGAATTGAAAGGGATGCGCCGAATATTGAGAACCGATGCGACGCTTGTGCGTTTTACGGGCTGCAGCAAGTTTGTTGGCGAGCCGCAGGCTAAAAGGGTTCATGTCGCGCAGACGGCAACAGGCCGCCAAACTTGAATAAACCCAGGAGAAGCGTGATCGACCACCTCTTGCTACAGGAGTTGACATGACGGTTCAGGGATTTTTGTCTGCCAAGGCGAATGTGGCAAGCCGGGCCTATTCGATGCCCCGTATCGCCGTGATCGGTCGCGGCTTTTCCGGTATGATGATGGCGATCGCACTGATGAAGACGGTTCGTTTTCCATTTCATCTGCAGCTTTTCGATCCGAACTCCAGCGTCAGCGGCGGTCAGGCGCTGGCATCCGGCCACAGCAGCGAAATTCTGAACAGCCGCGTTCGCGATCTCTCGGTTTCTGCTGGCGACCCCGATGATTTCAATCAGTGGCTTTGCGGCAACGCACCGTTTCGCAGCGCCGTTCCGGCTGCAATACCGGGTTTTCTGCAGATCTTTGTTCCGAAGAGCATTTTCAGCGATTATGTCTATCAGCGTTTTTCGGAGGCCTTTTCTTCCCGGCGCGATGTGACCGTGCAGGTCAGCAGCGAAATGGTTTTCGGGCTGCGCCATATCCGCGGTGAACGCTTTGTTGTCGAGAGCGATGGTGCGGTCAACGCGCCGTTCGACATGGTCGTTCTTGCAACCGGATATGGTGCGACGGATCATGACGCGGAGGAGGGTGATCTCGCCGCTATCCCGACAACGGTACGGGCGCGTCGTCTGGTATCGCGGCCGCATACGATCCTGCTCGGTAGCGGCCTGCGCGTGGTCGACCGGTTGCTGCAGATGCGTGACAACGGTTATGCGGGCCAAATCACCATCGTCTCGAGACGCGGTTTCTTGCCGCAGGGCCATACGCGTAGCAATGCCGATCCCGTCTTTCCCGCCGATGAACTGCCCGGTCGGTTGAGCGAGATCGTCCGTTTCATTCGCCGGGCTTGCGAAGCAGCCGAGGCCGATGGCCAGAACTGGCAATCGATCATGAACGGCTTTCGCAGGCATGCCCGTTCGCTCTGGCGTTCTCTGCCCGCCGACCAGAAACAGCAGTTCAATCGCCATCTGCGGGCGCTCTACGACAGCCATCGCAATCGATTGCCGGAGGCGTTGCATGTTCGCCTGAAGCAGGAACTGGCCGAGGGCAATACCTTGCTGCGGCGCGGCCACCTGATCCGCCGCACGCCGACCGGATTGGTGCTGAGGCCAGCGGGAAGGCAGGATGCGGAGCAGCTCTACGCGGATGATGTCATCGACTGTCGATGCCAGGCGCCCAACCTGAATGCGCCCTTGCTTCGCAGTCTCATCGATGCCGGGCTGGCGGTGCCGGACGAGCTTGGTCTTGGTCTGGCGGTTGAGGCAACCGGAGCGCTGGAGGTGGACGGCAATACGACGGGCGCGCTTTTCGCTATTGGTCCTTTGGGTCTCGGCAGTCTCCCGGACATTGACCTCGTGCCCGAAATCGTCACACAGGCCTATGCGGCGGCCGAGAGCATGGCGTCGCGATTTCATCCGCAATGCAAGGCAGTGTAGCCGTTTCCTCAATTTCATTATGAACGGCTCGGCGATGCCCGATGGCAACCGAAGTGCACGGAGCATAGAGGCGTCGCTGTATGCTGCACCGCCCGACGCAATCTCCTTCGTCTCAGCGCCCGCCGGCGGAGCCTGGATAAGGCGCTGTGATATTTGGCACCGCCAGGATGCGGTCGTCTTTTTGCTCCTGCCTCGTTGCAGAAATAGGCTCAAACTTGCCTATTGCCGCGCGTCTTCTCCGGCCTAATTTTCGGTAGGCGGCGACCTGAGTGACCGGTGATCTTGCGAGGGAAGCTTATGAACTGCAGCTTTGGGCGACGGCTGTGCTTCATAGTTGCGCGAATGCCTTTGTGTCGCCTTTCTTGTCTTACAAGGCGTACGCGCAAAGACTAAGAAATTCGCAACCACGATAGAAACGACTCGCTTCTTCATTCTATCTGGCGATTCTGGTCATCCTTTATCAGTGACGTCATGTGCGACGAGGAGCTTTGCTTGCGCCTGTTGAATTTCCGCTTTCTTCTGCTGTCCGTCTTGCTGCTGGGACTGAGCGTGGCGGCCGTTCCGCTTTGCAGCGCGGATGCCTTCGCGCAGGATCAGCAACCGGCACAGATGCAGCCCCCCGCGCAGGCGCAACCGGTTCCACAACAACAGGCGGATCAGCAAATCCAGCCGCTCGCGAACGGATTGCTCGACGCCGCCGTTGCCGATCTGAACAAGGCAAGAAAGGACTATGCATCGCTGCACGACAGCGCAAAGCAGCCGGGCGGCGATGACGAGACGCTGGTCGCGCTTTCCGGCCGTGCGGATGAACTGGGGCGTGCCATTGCAGGCGTTTCGGCGCGGCTGAAGCCGCGTACCGCCGAGATCGATGCGCGCTTGACGCAGCTTGGTCCCGTGCCGAAAGAAGGCCAACCGCCGGAGGCTGTGATCGTTACTCAGGAGCGGGATCGGCTGAATGCCGAGCGTTCGCAGATCAGCGCCCTGATACTCGATGCCGATAACCTCACTGCAGAGACCAATCGGATATCGATGCAGCTGGTCGAAAAGCGCCGCAAGCTGTTTGCCGAGACATTGCTGAAACGAACGGAGATTTCTGCCGGGACCTTGCAGGATGCAGGGTCTGCTCTTGTCGAGGAGAGCGTCAGCTTCCGGGATGCTGTTACCAGCTGGATCGGATTTGTGTTGAAGGCCAAGCTGGGTTCGCTTCTTGCCGCCGTTTTCCTGTCGATCGTTGCCGCACTCATCTTCCTGGTCGGCGGTTACCGGCTGTTTCGTCGCTATTATGTGCAGGATGAGGCCGTCGAGAGCCCGCCCTATATCAGCCGGCTCTCCGTGGCCTTCTGGTCGACACTGATCCGCACCATGTCGCTGGCGGCGTTTCTGGTCACCTCCTTCTTCTTCCTTTCGAATTTCAATGTGTTGCGGCCGGACATCGCGCCAATACTGGCGGCGCTCTTCGGCTTCATCGGGCTCGTCTATTTCGTCGGACGCCTGAGCAACGCCGTGTTCGCACCGTTCAGGCCGCATTGGCGCCTGGTGAAGTTGTCGAACAAGGGCGCGTATTCGCTGACCTGGTGCCTGCAGGCCATGGCGGTGGTCAACGGGCTGGACTACGTCTTCGACCGCATCAGCGAGTCGATGGGGTCACCGGTCGTGGTCACAGTGGCGAAGAGCTTCTTTGCAGCCATGCTGATCGGCGTGATCCTGATTGCGGCGTCGTTCGGCTCACCGATGCTGGCCAAGAACGGCGATCCCGATGCGCCGGGCCGCAAATGGCCGCATGGTATGGCCATCATTCTTCGCGGTCTCGGCATATTGGTGATCTTCACGTCGTTCATCGGTTATGTTGGTCTTGCCCGCTTCATGGCAACGCAGATGATCGTCACGAGTGCCGTCATCGCGACGATGTATCTTGGCATTCAGCTCGGCAAGGCGGTCTCCAAGCAAGGCGTCTTTGCCGAAACCATTATCGGCCGGTTCCTGGAAAGCCGTCTCAAGCTCGGCGAAGTTGCGCTCGACCAGGGCGGTCTTGTGGCTGGCCTCGCGACCTATGCTGTCGCGCTGCTGACGGGCATTCCCCTGATCCTGCTGTCATGGGGGTTCCATATCCAGGATCTGGAACTCTTCGCCTACAGGCTCTTCACCGAAATAAAGATCGGCAACATATCGATCTCGCTGCTTGGCATCTGCGTGGGCATCCTGCTTTTTGCCGGTGGTTATCTCGTCACACGCTGGTTCCAGCGCTGGCTCGACAGCAATGTCATGGCGCGTGGGCAGGTGGATCTCGGCGTCCGCAATTCGGTGAAGACGGGCATCGGTTATCTCGGCATCGCGGTCGCCGCGATCATTTCCATTTCGGCCGCAGGCATCGATCTGTCGAGCCTTGCGCTCGTTGCCAGCGCTCTGTCGGTCGGTATCGGTTTCGGTCTGCAGAACATCGTGTCGAACTTTGTCTCCGGTCTGATCCTGCTGGTCGAGCGCCCGTTCAAGGTCGGTGACTGGATCGTGTCAGGCACGTCGGAAGGTATCGTCAAGCGCATCTCGGTTCGTGCGACAGAGATCGAGACCTTCCGCAAGCAGTCGATCATCGTGCCGAACTCCGAGCTCATCAACGCCTCCGTGGGCAACTGGACGCATCGCAACCGGCTTGCACGCTCCGAAATTCCGGTCTCCGTCAGCTTCGATTCCGATCCGCGCAAAGTGATGGAGATCCTGCTGGAACTCGTGCGCGGTGTTCCGAAGGTATTGAGAAATCCGGAGCCGCACGTGGAGTTTCTGCGCTTCGGCCCTTCATCGCTCGATTTCGAAATGCGCTTCTACCTCTCGGATCTCTCCGACGGCATGGAGACCCGCAATAATCTTCGCATCGAGATCCTTAGGCGGTTCCGCGAGGAGGGGATTTCCATCCCCTATCCACACCAGGAACTGCATATCGTTCGCGATAGCGGACGCGGCCGGCGGACTGACGTCGGCGACAAGAAGCTGGCGGATTCGGCCGATGGTCCGGAAGGCGAGATTGATACGGCCGAAAATATTATTCCATCCTCGGAAGAGCGTGTGCCCGACGCAAAGAGCACAGGCCGTCGTCGGGGCAAATCAGCGGCGGAATAACGAAACTCGAGGAGGGATGATCTCCCCTGTTTGACGTCGTTTCGGCATTTGCAAAAGGTCGCCTTTTTGCTGGGGCCGCCAGGTCGCTAGCGCCGGCGGTTGGACACGGCGCCTGGCCGAAGAGTTTCGCGCCAGTGATGCGTCTCTTCCTTCATCGTCGGGACGTGAGACGACTTAATAAATACTCAAAGACTTTCGTTCTAGAAAAACTATAGAGGGGCAATTTTCAAACAGGTTTTTACTATGCCATTTCTGGGTGTTTCGGGGATGCAATATTCCGGTGCGTCGCTTGCGGGTTCGCGTATTCTTCTTGTGGAGGATTCAAATCTCTTTACCTCGATGATCCGTGCCAAGCTGAAAGAGCTTCTGGATATCGATGTCGAAAGCTGCCGAAATTTCGAGGAATTACAGCTGGCCTACGACAAATCGTCGGAGCCGATCAAGCTGGCGATTTCGAATATGAACCTGCCCGGCGCAGAAAAGGGCGAGGCCCTTACATACCTGCTTGATCTCAGCATCCCCACGATCGCATTTACCGGCACCTTTCTGGAAGGGACGCGCGACGAACTGATTGCCAAGGATGTGGTCGACTATATCCTCAAGGACAATGTTTTCGCGGTCGACATGCTCGCGGAGTCGATCTGCCGTTTCCTCACCAACCATCGCCATCACGTCCTCATTGTCGACGATAGCGCAACGGCGCGTGCTTTGCTCTCCAGCCGACTGAAGCGTTACAATTTCCGTGTCAGCGTCGCGGAAAGCGGCGCCAAGGCGCTGGAGTTGCTAAAGACCAATCCTGATATCGGCCTGATGGTCACTGACTACAACATGCCCGACATGGATGGTTTTGACCTGACGCGGCGCATCCGTGCGACGACTGGCTCGCATGAGCTGCGCATCATCGGCGTTTCGTCATCAAACAATCGGCTGCTTTCGGCGCGTTTCCTCAAGGCGGGGGGCAACGATTTTATCCTGCGGCCGTTCATTGACGAGGAATTCTACTGCCGCGTGAATCAAAACCTGGATACGTTATTGCAGATCCGCTTGGCCCGTCGGGTCACTGAATCGGCCTGACACGAGGTAATTCAGGGATGCCATTCCTGTAAAAATGTGAGGAAGATTCATTTTTATGTGAAAGTCTACAATCAGTGGTTCCAATTTTTTCACGAATCCTGTTCAGGATAGATGGAAGACGGTTTGGCAGACCTGCGATTGACTGAATATTCGTGTGTGCCGGAAGGCATGGGAGGAATTGAAGGGAAATGGTATTGCATGCGGGATCCCTCGGCGGTGGCGCAAGCCGTCGCAATGACAGCCAGAAGATACTTCTGGTGGAGGACTCACGCATGTTTTCCGCCGTTCTGTCGCATCGGTTTGAAACCGAACTTGGCCTTGCCGTCACCCATTGCTCTTCGTTGAAGATGCTCAACGAGACGCTGGAGACGGCCGGAAGCGACTTCACAATGGCCGTCGTTGACCTCAACCTGCCGGATGCCGCGCATGGCGAGGCGCTTGACGTCGCCGTTTCCCACAATATTCCAACCATCGTCTTCACTGCGTCTTTCGACATTGCGACACGCAATCGCATTATGGAGCGCAGCGTCGTCGACTATGTGCTGAAAGACAGCGAGTTTGCGCTCGACAATCTCGTTTCGGCTGTACGGCGCGCCATTGCCAACCGTTTGACACGCGTGCTGGTTGTGGATGATCTGCCGTCCGCTCGCAAGATGCTGACCGATCTGCTGCAGGCCCAGCAGTTCAAGGTCGCTGAAGCCAGCACAGGCGTCGAAGCGTTGGCGATGCTCGAGCAATTCGATGACATTGAAGTCGTCGTGACCGACTACAACATGCCCGACATGAACGGGCACGAATTGACCCGGCGTATCCGTCATCGCCATGGGTCAGACCGAATGCGCATCATCGGCATTTCCTCGTCGAACGATCGGCTGTTGTCTGCGACCTTCCTGAAAGCCGGTGCCAGCGATTTTATCTATCGCCCCTATGTTCCGGAAGAATTGCAGTGCCGCATCGCCTTGAACGTCGAGACGCTGACGCAGCTGAAGCAATTGCGCGCGGCGGCCGCGAGCGACTATCTGACAGGCCTCTATAACCGGCGCTATTTCTATGATCACGGGCCGAAGCTCGTGAACGAGTGCCTGCGCCGCCAGCGCCCGAGTTCTGTCGCCATCCTCGACATCGATCACTTCAAGAATTTGAACGATACTTATGGGCACGAGATCGGAGACCAGGTGCTGAAGGCGGTCGCGAGCCGGCTTCAGTCTCTCTTTGAGGGAAGCGGCAACCTGTTGTCCCGGCTTGGCGGAGAGGAATTCTCCATTCTTTTCACGGAAATGAATTCGCGTGCGGCAACGGCTTTGTGCGACGAAGTGCGTCTTAGCCTGGCGAGTTTGAAGGTGCATGCCGATGATGAGGAGCTGTCGGTCACGGTCTCCATCGGTGTTGCGGAGATCGTCGGTTACGAAGCCTTCGACAATTATCTCAATGCCGCCGACCAGTTTCTTTACATGGCCAAACACAATGGCCGCAATCAAGTCTATTCAGACTATAAGATGGCGGAACAGGCGGCTGAGTAGGCCGCCTGCATTGCTGGCTCTTTCCGCTTGAAAGCTGTTCAGACGACGATGCCGGTGCGGTTGGTCGACATGGTCAGCTTGCGCTCGGCGCGCTCCTGTTGCGGCGAACGATTGTATAGTTCGCGATAACACTTGGAGAAGTGCGAGGCGGAGACGAAACCGCAGGCGACGGCCACCTCCACGACCGGCATGGAAGACTGCACCAAGAGATGCCGGGCGCGATCGAGCCGGATCTCAAGATAGTATCGAGCAGGGGAGCGTCCCATTTCCTGACGGAAGAGCCGCTCGATCTGGCGACGTGACAGGCCAGCATCATCAGCGATTTCGAGCAGCGACAGCGGTTCTGCGAGGT
Organism: Rhizobium sp. ASV20; assembly: GCF_016429015.1. Taxonomy (GTDB): domain Bacteria; phylum Pseudomonadota; class Alphaproteobacteria; order Rhizobiales; family Rhizobiaceae; genus Rhizobium. Next base: position 138,939 of record NZ_JAELTU010000001.1, read on the forward strand.
TGCTTTCCATCAGTTCGATGATCGACAGCACCTTGGCATTCTGTACGCCAAGGCGCGCGCGCAATGGCAGGCGCTGACGATCGTGCGGACTGCGCACGCGGTCGGTCAGCTGTTGCTCGCAAACCCGGTTGACGAGGTTTTCGCCAAAATCCTGGCCGATCAGGTTCAGCATCATATCGAGCGAGGCGGTGCCGCCGGCGCAAGTATAGAGATTGCTGTCGACCTCGTAGAGATCTGCGTAGACTTCCGCCTGCGGAAAGGTTTCGGAGAAACCGGGCAGGTTTTCCCAATGGATCGCACAGCGCTTGCCGTTCAGCAGACCCGCCTGGGCAAGCACATGTGCGCCCGTACAGAGACTGCCGACGGCGACGCCGCGATTATAGGTCTCGCGCAGCCAGGCATTGACCGATTTGTTCTGGAACTCCTCGACATAGATGCCGGAACAGACCAACACCATGCTCGGGCGGTTTTCGCCGCCGAGATAACGGCGCTCGTCGGCGAGCGCCGAGTTGACTTCGAGCCCGATGCCGCTGGATGAATAGACCTTCTGCCCATCGGTCGAGGCGAGACGCCATGTATAGGCAGGGTAGCCCAGCATGCGGTTGGCAATCCGCAGCGTCTCTACCGCGGCGGAAAACGGCAGCATGGTGAAGTGTGGAACGAGGAAGAAAACCAGGGAACGCGTCTTAATCGGTGTCTTGCTCATATCGTGAAAATCCATCCTCCAGGACCATACTGTATTCCTTGCGTCAAATACGTCGACTGGATGGTCTATTAGCGACATTGGCATGGATAATCGCGGCCGCAAAGGGATATTTGCGCCTACTCTGAAAAATGAAGCTCTGGAAAGGGGAATCGAGATGAGGGCAAGCAAACTGCCGGGATCGCCGAATATATATGTGGCTAATTATCAAGTTTAATGCGAAATGCGCGCAGAGGTGAGCGGATGTTCAAAAGGCGACACCCGTCGGAGTTGAGCGCCGCCTTTGCTATTCACCGGCTTGCACGATCATCGCGTAGCCTTCGGGTTCTGGGTTTCGTCTGCTGCCGGCCAGCCCATATCCTTGCGCACGTCGTCCGACAGGGATTCAAGCTCCCGCAACGAACGCCACTGTTGCCAATGACGGGCAACACGGGAGAAGAGGGGCATGTGGCTGTTACCGGAGAGAGGTACTCTCTGCGTCCTTCCTGTGTGTCTGTAGGTGATGGACGTCATTTCAAGCTCCTTTCTGGGTTAAACTTTCAAAAGATCTTCGCTATCGAATGGTAATATGAACCTGAGCTATTCATCAATCAAACGAATAGATCTTATAGTTGCCATTAGATTTCTTGAAGATGGCTACCTCGCCGGGTGTCCGATCCAAGGCGGAGAGTGTCCGATCCGGGGGCAGGCCGCGCGCATTGACATCGTCGATCAGATGCGAGGGAAAGCGCGCTGCGATCTCATCGAGCGTGTGCTGCGCCACCCGCTGAATTTTCCGGACATGAAAGAGTGTCAGAAGGCGAGAGGTTTCGCTGAATGCCGTGTCAGCCATGATTTTACTCCTTGCGGCTGCCTCTATCAATTTCACTAGCTCTAATATGGTGATTTATTGACATTCAGACAAATGAAATGATATGGTGGTTAGTATCAGAAAAATTGAAGGTGTCGATATGACCGTACCGTTTCGCCGGCCCATACCGTTGCTTGACAATGAAGTTCTGCGCACCTTTGTGGCCATTGCCGAAACCGGCAATTTCTCCACGGCCGCCGATGCGGTCTTTCGCACGCCGTCTGCCGTTTCCATGCAGATCAAGAAGCTGGAAGAGCAGCTGGGCGTAACACTATTCCTGCGCGACGCCCGTTCGGTGAGCCTCACACAGCATGGAGAGATGCTTCTTTCCTATGCCCGCAACATTCTGGCGCTCTCCAACGAGGCTGTTTCGCGCTTCATCATGCCGGAACTCAGCGGCGTGGTGCGGCTCGGCGCACCTGACGATATCGGCGAGCGCCTGCTGCCGACCATTCTGAAAAACTTCTCGGAGAGCTATCCCGGCATCATGGTCGATGTCGTCGTGGATATGAGCATTCAGCTGAAAAAGCGCATTGAAGAGCAGCGGCTCGATCTGGCGCTGATCAACTGCGCGACACGTCCGCTTCCGACGGAAGGCGAGGTGATCTATACCGAGCGCCTCGTCTGGGCCGGTGCCAAGTGCGGCACGGCCTATCGCCGCGATCCGTTGCCGATCTCCATCTGGGAGGAAGGTTGCATCTGGCGATCAGAAGCCATGGCGCAACTGGAGCGGCAGAAGCGGGCCTATCGTGTGTCCTATCTCAGCGCCCATACGATGGCGCAGCGCGCTGCGATCGTCTCCGACCTTGCCGTCGCGCCGTTTCCGCGCTCCTACGTCACAGAGGATATGGAAATCCTCGGACCGAACGAGGGGCTGCCGGAGCTGACCCCGTTCGACATTCGCCTGTTGACGGCGTCGCAGATGACGGGGCCGATGAAGGCGGTGGCCGATAGCATACGTCAGGCATTCGTCGAGATCGGCCGCAGAATGGCGGCGTAAGTCGCAGACGCTCAGCGGCTTTCGCCCGTGGTCGCAAGCCGCGCCACCCTTGCCGATTAGCCCTTGTGTTTGCTGAGGCGGCGCATGTTCGAGCGCACGCGCTTGCTGTAGGGCTTGACCGCTGCCTGAGCGATGGCATCGGCTGCGCGGCGCGACGAGGGGGCGCCACCTGTCGCCATTGCCGTCATCGTCGCGATATTTTGCTGTGCCACGGCCATATTGACGGCGACGGCGCTTTCGGCTGCGGCCATCAGCTTTTCTGAGACCATGCGATTGAGTTCAGTGGCATTGACGCTGCCCGTCATGGCAGTCATCCACATTTGCTGCATCCGCATTGCGATGACGATGGGCGCCTCGATCCATAGAGTGGCAAGGTTGTTCGAAAGACGGCGGTTCGTCGACATCATTATTTCCTCGTTGTGCTTACATTGGTGGTCGCGCCTGTCTTGCGCGCGTCCATGAGGCGGCCCGATGGGAGCGGTTGCTGTAAGAGACGGTATCAGGCTGGAAGGTCTTCTCGCTTCTTCGCAGGCTTTCAGTGTGCCTTGAGCTGCGACGGATGCGCCGCGGCTTCTGCCAAGTCCTGCAGATACTCCTCCTTGCCCTCGCGGATGTGGCCGAGACGTTCCGCGACAAGCGCGTCGCTGCGACCGACCTCATGCTTCCACGGTTGGCGGCCGCGAAGCACGCCGGAATCATGCACTATTTCTGCGACATATTCTTCCTGGCGGTAGGCCATGACATGGATGCCGGAAACACCTTCGATGTCCTTCACCTCGTTGATGATGTCGATGCAGAGCTGTTTGCCTTCCTTCTTCTGGTCTGCCGCTCCCTCGATGCGTTCGATGATCGTGTCGGGAATACGCACGCCCGGCACGTTTGAGCGCATCCAGCGGGCGGCTCTGGCCGAAGCCAACGGGCCGACGCCCACCAGAATGAAGCATTTCTCATGCAGGCCGAGGTCGCGTACCCTCTGCATATAGTTTCGGAACATCGGCACGTCGTAGCAATATTGGCTCTGCACGAACTGGGCGCCGGCCTCGATCTTCTTCGCCAGCCGATGCGGGCGGAAGTCGTAAGGCGGAGCGAATGGGTTGATGGCCGCGCCGAGAAAGACTTTCGGCGGTGACGTCAACTTTCGACCGGACAGGAATTTCGCGTCGTCGCGCATCGTGCGCACGGTTTCCAGCAGCGACATGCTATCGAGATCGAAAACGGGCTTGGCGCCGGGTTGGTCGCCCACCTGCACACCATCGCCGGTGAGGCATAGAATATTGCACACGCCCATTGCGGCTGCGCCGAGCACATCGCCCTGTATGGCGATCCGGTTTCTGTCGCGACAGGAGATCTGCATGATGGGCGCATAGCCCATGCGGGTGAGGAGCGCGCAGATGCCGACGGATGACATATGGCAGTTCGCGCCGGACGCATCGACGGCATTGATACCATCGACCCAACCGGAAAAGATCGCGGCGCGCTCGTAGACATCTTCGGGGTTGGCGCTGTCGGGTGGGTTGAGTTCAGCGGTGACGGCGAATTCGCCACGACGCAGCACGCGCTCCAGCCGGCCAAGCGAGGAGTGGCCGGGCAGGGGATCGAGCGGCAGGCCAATGCCCAACGGGTTTTCGTCGATATGGGCCATCGGTCAGGCTTCCTCTTTTGCAGCGCCGCGTGCCGCAGCCGCTGCAGCCGTGACGCGCAGCCATGAAGACGTGCCGCGTAGCGACTGGTTCACCGGTTCCTGTACCTTCAAGATGCCATCGCCATGAACCATGTTCCCGGCACCTTTCCACGCCTGCACCCAAACGCAGGGCATGTCGGGTTCGACTTCGCAATTGCCATCGGCGCGCACCCCGCCGCAAGGGCCGTTTCGCAACTGCTTGGGGCAGTTCATCGGGCAGGACATGCCGGTCGACGACAGCACGCATTGGCCGCACATGCGACAGTCGAACAGCAAGCCTTTCACATGGCGCTCAACAAAGGCGACGGGCCGCTCCGCACGCCCGTAGCCGACGAATGTCCAAAAGGGATGCAGCAGCAAAAACGCGCTGGCAAAGCGGCCATAGAACCATTCGAAGAAACGCGAGTGACGCACGACCCATAGCCGAACGGCGTATCTTCGTTGAGTTCTTCGGTTTGGCAAAACACCGTCGGGCGTGTGGCTATTGCCGGCGGTCTTGACGATGGGAGCCGTGACGACGGTTTTCTGCACGGCGTCAACCATTGTCGATATCTCCGGCCCTGGCGCTTCTCGCCCGTCGTTCGGGCGCATAAGCGAATCTCGCCACATGCCAGTTTCTTTTTGCGGCGATCCGTCTTCCAGTACGCCACTGGTCGACGACGATGCTTACCGTCATGCGCGAAATCTCCCTCTCATCCTACAATGCACGGCGGCCGAAGAGCTCACTGCGCTTGGCACGACGCTGCATGGGCCGAAAAGCGACGGGATAAGAAACCATCTCGGCAATCGGCAGCAACGCGCTGGCTCCCATGTGCAGGCTTTGCGGATTACGTTCCGGAGACTGCAAGTATCAGCATAGCCGTAAGCGTCGGTTGACAACAATCCTTTCCAGATAGCGGGCCGATCTTGTGAAGACAAAGGTGGCGCATTGCTGGGCAAGGCTGCAGATCTATGAACCAGACCGACTCATTGTAGTGAACAGCAATATCTCGCGCACGATTGCGCCGCGCGCGACCTCATGAACTTTTCGCGTCTTGGTGCGTTTACCTCGCGGAGAACTTGTCTCCGCTCTTGTTGATCAAGTCTATTCAGAGAGGGTAACAATCATGACCGCATCTACACTTGGCAAAATTGCCGCCGCCTGCGCCGTCCTCATGGTTCTCGCTTCCTGTGCCAACACCATTCGCGGCGTGGGTAGAGACACAGCGAATGCGGTCCATGCGACACAGGATGCGGGTCATACCGTCAAGAAGGCCGCGCAGTAGCGAGTTGCCGCCCTCCGCACGCCGGCGACCTGGGAAGATCTGTCGCCGGCTACGAATCTGACGAGCATGATCGTCGTACCGTATATTCAGTCACTCCCAGGCTGTATCGCTCTTCGCAACCATTGCACTGAAGTGCTGCGGTTGGACGTTTCGCCGGAGCGTTTGGGTTTACCTCTGACGAATGGTGCAGGAGCCAGCGGGTTTCCTCGTTTCGCCGCAATTGCATAGCGCTCTGTCGCCCATGCTATGTTTGCGGAGTTATGCGCTTGATTCGATTGATGATGATCCTGGCTTTTCTTGCTTATGCCGGCGCAGTGTCGGCTGGCGAGGCATGCCGCAAGCTTCAACATCTCGGCGACAGCTACACGGTGTGCGTCTTCGACCCGGTTGCTGACGATATCCAGCTGTTTCAGAATGATCGCACCGGCAAACCATACGGTTCCTTCCGGGCGCTCGAGAACGACCTGCGCCAGGATCGCATCTATGTGCGATTTGCCATGAATGGCGGCATGTATCTCGATGACCAATCGCCTGTCGGCCTCTTCATCGAGAACGGCCGGGAATTAAAGGCGATCAATACCAACAAGGGGTGGGGCAATTTTCACCTGCTGCCGAACGGGATCTTCTACCTCCTGCCGGGACGCGCCGGCGTGATGGAGAGCAAGGCTTTCGCAGTCTCCGGCATCAAACCGTTCTACGCCACTCAATCCGGTCCCATGCTCGTCATGGACGGCAAGCTTCACCCGTCATTCCTTGCCGACAGCACCAGCCTCAAGACACGAAACGGGGTCGGTGTCGCGAAAGACGGCAAGGTCGTCTTCGCCATCTCCGACGGTCCTGTGCGTTTTCACGATTTTGCGACGCTTTTCCGCGACGAGCTTGGTTGCGCGAATGCGCTGTTTCTCGACGGAAGCATTTCCAGCCTCGATATTCCGGAATGGCAGCGGCGCGACGGCCTGTTTCCGCTCGGTCCGATCATTGCCGTGACGGAAATGCTGCCGGGTTGAGCCTGGCGGTGCGCAAGGTTGGAGCCAGCCACATTCGCTAATCGAAATAAAAGGGGATGCCATATCCTCTGGCTGCACATTGTCGGATTGAGGCTTCGAAACGTTGATGACAAATACTGCAAACGAGGTGAAGGCGCTGATCTTCATGACGGCGCGCGATTGCGAAATGTATGTCCGGCAATCCCTCGCGAGCCTTTCAAGGCAGACGCTTGACGAGCTGCACGTTCTTTTCGTCGATGATTGCTCCAAGGACGACACGGGCATAATCGCCGCCGGCCTTCTGAATGATCTGTTTCCGAACCGGCACACCTTCATCCGTAACGATGTGCAACTCGGCAAATCGCGTAACGTCTGGGAGCATTTGCGACCGCGCGCCGACATGGCCGAGTTTATCGCCATCCTCGACGGTGACGACCAGCTGATCATCGCCGACATTCTTGAGCAGATGTCGCAGAGCTATGCAAACGGCAAGGACGTCGTCTGGACGAACTTCATCACCGATGGCGGCGGGCTCGGCGGCAATGGTCCTCTCGACCCCAACCTATCGCCGCGCCGGCAAGGTTGGAAAACCAGCCATCTCTTCAGTTTTCGCGCGTCCTTGCTCGCAAATATTCCCGAAGATTATTTCAAGGACGATGCCGGGCAGTGGTTCATGGCCGCTTGCGACATCGCTCTTGCGTTGCCCATCCTCGATCAGACGCGGCATTACGAATTCATGCCGGTCAATGCGCATTGCTACACCGCGACGAATCCCTATTCACATCACAACCTCGACCCGCATTCGCGCGGCCTGAATTCCACATCGCAGCAGCGTTCGGCACAGCATGCTTTCACCAAACCGCCATTGCCGCTGACGCGACCTCTAAAGTCGGTAGCCCAGCCTCGTGCTGTTGCGCCTGTTCGCGCCGACAGCGATGCCTCTGAGGCCGCCCCTGTCGTTGCCGCGATCGGTGGCACGGACGCCTGGCAGATGACGGCGGCAGGAATTCTTGCTGCGGATTATCCGAACCTGCTCGATGCTCAGTGCGTTGCCGGTCGCAATCCGCTGACGCCGATCCAGATATGGGCGCTTCGCCGCGCAGCTTTTGGAAGAAGCGAGCGGCCGAATGTTCTGCACATAGGAGCTCCGCGTTCTGCATTGGCGCTGGCTTCGCTGCTGTCCGGCCAAGGTGCCGGCCTGAACTGCCTGTGCATGACGCCGGAGGAGGTTGCGGATCTGGAAGGACGCTTCATCGCCAGCGGTCTGACGGAAGGCATTTCCATCATAGAGACCGAGGCAGCCCAGGTGGGCTTCGAGGATGTCACGGCGATCTTCCCCGATACCCGCCAAATCGGCGAGGAGATCAAATTCGATCTGGTCGTGGTGGATTTGCAGAATACGTCCTATCCGGCCGAGAGTGCGTTGCTGGCTCTGCCGGCCCTGGCGAATAACTTGTCGCCTATGGGCTTCAGTCTCTGCCTGTTTGCGCAGGACCGCGCAACCGAGGCATTGGTAGCCGAGCGATGGGCCGGTGTCAGCGCCGGATTGAAGTTCAGTCTCGATGCCATCGGCGGCAGTGGATTGTTGGTCGGCGGCGGCCGCTGACCATATTTCGACCTGCCGATGTATTCCCGATAAGTCCTTGCCCCTAAACCTTTGCATGTTGGAAAGAACTGCGATGACGCTGCAAGCCACAATCGCCTGTGAAGTGAACAGTTACCGGAATCCGGTCCGGTTCCACCTTCCCGATCCGAACGATCACATCCAGAGGATCATCCAGCAGAACAGCGCCTTCTATGAGCGCGCCATGCTGGAAGACGTCGGATCGTCATTGCCGGAAGATGCCTTGGTCGTCGACGTTGGCGCGCATGTGGGTAACCATACGCTTTTTTTCGGTTCGGTCCTCGGTGTCCGGACGATCGCATTCGAACCCAATCCGGTCACTTTCGCCACGCTGCAGGCCAATGTGGAGCTTAACGGAATCAACGGGCTCGTCGAGCTTTGCCCGCTTGCTCTTGGCGCCGGTCCGGGGACCGGGGAGATCGTCGGCGCGGAATTTTCCGATCTTGGAGACGCCCGTTTCCAGCCGGGCGAGCACGGTACCGTCCAGATGGCGAAGCTTGATGATCTCGTCGCCGAGCACCGGGTACATCTGATCAAGGTCGATGTCGGGGGCGCGGAGGCAGACGTGCTTCGGGGGGCGCAGGAAACCATCATACGCTCTCGGCCGAAGCTGCTTGTCAGCGCCGCTACACGCGAAATCCTGGCGGCAGTCGAAGTCGTGCTCCGTCCGCTCGGCTACCGCAAGATACGCTTCTACAACGACACGCCGACCTATCTATTCGAGCCGGTTCATGTGGAAGCTGATGCCCCGGCGCGTGCCCTCGATTTGATCGACTCTCACAATCTGACGCTGCTTCCGCCGACGCAGCGGATCGTTGCCGGCATGGCGTCCGCGGCAGGAAACGAAGTCGCTCTGCGCGCGGCCGTGATGTCGCTGTTGCCGCAAGTCGATTGTCTCTACGTCTATCTGAACGGCTTCGCACAGCCGCCGCGCTTTATTACCGAGCACACGAAGATCCGGTATTTCATCGATACGGATGGTGCTCGCTACGGCGATGCCGGCAAGTTCTGGGGATTGGAGCAGGTCGAGGACGCCGTCTACATCACCTGCGATGACGACATCGTCTATCCCGATGATTTCGTGGCACGAATGGTCGGCGAGTTGGCGCAATCACGCGGCCTTGCTGCCGTTGGTGTTCGCGGCACGATCATGTTGCAATCGAGCCAAGGTCATTATGCGCGTGAAGAACGGGTGAATGTCGATTTGGAGCGCGCATTGATGCGCCGTCGCCGGGTCCATATCGTCGGAACCAATGCCGCTGCCTTCCATTCAACCACGGTGAAGGCGAAGCTGGGCGATTTCCAGGACATCAAGACGGTCGACGCCTGGTTCGCACAATATCTCCTTGGTGAGGGCATTCCCGCGTACATCGTGCCGAGAAAACAAAGGTGGCTGCAGCCGATAGAGGGGCAGCACTCGACGATCCACGGTCAATCGTATGCTGGCTTCGGTTCGAGCCACGGCAGCTTGTCGAAGCAGGATGACGTTCCCGCATCGACATATCCGATCTCTCTCTTGCGTTCGGATGCCGCGGACGCCTCTTCGATCATCTATCTTGTCGATGCCCAGCAGGCAGACGGCTTGGTGGAGTTCATTCTGGCCGTAGGTGGACGTGAACGCGATCCGGTTGTTTTCGTCACCTGCGATCACGAGACTGACGATATGCGTCGCACAGTGCTTCATCCCGAGTTTCTTTGTGAGGTGCATCTTGTCGCGCGCAGTGGCGAGCATGTCTCGAACTATCGGGAACTGCTTTGGAAACATGCCGGTCGGGTCAGAGCCTGGACGCTTCGCAACGGCAACGAACTGAAGATGGTGGACGCCGACGAGTGGGGCAATTGGTTCGAGCCGATAGAGCCGCTCGTCGATGTGACGCCCCGGATGTTTTCACCGGCGTGATCCGTTCCGTATGAGTAATGGGGCTTTGGTTCGGGGAGAGCCAGAGCCATGCCATCGAGCCAGCGGCGATTTGCCGCCTGTTTTGGCGGCGTGTTGCTAGATTTGGCACGCTGTGCTCTTGAGCGTCTTCGCTTTTCCTCAACGCGCCCAAACGTTCTATCGTCTTGTTTTGACGTAATCGAGGCGGAAAGCCGCTGCGCGCTTTTCCTGGAAATGCTCAAGGGAAACTTAGCGGCCCGATCCGTCCGGTGATTGTCTCCAACGATGGGCGAGGACCGGCCGGATTGTCGTCCAGCGCCCGTCTCATGGTGGCCAGATGGTCGCAGGAGGTGCCGCAGCAGCCGCCGATAATCCTCGCGCCGGCATCCCGGGCCAGGCGAGCATAGTCCGCCATCAGCTGCGGCGTGCCCGGATAGTTGAGCCGGCCGTCGCGAGTTTTCGGTATGCCGCAATTGCTCTTGACGATAACCGTTGCCGCAGGGTCTGCCTCGGTCATGAGAAGCAGGCTTGACAAGGTATCGGCAGGTCCTGCGCCGCAATTTGCGCCGACGGCGAGGGGGCCATCGCCAATATCCGTCGCTATGCCATGAATGTCTTCCGGATGCAGGCCGGTCATGGTCCTGCCGTCTGCGTGAAACGATGCCGTATAGATATATGGCAGGCCGACCTTGACGGCCGCTTCGGCGGCAGCCCGAATTTCGTGAGGAGACGACATGGTCTCGATCCAGACAATGTCGGCGCCCCCGGCCTGCAATCCCTCGATCTGCTCCACAAAGGCGGAGACGGCGTCTTCATAGGCCAAGGCGCCGACCGGCATCAGCGGCTCGCCTGTCGGCCCTACCGATCCGGCGACGACAATTGTGCGATCAGCTTCATGGGCGACGGAACGGGCGATTTCTGCCGCCATCTTGTTGATGCTGTGTACGCGATCCTGCGCATGGTGCAGTTTCAGTCGATGGTGGTTTCCGCCAAAGCTGTTGGTGAGAATGATGTCGGCGCCGGCGCGGATGAAATCCCGATGCAGCTTTGCGACCAGTTCCGGGTGTTGCTCGTTCCAAAGTTCAGGCGCTTGATCGAGCTTGAGACCCAAAGAAAAAAGGCTCGTGCCCATCGCGCCATCGGCCAGCAGAACGCCTTTTTCAGCTAGAAGATCCGCGAGAAGACTGGCTGAGACGGGCATGACACCTCTTGCGATATGGGTGCGAAAGCATGAGATGCCAATATGGACGCTTCTATCGGCAGGTGCAACGCGCGTGCGGTGCTGACGCAAGGTTCGATTGCCGCGAGAAACAAGAGCGCCCGTAAGGGCGCTCTCTATGATAGGAGACGGGTAACGCCTTCTTAAGCAGCGGCCATGTGCGCCGCTTCGTGGGTAGATGGAGTGACCATGGCGGCGATGATACTTTGCAGATCGATCGCGCCGATCGGCTTGCCGCCAGCATCGGTCACCGTGGCGCCCGTCTGTCCCGCTTCGGTTATCTGCTTGGCGGCGACTTCCAGCGTCATGTCGCCGCCGACGCGCGTATTGCTGGGCTCGCCGGCAAAAGGCTTCATGATGGTCTGTGCCTGGATGATGCGACCGCGGTTCACCTCCTTGACGAAGGCAGTAATGTAGTCGTCGGCCGGCTGAAGCACGATCTGCTGGCCGGTTCCCTGCTGCACGACCTTACCATCGCGCAGGATCGCGATCTTGTCGCCGAGGCGCAGAGCCTCGTCGAGATCGTGGGTGATGAAGACGACGGTTTTCTTCAGCTCCTTTTGCAGATCGAGCAGCACGGTCTGCATGTCGACGCGGATCAGGGGATCGAGCGCCGAATAGGCTTCATCCATCAACAGGATGTCGGCGTCGTTGGTCAAGGCGCGGGCGAGCCCGACGCGCTGCTGCATGCCGCCGGAGAGCTGGTTCGGATAATGCCTTTCAAAGCCCTTGAGGCCGACGCGCTCGATCCAGTATTGCCCCTTCTTTTCCCCTTCGCTCCGCGGCACACCTTGAATGTCCAGGCCGTAGATGGTGTTTTCAAGGACCGTGCGGTGAGGGAGCAATGCGAATTTCTGGAACACCATCGCCGTCTTGTGGCGCCGGAATTCGCGCAGGGCATTCTCGTTCATCTTGCAGACGTCGACGCCGTCATACAGGACTTCACCGACGGTCGGATCGATCAGCCGGTTGATATGACGGATCAACGTCGATTTGCCGGAGCCGGACAAGCCCATGACCACGGTGATCGCGCCGGCAGGCATATCGATGCTGATATCCTGTAGACCGAGCACATGGCCGTGCGTCTCGTTGAGTTCCGCCTTGCCCATGCCGTTCTTGACCAGATCCACACAGTCATGCCCGCGGCGGCCGAAGATTTTATAGAGGTTTTTGATCTGGATCGCGTGACTAGCCATGAATGACCTCCGAGTGCTTCTGGAGCCGCCTGCCATAGGCCTGGCTCGTGCGGTCGAAAATGATGGCGATCGCCACCAGCGCAAAGCCGTTGAGGAAGCCGACGGTGAAGAACTGGTTGTTGATTGCCTGCAGCGTGTTCTTGCCGAGGCCGCCAACGCCGACCATCGATGCGACCACGACCATCGCAAGCGACATCATGATGGTCTGGTTGATGCCGGCCATGATGGTGGGGAGTGCAAGGGGGATCTGCACGTTAAAGAGTTTCTGCCGGTGCGACGAGCCGAAGGCATCGGCTGCTTCCAGCACCTCCCTGTCGACCAGGCGGATACCGAGATTGGTCAACCGGATCATTGGCGGAACGGCATAGATAACGACGGCGATAAGGCCTGGCACCTTGCCGATGCCAAAGATGACGACGACGGGAATGAGATAGACGAAGCTCGGCATCGTCTGCATCACGTCGAGGATCGGATTGACGATGGATTGCAGCCTGTCTGAACGCGCCATCAATATGCCGATCGGCAGGCCGATGACAATGGCGATCAGCGTACAGACCGTGACCATGGCAAGCGTTATCATCGTATCGGTCCAAAGGCCGAAGACGCCAATCAGAACCATCGAGATTGCCGTGCCGGCGACGATCTTCAGATTGCGGCTGGCGGCATAGACAATGGCCATCATGACAACAAGCACGATGAACCAGGGCGTATTGGTGAAAAGCCACTCCAGATAATTCAGAAACCATTGCAGGGGCTGCACGATGGTGTCGATGATATTGGCGTAGGCGCGCACCATAGCCCTGAAGCCGTCGTCGATATTCTTGCGCGCGACGCGTATGAGCGATTCGTCTATTGCCGGGAAGTTGCAAAGCACATCCGGCAGGATCGTACACTGAATAGCCATGTATTTCCCCTTCTTGATCCGGTTCTCTCCCTATTCGGGCATGTGGCCTTCATGCACGAACGGTATTGCAGCACTGCGACCGGTTCTTCAGGCTGCTTTTCAATTCTTACTACATTTGCGGCAGCGGATCTGCGCTCGTTGCGACCTGTGGCCGCGTCCGTCTGTCGGTCTGAGTGGCGGTTTCGATCGGAAAATACAAAATCGGCGGCGGCGTGTGGGCCAGCCGCCGATTCTGTCGCTCGGATCAGAGCGAAGCCTTCACCTTGGTTGCGACGTCGGCGGAAACCCACTTGGTCCACATGTCGGGATAGGTCTTGAGGAAGTACTTGGCGCCGTCCTCATTGGTACCCTGATTGTCGGTCATCCAGGCGAGAACCTTGCCGACCGTGGCGTTGTCCCACTTGCGGGTCTTGACGTAGTCCATCGCAACGCCGGCCTTGTCAGCGAAACCCTTGGTCACGACGGTATAGACGTCGGAAACCGGATAGGAGTTCACTTTCGGGTTGGCGCAATCCTGGATCGCGGTGCAGGCGTCCCATTCCTTCTTGTCGTGCGGTACGTTGAAGCTCAGACGAACCATATCGTACTTGCCGAGAATGGCGGTCGGAGCCCAATAGTAGCCGAGCCAGCCGGTCTTCTTTTCGAAGGCGTTGGCGATCGATCCATCGAGGCCGGCGGCGGAGCCGGTGTCGACCAACGTGAAGCCGAGCTTGTCAGCGCCGAGAGCCTTGTACAGGTTGGTCGTCGAGATCTGGCAGTTCCAGCCAGCCGGGCAGTCGTACACGGCGCCCTTGGACGGATCCTCGGGGGCGGGGAAGAGTTCAGGGTGTTTCAGCGCGTCCTGAACGGTCTTGATATCCGGATGGGCGTCGGCAAGGAACTTCGGGATCCACCAGCCTTCGACGCCGCCGTCGCTGAGGAGCGGCGCCGCTTCGATCAGGCGGCCTTCGGACACGGCCTTGTCGAGCGCGGTGCGCACGGCGTTGACCCAGAGCTCGGGCGCCATGTCGGGCTGGCTCTTTTCGTCCATGGAGGTGAAGGTCGGTTGCGTGTCGCCGGTGACCAGCGTGACATTACAGCCGTAGCCGTTCTGGAGGATGATCTTGTCGACCTGAGCGGCAACGCCGGCGGAGGCCCAGTTCATTTCGGCAATCGATACGTCGCCGCATGATGCAGCTTGCGCCGAGCCAGCCAAAGCATAGGCGCCAAATGCAAAAATGGCGGAAGCGAGAAGCTTCTTCATTTGATGATGTCTCCCAATTTTTCGTTACGTTGCGGAGATCGACCGGAAGCATGCATGATGTCTGTCGATCCCTGTCAGCGGCGGTCCAACCACAACCGTTCATACGCCGCTGACGACGCCCGCACGGTCCCCTTTGCTGCTGTCGTGCATTTGGTCTTTTTGCGACCGCGGAACTCTGTCGCGGCTGGGCATTCTTTGCATCGACAATGGGTAGCCTAAGGATTTAAGGGAAGAAATCAACAGTCGGGCCTCCGGGTGGAGTTATCGTGGCTGTTGGAGAAGCGGATATAAGCGCCTGAATTAGCCTATTTTCTGCTATTCTCGGCTGCAAAATGGGCAATGAGAGGCCCTGTGAAAGCCATCCGGCATGGGTGAAATTAAACAAGCCTAAAATATCGCGTCCCTGAAAGACGTTTTCTATTCCAATTGCGTCGTTCGCGCTTTCACAACGCCAATGAGAAAATTTTCAAAAAAATTTCGGATTCATTCTTAATTAAGCACTTAATAACCGTCCGGTAACGATGTCGGTTTATCAATCAATGCGTGGCGGGGGACACCGCTGCTTCTTCGGATCAGGTATTGCGTACCGGAGGAAGCGAACCTTGCGGCGTATGTGCAAGGAAGCCGGCGTTTTTGGCAAACCGCGCAGATCTTCGGATCGCGCGGTTTTCGTGTTTCAGGCGCCTGTGCCAATATTGGCCGTTCGGCCGTTTTCATTCTCGTAGCGATAAAGACAAAGCCGCCAATGCGGTCGCATGGCGGCTTGGTGCGCATGAGGGCCGTGGCTTGACCGGCTATCAGCCGACGTTGTACGTGCGGATGAAACCGATGGTGCCGAAGCGCGTGTCGAGCTGCTGCAGGCGGCTTTCCGGGCGGCGTGCCGGCAGCTTGCCATTCCAGGCGATCTGGATGGAATTCTGTCTGTTGAAGATGAAGAGCATTGGGGTATCCTCCGAGCCGCATCGGCCCGTTTCGTTGTATCTTTTCGCGATGGAGATAATCCTCTTCGGAATAACTAACAACGGATGGAATCGTCATCCGATGTCGCAAATAGAGCATGTTGGCAACTGATGCATTTTTGTCTGGCGCCGATGGCGTCAGGCCGTTAAAGATCGCGGCGAAATCAAGGCAAAATGCCGGGTTTTCAGGGGGCACGCCATCTCGGAGCGCAGGGGAATGACAAGAGCGATCATGCTGCAGGGAACCGGCTCCGATGTCGGAAAAACGGTATTGGTTGCCGGACTATGCCGCCTGTTTGCCAATCGCGGCATAAGGGTCCGTCCGTTCAAGCCGCAGAACATGTCCAACAATGCAGCGGTGGCGGAGGATGGCGGAGAGATCGGCCGCGCTCAATGGCTGCAGTCGCTTGCGGCGCGTGTTCCGTCTTCCGTCCATATGAACCCGGTGCTGCTGAAACCGCAATCGGAAACGGGCAGCCAGATCATCGTGCAGGGCAAGGTCTGGGGACATGCAAAGGGCAGGGATTATCAAGCGCTGAAGCCGCAGCTGCTTGGATCTGTGCTCGAGAGCTTTGCTGCGATAAGGGCCGGAACCGATCTGGTGATCGTCGAGGGTGCAGGTTCGCCGGCCGAGATCAATCTTCGGCGAGGCGACATCGCCAATATGGGTTTTGCGACGCGGGCCAACGTGCCGGTCGTGCTGGTGGGAGATATCGATCGCGGCGGCGTTATCGCGTCGTTGGTTGGCACCTATCATATATTGCCGGAAGAGGATCGGCGCATGATCCGCGGCTATCTCATCAATAAGTTTCGCGGCGATGTTTCCTTGTTCGCAGAGGGCATAGAGGCTGTCGGCGGCTTTACAGGCTGGCAATGCCATGGTGTCGTCCCATGGCTGAAAGCTGCGGGTCGACTACCGGCAGAGGATTCCGTCGTGTTGGAACGGCTGGCGCGTGGCTCCGCTGCTGCGTTGAAAGTTGCGGTGCCCGTATTGTCGCGCATCGCCAATTTCGACGATCTCGATCCGCTGCGGGCTGAGCCAGACGTCGATCTCGTCTTTGTCCGTCCGGGCGAGCGGCTGCCTGCTGACGCAGGTCTTGTGGTATTGCCGGGCTCCAAGTCTACGATCGGTGACCTCATCGATCTGCGCGAGCAGGGCTGGGATCGCGATATTGCCATGCATGTGCGTCGAGGCGGCCGCGTTATCGGCATTTGTGGCGGTTACCAGATGCTTGGCCGAACGGTCTACGATCCGCTTGGTATCGAAGGATCGATCACAGAAACGCCCGGGCTGGGTCTTCTCGATGTCGAGACAGAAATGGCGCCGGAAAAGACGGTACGCAACAGCATTGCCGTTTCAAAGGAATATGAGGTGCCGCTCTCCGGCTACGAAATTCATCTCGGCGTGACGTCAGGCGCCGACTGCGAGCGGCCCTCGGCCGTCATCGATGGCCGGCCGGATGGCGCGATATCGCCCGATGGCCGCGTCATGGGCACCTATCTGCACGGTCTTTTCGGAAGTGATGCCTATCGGGCAAAGCTGCTCGCAAGTTTCGGTTTGGCCGGCGAGCGGATGGATTATCGCGCGGGCGTCGATGCTGCACTGGACGAGATCGCTCGGGAGCTGGAAAGCGTTCTCGATCCTGCCTGGCTGGACAGCCTGGTTCGCTAAAACCGGCGTCTATGGCCTGCTCTAGAGTTCTCCCGAGACTTCGCGACGGCGTCGGTCGAGTTCTTCGCTGTAACGACGCAACGTGTAGCTTTCCGTCAGCAGCCCGATGACCCTGCGCTCGATCAGGTCGTTCACGACGACCAGCGCTTCGCTCTTGGTCTGGTCGAACATCGCGGCTGCCTGTTTGGCGTTCATCTGCGGCTGCAGGAACTCATTGCGAAGCCGGATGAAATCGGCAAGGCCGTGCTCCTCGTCATCCTTTTCGACCGGACTCGCATAGACGTCGGGTACGAGAACCATTCCGGAATATTTCTCGTTCTTGTCGATCAGGATCACTCGTTGTGCCGAGCCGATCGGGAAGTTCTTGCGGAACTCCTCGATGCTCATGTCGATACTCCCGGTGTGAACGTCAGGACGCATCATGCGGGCAACGGTGAGGTTGCGGATCCAGCCGACGTCATGTGCGCTGCGGATGCTTTCGCCGCGCAGGTGGAAACGCCATGTGGCGAACGAGTAGCCGAAGGTGGTGCGCACGACGAGCGACGAGGTGATGACGGCCGCCAGAACAAGGGCTGTGATGGGGAAGTCGCCGGTGATTTCCAGCGCCAGAAACGTCATGGTCAGCGGACCGCCGATGATCGCGACAGCAAGAGAACTCATACCCACCACGGCATAGACGACCGGTGTCAGGGTGGCGTGATCGAGATAGGGGGCGCAATTGGCGAATATCTTGCCGAGCAATGCGCCCATGAACAGGGAGGCGAAGAACAGGCCGCCGCGGAAGCCGGAGCCGATCGACACAGCGGAGGCGAGTGATTTGAGCAGGAAAAGTCCGACGAGTGCGCCCAGCGTCACGTCGGTAGACAGATTGAGATGCAATGCGCCGTGGCCTGCCGATAGCACCTGCGGAGAAATCAGCGCCAGCAAACCGACGACGAGGCCGCCGAGAGCCGGCCGGAAGGGCATGGCGATGGAGCTCTTGCGTGCCAGCTCCTCCACCCAGGCGACGCCCTGCATGATCAGGATGCCAATACCGGCGCAGAAGGCACCAAGCAGGACTGCAGGAAGGTAGTCTGCCGGCACGATCGCGCCGAAATGGCCGATATCGATGGCGAAGTCATCGCCAGCGAGCAGCCGGGCGATCATTGTCGAGATCAACGCCGAAACGACGACCGGCGTCAGTGTCAGGATGGAATAGGTGCCGATAATCAGCTCGAAGGCGTAGAAGGCGCCAGTCAGAGGCGCATTGAATGCGGCGGCGATGGCACCGGCAGCACCGCAACCGACCAGCATGCGCAGATCTGCGCGGCGCATCTGCATCTTGTAGCCGAACTTCGACGCGATGCCGGCGGCGAGCTGCGTATAGCCTGCCTCAAGCCCGACAGATGCGCCGAAGCCGTTCGAGATCAGGTTCTGGACGGCAACGATGATGCTATCGGTAAGCGACATGCGGCCGCCATGCAGCGCATTGGCTTCGATCGGGTCGACCATCGGCTTTTTGCGCGTGCGCGACAATATGTAGAGAAGGATACCCAGTATGATGCCGCCGGCGATCGGAGCGATCAGCAGCACCGACTTGTCGGGAATTGCGACCGCCGCTGAGCTCAGGCGCTCATAGTCCGTTATGCCGTAAATGAGGCTGTGGAGCTTGCGCGAGATGTAGCTCATAGCCGTCACGGCGCAGCCGGAGGCTATGCCCGCCAGCGCGCCCGCGAAAACAAGGCCCAATTCGCCACGGCGCAGCAACGCCCTGAATCGACCGAGATCGAATAGGGCCGAGAAGGCGCCGAGGCGGCGAGGTTGAAATTTCTGTAGCATGGGGAGCGGACGATATATTTTTACTCGAATGTGAGGGCTTAACCTCTATAAACTCCTAACATCAAAGAAATACGGCAAAAAGACCGGCGTTCCCTAGGGAATTTGCGACGAATTCGCACAAGATGTGTCGGACGTCACATCATCCATGCCCTTGATTGACTTGAACTGGGCGAAAGCCTAATCATTGCGGCCATAACGAATGGTTTCCAAGCGGCGATCTGCCGCATGGGATGAAAAGGGAATGTGAAGGGGCGGACCCAATCCGGGCGTTCTCATCACAGCCGACCCCGCGACTGTAGAGCGGTCAGGGTCTTTCGTTCTGTTTGCAGGGTATTCCGTCTGCGGTTCGCATGGGGCGACCGGGCGGGACAGCCGCAAACTGAAAAAGCCACTGGCGTGGCATCATGATCAATCGGGGCAGGACGCCTCTCATTCTACGAATCGTCCGCCTTTTCATGATGTGTCTGCCGGGAAGGCGAGAAAGATCCGCTGGTGCAAGATCGGGGGCGACCGATTTCGGGCCGCCCTCCGATCGTAGCGCCTTATCCGCGAGCCAGGAGACCTGCCAAGCGTGCCGGGCGAGGAGCCTGTTTCGGGAACGAAAGTTCCGCTGCCAGCACGGAGGTTGTCATGGCGCAAAACGAGTTTTCGGCGTGTCGACGCCATTTTTCCGGTTTCGGCCATGCGCTGCCGACACGTATTGTTGTGCGTGGGCGGAAATAGCGCATGTCCTCCTCGACTTCCCGGGCTGTTTTCGTCCTCGGTGGCGCGCGTTCCGGCAAATCCGCATTTGCTGAATCCCTGATTTCGGACTTGGGTCTTGAACGCCATTACGTGGCGACAGGCAGGGCGTGGGATGACGAGATGCGCGCGCGCATCGCGCAGCATCGTGCCGATCGCGGGGACTCATGGCAGACGCATGAGGAGCCGATCGATCTCGTGGCTCAGCTCGCCGCCATCGACGCCGAAGGGCGAGCCGTTCTCGTGGACTGTCTGACGCTCTGGGTGACCAATCTGATGATGGCGGAACGGGGCATGATGTCGGAGTTTACCGCTCTCACGAAATTCCTGCTGAAAGCGCAATCGCGTCTCATTCTCGTGTCCAACGAAGTCGGTCTCGGAATCGTGCCCGAAAATCGCATGGCGCGTGACTTTCGCGATCACGCTGGCCGTCTTCACCAGATGGTGGCAGCGGCAAGTGCCGAAGTTTATTTTATCGCAGCGGGCCTGCCGCTGAAAATGAAGGGTTGATCCATATGAATCAGGAAAAGATTCCCGCCACCGTCATCACCGGCTTCCTGGGGGCCGGCAAGACGACGATGATCCGCAACCTCCTGCAGAATGCCGGCGGCAAGAAGATCGCCTTGATCATCAACGAGTTTGGCGATCTCGGTGTCGATGGCGATGTTCTGAAGGGCTGCGGCGCGGAGAACTGCACCGAAGACGACATCATCGAGCTGACCAACGGCTGCATCTGCTGCACGGTTGCCGACGATTTCATCCCGACTATGACGAAGCTCTTGGAGCGCGATGCCCGTCCGGATCACATCGTCATCGAGACCTCGGGTCTTGCGCTGCCGCAGCCGCTGGTCGCAGCCTTCAACTGGCCTGATATCCGCACCCACGTCACCGTCGATGGCGTCATCACGGTGGTCGATAGCGCCGCCGTTGCCGCCGGCCGCTTCGCCGACGATCACGATGCGGTGGAAGCTCGCCGTGTCGAGGATGATTCACTCGATCACGAAAGCCCGATCGAAGAATTGTTCGAGGATCAGCTGACCTGCGCCGACCTCATCGTGCTCAACAAGACCGATCTGATCGACGGCGAAGGTCTCGGCCGCGTCCGCGCCGAGGTTGCCTCGCGCACCGCCCGCAAGCCGACGATCATCGAAGCGAAGAACGGCGACGTGCCGGCCGCAGTTCTGCTCGGTCTCGGCATCGGCACGGAAGACGATATCGTCAATCGCAAATCCCATCACGAGCTGGAGCATGAGGACGGCACGCCGCACGACCACGACGAATTCGACAGCTTCGTCGCCGAACTCGGCCCGATCTCCAACCCGGCTACCTTCGTCGATGCGCTGAAGGGCGTGATCGCCGAACATGACGTGCTGCGCCTCAAGGGCTTCGTCGACGTTCCCGGCAAGCCCATGCGCCTGCAGCTGCAGGCCGTCGGCAGCCGCATCGACACCTATTTCGATCGCGCCTGGACACCGGGCGAAGCCCGCGCGACCCGGCTTGTCGTGATCGGCCTGCACGAAATGGACGAGACGATCGTTCGCAAGGCGATCGAAGCGCTGGCCTAAGGGAAGTCCATGCATCTCCTCCTGGCTCAGAAGGGAACGATCAGCGACGGCGAGGAGGCGATCGACCTTGGGCAGTCGCCCGGCGATATCGTCTTTCTGTCGGCCGCCGACACCGAGCTTGCGGCGATTGCCGCAGCTCACGGTGAGGGCGGCCGCTCCCTTCGGCTTGCAAGCCTGATGAGCCTGAAGCATCCGATGTCCGTAGATACCTATGTCGATAGGACGGCCCGGCATGCGAAGCTGATCATCGTGCGGGCGCTGGGAGGAGCAAGCTACTTTCATTATGCGCTGGAGGCGCTGCATGCCTGTGCGGCGCGTCAGGGTGCGCTGATTGCTGTATTGCCGGGGGATTCGAAGCCCGATCCCGGGCTGACGCCGTTCTCCAATGTCGCGCTCGATGATCTCAATGCGCTCTGGGCCTAT
>NZ_JAELTU010000200.1 GCF_016429015.1 Rhizobium sp. ASV20
ACGATCCGATGCTGGGCAAAGAAGTTCGGGCCGGACTATGCCGCGCATCTGCGTCGGAAACCGCCAAGTCCGAATGATATCTGGTATCTGGACGAGGTGGTCGTGATCGTCGGCGGCCGGAAACACTCTTATGACCATTGTCTAGAGTTTAGACGCACCTCAAAAGGCCGCTTGCTTCGCATGCAGCGCATAGCATCGTATCACGGTCGGGATGGGTCAGAGCGCCGGGAATACTCGACGGTTGCTCAAACTCTTGTCCTGGGGTTGGCTACCCAATGGTGACGATGCGTCGGAAGGCTGCCTCGATCTGGCTGCGGACGTAGGATGTACCCGTCCAAATTTTTGCCCGAGGATTCCTTCTCCGCTCCCGACGCCCTGACCATTCCCGACCGTTAATTATGGGCTAGCTTCTCAAGCAGCAGGTGAAGTCACGTCGCCTTCAGATCTGCGACCAACATCCCATAGGAATCCAACAAGCTCGCGCGCAACGGCGGTGATGGCTACGTTGCTTTTTTTACCTGATCCGACCAATTTGCGATATCGAGAACTTAGCCGCACCTGGGCTTTCCACGCGATGTCAACGATAGCCTGCGGGATGTCCGGACGACTCTTGTGCATCCAGTTCCCCACCTTGGCCTGAACGCGGTAGGACCAGGCGGCTTCGAAGAGCAAGGCGCGAAGGGCCGAGTTGCCCGTCTTCGTTATTCCCCGTGGTCGCACGGAACCGCCGCTTGAGTGCTCGCCCGGGATTAATCCCAGGTACGCCATGAGCTTCCGCGGACTGTCGAAGCGCGAAAATATCCCGACCTCGGCGACCAACGTTGCGGCAATCACCAGGCCCACGCCTTTGAAGGCCTGTAGGTTAATAACTGTTCGTGCCAGTGACCACGTCGGAGAAATGACGGCGATCTGCTCCTCCAGCTCCCTTTTACGGGCCTCGGCCTGTTCCAGTCGGTTCAGATAGCTTTGGAAAGCGATTTGCTGCGCATAATGTTGGAAATGTCGGTTGCGCAGCCATGTTCGATGCCTGGTAGTCCAAGACTTGGCGGAATACCGCAGGTCATGTTTTAACAAAAACAGTTGGATTAATGTTCTTGCTTTCCGCGCATCGTGAGATGCAACAGAACGGGCTCGCACCAAGTCACGCATCGCCTCATGCACTGCGTCAGGAACCCAAACGAAGGTCAGTTCTCCGGCGCGCAACAGCCTCGCAAGCATCATCGCGTCACGAGTGTCGTTCTTTTGCCGGCTGCCCGGTCGTACAGGCGTGTGGCTTGGCGCGACTACCCGGCAAACAAACCCCAACGCCTCGATCTGCCGGAAGACATTGTACCCGCACGGTCCTGCCTCATAAACAAACTCGACCTGTCCGTGTCGGCTCGAAAGCTTCTTCACAAGTTTAGCAACCGCTTCCGGCTCGTTCGGAATTGTTCCGAAGAGACGGACCTCGCCAGAACGACCCGCGTCGGCAATGGCCACGGATATGGAATCTTTGTGGACGTCCAACCCAATATATGCATCGTAGTCAGGCATGATGAGTACATCCTCCTATCTGCTGAAATGGCGCCGGGCGATGGTGCGCTGGCTGAGCGACATCGCAAGGAGAAATGGTCATATCATCTGGCTCTGGCGCGCTGTGGATCAAGACGGCTATGTGCTTGACGAGATCGTTCAGATCCGTCGCAACACCAAGGCGGCCAGGCGCCTGCTGATCCGATTGATGAAAAAGCAGGGATGTCAACCGAAACGCATCGTCACCGACAAGCTTCGCTCTTATGGTGCGGCTCGGCGGCAGGTGATGCCAACGATCGAGCATCGATCTCACAAGGGGCTGAACAATCGCGCCGAAAACTCGCATCTTCCACTACGGAAACGAGAGCGGGTGATGCAGCGATTTCGCTCGCCAGGCGGACTGCAACGTTTCGTCAGCATCTTCTCCGCGGTCCGAAATCTCTTCGTCCCAGCACGAAGTCAGCACTCAGCATTCGACATCCGTCTTCATCGCCTAGCGGCGATGGCACATTGGAAGGGCGTCGCCGGAATCCACGCCTGATCGCTCAGCAAAATGCCCGATCCGTAGCTCTGGAACTTAACCTGACATCACCGACCCGGAACGATCCCGCCGGCGGCAGCGATTAGGAGTTCATGGCTAGCACGGCCGGAAGTATGATGAAAACGTAGAAACGTCATACTTCGTTACGTCAAACGACGTAGGCGCTATGGCGCGAGAAAGGGTACATGGCGGCGAATACCTCATCACTCGATTGTCTTTGCGATCGACGCACGCTTGACGGTCAGGTTGTGTCGCCGATGAATACTGTCCTTGCTCCTGATATGCTTGGCAACTTGCACCACTCCTCAGTTCGTAAGGTGCGCCAAATTGCTCGCTTAGGCTTGCGTGATGCACTTGGATGATTGACGATGAGAAGGCTGCCGTCGATAGTGCCATTGATGGTTCCCTTACGGGATCAAAAGGGAACACGGTGAGGATTACCCAACAGGGGCCGAGACCGTGGCTGCCCCCGCAACTGTGAGCGACGAGCTTCATCTAATGCGCCACTTGCCTTGACATGGGGCTGGGAAGGCGGATGCGGCGCCGACCCGCGAGCCAGGAGACCTGCCATCATCAGACGTCATCGACAGTAGCTCGGGCGGGGTGTCTCGTTGTTTCTACGATGACAGTGGACGTCAAACAAGAGGCCCCCCATGTTGACGCATATAAAACAACTTTTTGACGAGAGTTCACCGGACCTGAAAGGCCGCCTCGTCACAATCTATACCGTTCTCGCCGTTCTGAACGTCGGAGCCTGGATCTGGGCTTTTACAGCATTCTGGGACAAGCCCGCTCTGCTGGGTGTGGCTTTGGTCATTTATGGCCTAGGCCTCCGGCACGCCGTCGACGCCGATCACATCGCGGCCATTGACAATGTCACGCGCAAGCTGATGCAGGAAAACAAACGGCCGGTATCCGTCGGATTTTTCTTCGCCATGGGACATTCCACGGTCGTCATTATCGCCGCGGCCGCCGTCGCGATCGCGGCCACCCTGCTGGGAAGCTTCGATGCCTTCCAGAGCGTATCGGGGATCATCGGAACCAGCGTATCTGCCCTGTTCCTTCTGGCGATCGCGGCGATGAACATCGTGATTTTCGTGTCCATATATAAAAGCTATCGACGGGTGCGCGCAGGCGAACGCTATGTCGAGGAGGATCTCGACCTGCTGCTGAACAATCGCGGTTTCCTTGCCCGCATCTTCCGGCCTATGTTCAAGCTGGTCAGCAAAAGCTGGCACATGTTTCCGCTGGGCTTCCTGTTCGGTCTTGGTTTCGACACGGCGACGGAGGTTGCCATGTTCGGCGTTTCGGCGGCACAGGCCGCTAAAGGCGTGCCGTTCGAGGCGATCATGGTTTTTCCAGTGTTGTTCGCTGCAGGCATGTCGCTCATCGATACCACCGATGGCGTTATGATGCTCGGGGCCTACGACTGGGCCTTCGTCAAGCCGATGCGCAAGCTGTACTACAACATGACCATTACCTTGGTGTCGATCATCGTCGCGGTGCTGATCGGCGGTATTGAAGCGCTCGGCCTGATAGCCGACCAGCTCGGTCTGACGGGTGGTTTTTGGGGCGTGATCGGTGCGTTGAACGACAACTTCAACAATCTCGGTTTCGTTATCATCGGCATATTCCTCCTTGCGTGGATCGGCTCCTACCTGATCTACAAAATAAAGCGCCTGGACGATGTGGACGTGATGCCTACCGGCTGAACAGAGGAAAAAGAAACGCAAGGACCGGTCAGGCTTGGTCCTTGCGGTTTGCACTCCGATCTCCGATCGGAGCGACGTGAGGCGGCCATTTGCGCAAGGCCGCAGCCTCATCCGCTGCTGGTGTCCCTGTGTGACACGTCCCTGGACTTCGCATCGATCATCAAATTTGAATGCCTAGCCCAGCCTCCTTGCCGCACGCTCTCCTTTCATCGCGGCGGCAAGTGTCAAGGCGAAGTCTATGCCGGCAGTGACACCGCCTCCTTTCATGCGATTGCGATCACGCACGACACGTTTGTCGACCTGTGCAACTGCCAAATTCGCGGATCGTCGACCGGTTAGCCGGCAGACGGCGGTAGCCGGCCAAGAATGTGCCGATGCAATCTTCGCGGCCGTTTGGACTTTTCGATAAGGCCGTCGGGGCTTTCCTGCCAGAGGACGATGAAGTCGATCAGACTATCGAGCGCGTCGCTTGTGCTGATTGCGTTGAATAACCAGCTCCACTTTCCGTCAGCCGCTATGGAGGCGCGGCCACGCATTCCACAGCCGCCGAGACAGGGATAGGTCTCGATCACGATTGCTCCGGGAGGCAGATGGTACGCAAGCCTCTCCGAGACTGTTGTGACATCGAAGTTCTGGCATGTCGCGCACAGGTGCAAGGTTGAGCTCATCTTGGCGTCCCATAGGCAGGAGCAAGCGGCGCTATTACCGGGGTGCCGTTTGAGGTTGCAAGGATCTCGGCCTCGACACCGTAGACAGTGCCAATCGTCTCGCGGGTCAAAACGCCGGTGGGTTGACCGCTGCACGCAAGTTTGCCCTCTTGCAGCAGCAGCAACTGATCGCAATAGCGCGCCGCCAACGTGAGATCGTGCAGCGCAATGACAATCAACGCGTTCTTCGTCTGAGCATAGGCTTTCAGGATATCCAGGACCACCAGCTGTCTGCGCAGATCCAAAGCACTGGTCGGCTCGTCCAGAAGCAGGATCGGCGGTCTGCGGATCAGTCTTTGTGCAAGAAGCACGAGCTGCTGCTGACCACCCGACAGGGTTCCGATCGCGCGGGGAGCTAAATCCTTCATGCCGACGAGTTCAAGAGCCTCACGGGCTGCGTCGATATCTTCGGCCGTCAGTGTCCAACGCAGGCGATCAAGCCTGCCGAGCAGTACAATCTCCAGCACCGACAGCTTGGCTCGTATGCCAAGGGCCTGGGGCATGAACGAGAAGTCAGATGGAGCAAGACGCCTGTCCTGCCACTGAATGCTGCCGTCGCAGCACGGTATGACATTGGCGATAGCCGCCAGAAGGGTAGACTTGCCGGCGCCGTTTGGGCCGCAAATGCCGACAATCGAGCCACAGGGCAGAGCGGCAGAGATGTCGGTGATAATCCTTGTGCCGCCGCGGGCGACGCAGAGCCGGTCGAGAATGAGCATATCGACCGTCATCTGAGCTCTCCTGCTCCCCGCCGCATGATGAGAGCAAACAGAACCGGCACACCGACGACGGCGGTGACGATGCCGACGGGAAGAACGGCCCCAGGCGAAATGATCTTGGAGATAATCGAAGCTGCCGCAAGCATCACCGCACCGGCGAGAGCCGACAGGGGAAGCAGGATGCGCTGGTCTTCCCCAGCGATGGCGCGGGCGGCGTGCGGCGCGATCAGGCCAACAAATCCGATGGTGCCGACAAAGGCGACCGAGGCTGCGGTCAGGAGCGCGATGATCCCGAACGTGCGCCGTCGCAATGCATGAACGTCAGCGCCCAGACTTACCGCGTGGGCGTCCCCGAGTTTCATGGCCGTCAATGTCCACGCATCCCGCAGCAGGATCGGTGTCGTGACGATCAGCACGATCAAAATGACCATAACGCTTGTCCACGTCGCTTTGAGCATGCTGCCGAACATCCAGAAGACGATCTGTTGCAGCACTTCCGGCTCGGCAAGATATTGCAGCAGCGACTGGCATGCCTCGAACATGAACATGATCGTGATGCCCCCGAGGATAAGGATCTCAGCGTTGGCGCCGCGCAATTTCGCGAGAATATATAGCAGCGCGCAGGCGATCAGGGTCATGACCCAGGCTGACAGTGGCGCGAGGATCCATGCGGCAATAGGCACGCTGGCACCGAACAATATGGCAAGTGCTGCCCCAAAACCGGCGGCCGCCGAAAAGCCGAGCGTGAAGGGACTAGCCAGAGGATTGTCGAGAATGGTCTGCATCTGCAAGCCGGCGATGCCGAGCCCCATGCCAACCAGCGCAGCCATCAATGTCATCGGCAGCCGGATCGACCAGACTATGACGGCTGCGGTGCGGTCGGGGCCAGACGGCCCAGCCAGCAATGCCGTCAGGCCCTCCCGCGCCGTCAGCGGGGAGGGGCCCGTCAGAAGATCGATAACCAGTAGAGCCACCAGAAGCAGTGCTGCAGCGATCGTCAGCACGATGCGCCGATGCATGCTCCTGCGATAAAGAGCATGCAAATCGGAAGTGCCGCCTTCAGCTCTGTCGTAAGCCATCACGGCTGTCCGATCCGGATCATGAATGTTCCCTCCGGTGTGACCGGCAGATAGTCATGATAGTAGGCGGCAAGTTCGGCTTGCGGATCGACGTCGCTGAAAGCATTGGGGTAGAGTGCCTTGGCTATATAGCGCAGGAAGGCGTAGTCGTAGAGGGTTCGTGTTCCCCCGTGATAGATGGCGTAGACCTCGCCGTTTTTGACCGCAGGCAGATCCTGCCATCCGGCACGCTTGAGGAATGGCGCCGCGCGGGCCCGTGTCACGTCCGCTCCAATGCCGAAGCCCATCAAGACTGCGTCGGGCAAACTGGTCCACTCCGATCCGGTGATGAAGATCGCGTCGGGTTTCGCGGACAGGATGTATTCGGGATTGAGCGGTCCGTAGCCGGCAATCTGCCCCGCCGCGATATTCAGGCCACCGGCAGAATCGATGACGCCAGCCCACATGCCCTTTCCATAGGTGTTGCCATATTCGCTGGCACCCTTCTGGCCGAGCTCCACATAGACCTTTGGCCTCTCTGACTGGCTGGCGCTTTTGACCCGTTGCAGGGTGTCTGCGATTTTTTCCTTGTAAAGCGCGACCAGCTTTTCTGCACGATCCTCTGTTCCCATCACCTTGCCGATGATCAGAGTGCTCGCAACATGTTTTTCGAGGGTCTGGGCATTGTAGTCGACGATGACGAGCGGAATACCGGCCTGTTCGATAGTATTGGCCGCCGCGCCGAGATATTGGTATTGCCCGTCGGACAGGATTGCCACATCCGGTCTGGCTGCGATGATCTTTTCGGCCGACATGGTCCCGGAGTCCGCGTCGCCGATATCAACCAGATCGGCGATCTTGGGAAACACCTTGAGGTAGGCGGCATATTGCGCCGGTCGGTAGCCCTTCCAGTAATTCAACGAGACCGCTTTCAGCCGATTGATCGCTGTCGGACCGGTGATGGCGATATAGTCTTCGAAATAAAAGCCAAGCATCACATGCTCTGCCGGCTTTTCCAGTGTGATGTGGCGGCCGCGAACGTCGACAATGTCAATGGCCGCATGCGCGGCGGTGGCAGCTGTAAAGAGACCGACAATAGATGAGATGATTGCGAGGCGGACCAGCATCCAGCCTGTCTTAAATGGATTAAAGGACATAGCGATCTTCCGGAAAGGACTATTTGCAGGTAAAGCCGTCCGCGCGATCGCGGACGGCTCGGAGTTCATCACGGTGCAACAGTGAAACTGTAGGTGCCGTTGGTCTTATGACCGTCCGTCGAGAGTGCGTGCCATTCGACGGTGTATTTACCGGGCGCGAGCTTGTCGGTGACGGGCACCATCAATGTCGTGTCCTTGTTCATCAGCATGCCTTCGCCGATCTTGACGACGGCCTTTTGGGGACCGGTAACCTTGATGCCGCTGAATTTGAGGTTGAGGCCTTCGGTGAATGTCAGGTCGAGTTCCGAGGGCGCTGCCTTCACCGTAGCATCGGTGGCGGGAACGGCAGATTTCAGATGCGCGTGAGCCAGAGCCTGGCTCGCAAAGCCGACGCTCACTGCGGCGGCGAGCAAGAATAGTTTTTTGATCGGGGGCATATCTATTTCCTCTCTTGTTGAAGATCCACAAAAAACCTGCGGATCGCGCGATGACGATCTTGAGATCGTCGGGTTCCCGTTTATGGCCATGCCGGACGGAATTCTGTTGGGTCGAACGATGCCGAGTCTCGCGGCGTGATGTCCCTCACTGGAGCAGGTTCTTGATCTTCTGAAGCGCCACATCCGCATCCTCCTGATAGGCGATGGTGCCTCTGAGATTGCCGCTTGCGTCGACAAGCAGGACCGACGCGGTGTGGTCCATGGTGTATCCGCCATCAGGGCTCGGGACCTTCTTGGCATAGACGCGCCAACCCTTGATCGCCTTCTGCATCTCCTGCGGATCACCGGTAATGCCCGTAATCCGGTCGGTGAAGTTGCCGGTGTAGGTATGCATGATCTCGGGCGTGTCGCGCTCCGGGTCGACAGAGAAGAAGTAGGCTTTCAGGCTGTCGCCTTGTGGCCCCAACGCCTTGAACCAGCCGGCCATGTCGTAGAGGGTCGTGGGGCAGACATCCGGGCAGTGAGTGTAGCCGAAATAGACAAGCGACGGGTGACCGAACAGTGCCTTTTCGGTGATGGGCTGCCCACGATCATTCGTCAGCGTAAACGGAGCGCCGATATTGCCCGCCATCGGTTTTGCCTGCGGCGTCATCAGCAATGTGGCGTAGGTGATCGCGCCGACACCGATCACAATCATCAAGACAACCAAGATCCTGATGGTGGTTTGTTTGTTTGACATCGCATTTCTCCTGGTTGGATGCGGCGACGGCCAACGCCGCCGCATTGCTTTCCCGCTCAGTCGATACGGGTTCCAGCAAGCCGGCTGGTCGCCGTCTCGAGGCTTCCACCCGGTCCGGTCCCTGTTGGCGTGCAAAGCGCAGCCACGAAGGGTTTGGCCGGCCGATCAGGCTGCTTGCTCCACGGCTCGGACTTGTTCGCAAGGCGAATGACGTTGCTGATACCCTCCATGCCGCCGCCGCCGTTGGCGTCGATATGCATCATCTCGTTCATGCACATCTTCGACTGGTCGACGCACATATTGAGAATGGCATCGTAGAGCTTGGGGTCGAGGGAGGAGAAATATTGAACGGGATCCTTCTCGCTCGGCTGTTCGAGCTTCAAATATTCAAAGCGACCGAAACGGTTGCCTTCGCTTCGAACCTTCTTCACCCATTCGTCAAAGTCGGCCTGGCTAAAACCATGGAACTTGAAACGCATGTTGGAGAAGCCGGCGCCGCTATAGTTGGCGGAAAAGCCCTGATATTCCCCAGCCTGGTTGATGACCGCATGCAACTTGGTTTCCATGCCCGGCATGGCATAGATTTGCCCAGCCAGCGCCGGCACGAAAAACGAGTTCATTACAGAGGAGGAGGTGATCTTGAAGTTGATCGGCGTATCGACGGGTGCAGCAAGTTCGTTGACCGTGGCGATGCCCTGGTCGGGATAGAGAAAGAGCCACTTCCAGTCGAGCGCCACCACCTCCACGTTCAGCGGTTTGACGTCGGCAGGAATTGATCGCGTAGCATCGATGCGGTCGAGCGGTCGATAGGGGTCGAGCTTGTGCGTACTGATCCATGTCACCGAGCCCAGCGCGATGATAATGGCAAGTGGCGCCGACCAGATGACGAGTTCGAGCTTGGTCGAGTGGTGCCATTCGGGTTCATAGGTCGCACTCGTGTTCGACTGGCGATATTTCCAGGCGAAAAACAAGGTCAAAGCGATCACCGGTACGATGATCAGCAACATCAGCACGGTCGAGATCGCAATGAGATTGCGCTGCTGCACGGCAATATCGCCGGACGGAGCGAGAACGACCATATTGCAGCCCGCAAGCATCAGGAGCGGAACAAGCGCGAGCGGCTTTGTTTGCACAAGCAATGCATTCATCAGGCTCTTGCCGCTTCGGTCCACAAGGTTACTTGTTGTGGCCGGCATGGTCGCCTCCCGCATTTGCGGCATCGGCATGGTCCATCATGACCGTACCTTCAAAGCTTGAGAACAGCGCGAGCGTCTTCGCATCGAGCTTGGCCTCGGCAACGGAAAGGTCGGTTGCGATGGCATGTGCGTCGTCCCGTGTCACGCCGATCTTCTGAAGGGCGTCGGCATCTTTCAGGCTGTCACCGCTGCAAAGATGCACAGTCCATCCGGCGTTGCCCTTCTTGAGCAAGGCACGTCCGCCACGGCCGTCCTGTACCCATCCTGCCACTGCCCAGTCTCCGTGGGCGACAACGGGCCTAATGGTCAGCGGTTTACCCGGGGTTTCGAACATCGCCTTCAAGGTGGCGGGGATATCGCTTTGCGGATCTCCCGACGAATCCTTTTCATTCATGTTCATGCCCTTCATGTCGGGCATGTCCGCACTCGGCTTGCCTGCTGCTACGGAACCGACAGGGAAATCGAATTCGACCGATCCCGCCTTTTCGAATTTGAGCGTCGTCTTGACGGTCTGGCCCTCGATAAAGCGATCGGTAACCTTCATGAACATGACATGATAGCCGCCGGGCTTCAGCTCGACGGTCTTTCCCGCGGGTATGAGCAGACCATCCGGAAGCTCACGCATGATCATCACGTCATTGTCCATCTTCATCTCGTGAATCTGGACGACGCCGGCGCGAGGCGAGCTGGCTGCTAGCAACCGATCATCCGTGTCTCCGGTATTTGTGATCGTCATGTAGCCGCCGCCGACAGGTGCGCCCGGCACCATGGCGCGGACGTATGGATCGGAGATTGTGAGATTGCCGATTTTGATGTCTTCGGCAGCAGCGACGGATGATATGAGGGATGCCAGTCCTAGGACGGCAACAGCAAGAGCGCGTTTCAACACGATCGGTATCCTTATTACGAAACAATGAGGCGAGCAGGCGGAGCGGTCGGCTCCGCGGGCTCTCGTCAGGAAAAGAAGCGCGCCAGCGGCGGGACAAAGCGAACCACCAGCTGATCGAGAAGCAGCATTGCGACGATGGCGGCTCCGGTCAGCGGAAATGCTGCCCCGAAGATGATGGCGATGAGCCACAGACCGACATAGACAGACTTCTGTGGTGGCATTGGCGGCACGCCCAAGCGGCCGGCTGGCCTTCGTTTCCACCACATGGTCACGGCCGTGAGGCAGCACAGAATGATGGCCAGGCAGGTCGCCAGCATCAGAAGCTGGTTGAAGAGGCCCCATTCCTGCCCCTGATGCACGTTGATGCCCCATTCGATCGCCTTGCCAAGCGCCGGATACTGCTCATAGGGAATATCGACGAGCGGCTTTCCTGAATATTGATCGATATGGACGGTTCGCTCGTTCCCGAGGTCGCCGAAGTAATGGCTGGCGGTATAGACGCCGGTTTCGTCTGCCGGAATCGAAAGATCGGAGCCGGCAACCATGCCCAATCCATGCATGATCTCGACGGCCCTGTTGAGGCCAATCGGCTTTGCGGACTGTGCAGCGGCGATATCGGAGAGCGGAACGGGTGCGTTTTCGACGACCCAGCCGGCGCGGCTGACGACGTCTTGTGTCACCTTCGTCGATTTGGGCACGTCGTCCCAGAGTGCCGCCGGCGTTCCAAGATCGTGGGCAGTAAGCCAGGCGTTGACGTTGGCGCCCCAGTAGCCGGACCAGGGCATGCCGCTGAAGGCCAGGAAGAAGATGAGGATGCCCGCGATTGCGCCGGTGACGGCATGCAGGTCACGCCAGAAGACGCGCCGCGACGGAGTGCCACGAACCGTCAGCACGCCGCCGGTCTGTTGCCGTGGCCACCACAGGTAGATGCCCGTCACCACGAGGACGAGGGCGAAGCCCGCGACGATCTCGATGATGCGATTGGTCCACTCCCCGAAATATTCGAGGCTGTGGATGCGCTTGACGACCCAGCCAAACTCCTGCTTGGAACCGACCGATCCCAGAATACTGCCGTCATGCGGATTAACGTAGACGATAGTCGATTGTCCGTCCTTGGAGACGGTTACCCAGGCTGACCGGTCGGCGGCGGAAGCTTCATGGTAGGACGTGGCCGTGGCCCCAGGGAAGGCTGCAAGCGCTGCCTGTGCGATCTGTTGCGGCTCCAGCATTGGACCGCTGTCGGCCACGACATAGCGATGGGAATAGAAGGTTTTGGCGATCTCATCCTTGAACAGATACAGCGATCCGGTAATCGCCAGATTGAGCATGAAAGGAATGACAAGGAGGCCGGCGAAAAAATGCCAGCGCCAGATCGCTCGATAAAGCGAGACATTTTGAGTTGCTACGGCAGCGGGCTCTGCAGCGGTGAAGGCAGACATGAAAATCCTCCGAAGATCGATGGACTGCCGCAAGGATCGATCTGAGGAGGTGACGATGATGGATCGGGAGTTCGGGACGAATTTGTCTTGCACGATCCGCGCAAACATTTGGTCTGGCGCATTCGACAAACTTCGCTGGAAAAACCTGCATCCTCAGACGTCACGACCAGAGGTCGCACGGCCGGCAGCCATTGACGACAGGCATTGCGGCCTCAGCCGCGACGCCGGTTAGCCAATGATCTGGAGGATGGGTGGTGCGCGTGGCCCGCTATTTGGCGGATAAAGCTGCCGGTGGAGAGCCTCCGCTTTTGCAACGACGATATCCTCGCGCAGGGAAGCAAAACGTCCGCAAATGTCGGAGGGCGGCGCAGGTAAGACGGCGGCCGAGGCAATCCTACATGCCTCGCACCCAGGTACAAAGGCCTTTCCGTGAACTTTGCCGTCAGCATCCTTGTAGGTGACGCAGAGCACAGGCAAGGATCCGTCCGGAAGCCTGTATTGAGCAAGCTCTA
>NZ_JAELTU010000201.1 GCF_016429015.1 Rhizobium sp. ASV20
GCGAATTTGATATGTTTGTGGATCATGGAAGCGAGAAATGATATGGGTCCGTATCATTGTCATTGTTTTGCTGGTACAAAAGCAACGGCAGCCTGAACAGCCATTGCTCCTGCCCGTTTGTCAAAACAGAGCTCCTATTTCCGCTCGCTCTTGACAGTGATGTCGGGCACAATGGAACCGCGATCGGCGGAGCGATGAAGACGGTGGCGAGTAGGCCTGCAAAACCAGTGGTCCACATCCTAACGCTAGCGATCACGTCATTCATGATCGCATCCTCCTTTCATTCCGCAGCATCGAGGCTGCGCCCGTCAGGTTCGACAGCGCGCGCCTCGGACGACGCTATCGGCACCCGCCACCCTTTGACCAGTCCGTAGACGGCCGGAATGACGATCAGTGTCAGCAGCGTCGACGACACCATGCCGCCGATCATCGGCACGGCAATCCGCTGCATGATCTCCGAGCCTGTCCCCGTCCTCCAGAGGATCGGCACGAGCCCGCCCATGATGGCGACGACTGTCATCATCTTCGGCCGGACGCGCTCGACTGCGCCGACCATGATCGCCCTGTTGAGATCCAGTTTCGAGAAGGCACGTCCCTCCTTTTCGCAGGCCTCGCGCTGCTCCTTCATCGCATGATCGAGATAGATCAGCATGATGACCCCGGTCTCGGCAGCCACACCTGCAAGGGCGATGAAGCCGACGGCAACCGCCACCGAGGCGTTGAAGCCCATCCACCACATCAGCCAGATGCCGCCGACGAGCGCGAATGGCAGCGACAGCATGACGATCATCGTCTCGGTCAAAGCCTTGAAGTTCAGGTAGAGCAGCAGGAAGATCAGCGCCAATGTCAACGGCACGACGACCGCCAGTCGCGCTTCCGCACGTTCGAGATATTCGAACTGGCCACTCCAGGCGACGGAGTAGCCGGGCGGCATCTGTACCGATTTCGCCACCGCCCGCTGTGCTTCTGCAACGTAGCCGCCAAGATCGCGGCCGGCGATGTCGACATAGACATAGACGGCGAGCTGGCCGTTTTCCGTACGGATCGTCGTTGCCCCGCGAGTGAGTTTCACATCGGCGACTTCGCCGAGGGGAACCGTGCCGCCCCCAGGGATGGAGACCTGGACCTCCCTGGCGATCGCTTGAGGATCACTTCTAAGCGATCTTGGATAGCGGACCGCAACGCCATAGCGTTCGCGGCCCTCGACGGTCGATGTCACAACCTCGGACCCGAGCGCCATGCCGATGACGCTCTGCACGTCGTTGACCGTCAATCCATAGCGACCGAGCGCCACGCGATTAGGAACAATATCAAGATAGTACCCTCCGATCACCCGCTCGGCATAGGCGCTCGATGTTCCTGGTATGCCCTTCAACACACCCTCGATTTGGCGGGCGATCTTCTCCATCTCGCCAAGATCGGTGCCGTAGACCTTGACACCGACAGGCGTCCGGATGCCCGTCGAGAGCATATCGATGCGGCCGCGGATCGGCATGGTCCAGGCGTTTGAGACACCCGGAAACTGCAGGGCGGCATCCATCTCCTGCTTCAGACTGTCGATGGTAACGCCCGGCCGCCACTGTGATTTCGGCTTCAACGCGATGATGGTTTCGAACATCTCCGTCGGGGCAGGATCCGTTGCCGTCAGGGCACGGCCTGCCTTGCCGAAGACGGTCTGCACTTCCGGGAAGGATTTGATGATCCGATCCTGCATCTGCATCAGCTCACCCGCCTTGGTGAGCGAAATGCCGGGCAAGGTGGTGGGCATGTACATCAGCGTGCCCTCGTCGAGATTCGGCATGAACTCGCTGCCGATGTGCTGGGCTGGCCATGCCGTCGCACCAAGGATTGCAAGCGCCGCCAGGATGGTGAGGGCCTTAGCTCTGAGAACACCGGAAATGATCGGCCGGTAGACCCAGATCAGCAGGCGGTTCACCGGGTTCTTGTGCTCAGGAACGATACGGCCTCTGACGAAGAGCACCATCAGCGCCGGCACCAATGTCACCGACAGCAAGGCTGCTGCCGCCATCGAGAAAGTCTTGGTAATGGCGAGCGGTCCGAAGAGACGCCCTTCCTGCGATTCCAGCGTGAAGATCGGCAGGAACGACACGGTGATGATCAGCAGGCTGAAGAACAGCGCCGGTCCGACCTCGCTGGCCGCCTCGACCAGGATCTCCACCCTTGGCTTGTCGGGCGGTGCCCGCTCCAGATGCTTGTGAGCGTTCTCGATCATGACGATGGCGGCATCGATCATCGCGCCGATGGCGATCGCGATACCGCCAAGGCTCATGATATTGGCACCAAGGCCGAGCATCCTCATGGCGATGAAGGCGATCAGAATGCCGACGGGGAGCATGACGATGGCGACGAGTGCACTGCGAACATGCAGAAGGAAGGCGATCGTCACCAGTGCGACGACGATGGATTCCTCCACCAACGTGCCCTTGAGTGTCTCGATGGCAGCATCGATCAGCGTCGAGCGGTCGTAGACGGGCACGATGTCCGTACCGGGCGGCAGGCTGTCCTTGATCTGATCCATGCTTCTCTTGGCGTTGTCGATAACGGTCAGCGCGTTCGCGCCGAAACGTTGAAGTACGATACCGCCGGCCACTTCACCCTCGCCGTTAAGCTCGGTGATGCCACGCCTCTCGTCTGGAACCAGTTCGACCCTGGCGACATCGCCAAGGCGCAGGGGAATGCCATTCTGGCTCTTCAGCACGATGTTTTCGATATCCGGAATTCCCTTCAGGTACCCGCGACCGCGCACCATGAATTCGAATTCGGATAGCTCGACCGTACGGCCGCCGACATCCGTATTGCTGGCCCGGACAGCATTGGCGACATCGTTGAGCGACACGCCTTGTGCCTTGAGGCGGGAAGGGTCGACCACGATGGAGTATTGTTTGACGAAGCCGCCGACACTTGCGACCTCGGCCACGCCTTCGGACTTCGACACGCCAAACCGCACGACCCAGTCCTGCAGCGATCGCAGCTCGGCGAGCGACAGCTCCTTGGCGACAAGAGCATATTCATAGACCCAGCCGACGCCTGTCGCATCTGGTCCAAGCGTGGGTGTGACACCCTGCGGCAGGCGGCTTGAGGCGGCGTTCAGATATTCGAGCACGCGGCTGCGCGCCCAATAAGGATCTGTACCATCGTCGAAAATGACGTAGACGAAGGAAACACCGAAGAAGGAGAAGCCACGGACGACCTTCGATTTCGGCACCGTCAGCATCGACGTGGTCAGCGGATAGGTGACCTGGTCTTCGACCACTTGCGGGGCCTGTCCAGGATATTCGGTGTAGACGATCACCTGCACATCGGAGAGATCGGGAATGGCGTCGAGCGGCAGCGAGCGCAGCGCATAGATACCGCCGGCCACCGCAAGTGCGGCTCCGACAAAGATCAGGACGAGATTGTGGGCGGACCATGAGATGACGCGTGCGATCATGGCTTGGCCTCCTGCGTCATCGCGCTTAGCGCCGAATTGAGGTTGCTCTCGGCATCGAGCAGGAAGTTGGCGGAGACGACCACCTTGTCGCCGACGGCAACGCCGCGGCGAACTTCGGTCTTGTCGTCGCCGCGCATGCCAAGGCTGACATCCTTCGGCTCGAACCTGCCATCACCCTTGTCTATGAAGACGACCTGGCGATCGCCCGTGTCGATGACGGCGCTGTTGGGGACACTGACAACGGGATTGGGCGGTGCTGCCTCGATATCGATGTCGGCATACATGTTGGCAAGGAGCACGCCATCCGGATTGGCAAGCTCGATGCGGACCTTGGTTGTGCGCGTCTGGGCCTCGACCTCGGGATAAATCAGGTCGACGTTCCCTTTGAACGCCTCGCCGGGAAGACTGCGGATCTTGATCGATGCCTCTGCACCGACCCGCAGGGAGGCAAGGTCGTACTCCGGAACATCGGCGATCACCCAGACATGAGAGATGTCGGCGATGCGGAACAGGATATCGCCGGGTTTTGCCATCATGCCCGCGGTCGCAAGACGCTCGAGGACGATGCCGTCTCGCGGCGATGTGTAACCCATGCTGATTGGCACCTGATGTGTGCGGGAGATCGTATCGATGACCTCCTGCGGTACGCCGAGATTCCTCAGCCTCAATGCGGGTCCGGTATCGTCGTTGCCGCGACTTGCGGCATATTCCGAAGCTGCGGTGGCAATGTCCTTCGAGTAGAACTGGAAGAGCTTCTCTCCCGTGGTGATATGATCGCCTGTCGTGACGTTGGCGACATCATCCAGAAAGGTGTCCGTTCGCATCGAGACGACGCTGACGCGGCGTTCATCGAGCGTCACCGTGCCAGGGATCTCAATCCTGCGGCCGATACTAGCCAGTTCGGCAATGGCCGTCTTCACGCCCGTGCGCTGCAGCTTGCCGAGCGAGACCTTGACGGTGGAGGCGTCGGCCTGCTCGCCGTCAAAGACGGGAATGTAGTCCATCCCCATCGAGTCCTTCTTCGGGACCTTTGAGGTGTCAGGCAGTCCCATCGGATTGCGGTAGTATAGGATGCGTCCCTTGCTAGATGGGGTGGGTGGGGCCACGTCGGCTGTCCTTGTCGACGGCTCGGCATTTTTGCTTCCGTCGAAACTCACATCTTCACTGGCACGCACCGGGATGAAGGGACGACCGTCGGATGCGTCCTTTGAAGCCAAAGAGAATTCCGCCAACCCATTCGGATGGCGGTAATAGATGATCGCCCCCGTCAGCGCGGTCTTCTCTGCGATAGGCGCGGCCAACGCCTGCCCGGTGAGGTCCATGCCAAGAACGGAACCCAGATTGTTCGTGCCAGCCCAATAGCCTCCCCCGCCGAGCAATACGGCGAGGGAGAGCGTGGCTGCCACACGCGATGGCAAGTTCAAGGGGCCGCCTTCAGGACAATTTCGCCCTGCACCGTATCCGGTTCACCCTGCACCTTGGCGGCAAGCTTGAAGCGCCAACCGCCGGCCATGGCGAAGTCGGTCTTGAATGCGTAGACGCCTGGCTCTGTCGAAGAGGCGGCCGAGACCGGGGTCGTCATCATCTCCATGCCTTCCGGAGCCATGTCCATCCGGGTCGTGAAGATGACCGCGTCAGGAACTGGTTTGCCCGTCCGCTTGTCGACGAGACGGACCAGGACCAGCGATCCCTGGCCTTGCTTGACATCGGTCGAGACCGGCTGGAACTCGTAGTCCTGCGAGGCGGCGAAGGACACGGTGGCGGAACCGGCAACGAGAATGCCGGCGAGGAGCATCACTCCTCCAGAAAGAGAAAGCTTGTTCATGATTGAGATCTCATCGGGACGGATCATCCAGATCACGCCCTTGGGTCGATATTGATACCGTCGGAGCTCTGCGGACGCGTTCATACATCCGGCAAGACGCCGCGGCATGGTTTGCGATCGAGCGATGTAGATCAGGCTTTCGGAGGTCGGGCCGGGGGCTCAAGAAGTGCCGATGTCAGTTGTGCAGCAGGCAAGAAGCCATAACCAAGAAGCCATAACGATGAGACTTCCAGACCGCTGAAAGTCGCAAGGATGCGCCATGCGGCGTGTCAGCGGAAAAAGACGTCGTGCACAGCAGAGCCAGAATACAGCCTTTGAAGCAATCGGGCTTGGTAGGGTGTTCATCCGGACAACATGGCATCTTCTCGACCATGTTCATGCCCGGCATCGACATGCCACCGCCCGTTCCATCCATTGCCATTGCGTTGCCAGCAAGCCCAATACTCGTCGGCCCGACGAGTATTGCGAGCACGGCAATGCACAGGAACAAACAACGGACGGCCGATACGAATTTCATGGCAAAATCGATGCCACGCTGAGCGGCGAATTGGAAGGGCCTCACGCAGATGTGTTAGGCCCGCACTGCGGCGGGAGAGCCTGCTCGCCGAATGCCGCGTCGGCGGGTCGTGAGCCCGGCCCGCTCGAGCTGTGCTCCAACAAGATCAAGCGGTCGTCGGCACATTTGGCAAATTGCCCGCTCTTGGCGAAGTCGAACCATCGACATGCAGAGATCTATGTTCCGTTGGCATTTACTTGAAAATCAATTCCTTCGGCAAATCCATCAACGCGACGCCACATACGGCGGAAGTAAGTCGACCCGTCATAAACTATACTATTGCCAGTCCGCGGCCTTTCCGAACCACTCCTCCATCAGACCAATGAATCGGCGAACCTTGGCACCCACCAGGTGAGCCGATGGACAGACGACATGGATGCCGGGGCTTTCGGTCGAGCAGTCGAGCAGCACTTGCTCCAGCGCGCCACGGGCGACATGGGCCCCAGAACAAAGGCGGGACCATAGACTATACCGGCGCCGGCCAGCGCGGCTCCCAGCAATACGTCCACATCGTCAGCGCGGAAGCGCACTGGCCCTTCAACCTTGAAGGTGCGCCCAGCCTCGTCGGTAAAGCTCCAATCGCCCGCTGATGTCGCCTGATTGAACGCCAGTCGATCGAAGTTGCCGAGAGCTTCAGGACGAGCCTGCCCCCTTTCTTCCAGATAGGACGGTACGGCGCAGGCAATCCTCGTATTTTGTGCAAACCGGCGCGCGACCAGGCCGGAATCCGGCAGGATGCCGATCCGCATTGCCAGATCGACAAAGCGGTCTTTGACTGGAACCTTCTGCGCTATCGCGGGCCACTCGGCTTCTCCTATTCGGTCACGCACTTTTGGGCCACTTGCTTTTCGACCAGGCGCTGATGCTCGATGCGAGTTTGGCGATGTGCCAGGACCCGCCGTTGGTCATGTTTGGCATGGCGGGACTTGCCATGTTGATCGCCTTGGCAGCGACGTCGGACAAACTGTCCATTCGCCATACGCACAAGACACGGATGCGGTTGCATCGGCTGATCTGCATCTAGCCGTTTGCGGCGCCCCGCACCTTGCCCTTTCGGCCAGGATCTTACCCAAGGAACGGTTCATCCATATCCGTCTGCCGATCGCCACAATACTTTGTCGGCCGTATCGCGCTATCTTCATGGATCGTCGTCACATAACGCGCCAGAAGGTCTTGACCGCTTCTTGAGAACCCGCTTGCGCGATCTGCTCGGCAGTGCCGCTCTGTGGAATCCGAATAATCCTTGCCTCACAGTCATGTGAGAGAATGATAAGCTTAATGTTCGGCCGCCCCCTAAACTTTCCGCCGGAGTGGGCGCATACTCGCTCGATTGAAAGCCGATCCGCCCGCACTACCTGAAGGTTGGATATCAAGGGATGCGGACCCCCATCCACAGGCAATCGAGGAGCAATCATGAGAGTTAAAATCAACGATCAGTCACATGATGTTCAATCCGATGGCGATACGCCCTTGCTATGGGTCATCCGCGATGAGCTTGGCATGACGGGTACGAAATATGGCTGCGGACTCGCCCAATGCGGTGCTTGTTCGGTGCTGATCGATGGTCAAATAGTCCGCTCCTGCGTCACGCCGCTCGATAGCGTGGCCAACCGTTCTGTCACGACGATCGAAGCCGTGGAGAATGATCCCATCGGCAGGCAGGTGGTCGCCGCTTGGGTCAAGCACCAGGTCCCGCAATGCGGATACTGTCAGTCCGGCCAGGTGATGGCTGCAATAGCGCTTCTGAAGCAAACTTCCCATCCGACCGAGGACGATATCGCGGCCGCGATGGTCAATCTCTGTCGGTGCGGAACCTACAACTTCATCAGGGCAGCCGTCCGCGAGGTCGCCGGAGTGAAGGAGGCCACGCTATGAACGAGATCAACCGAAACTTCCTGTCCGAGACAGGACTGCCAATGGACGCGCCGGTCAATCTCTCGCGGAGGCACTTTCTCCTTGGCACGGCCGGCATGACTGCCGGTGCGCTCGTTCTCGGCTTCGGGCTGCCGGTAGGCGATGCTCGAGCCCAGGCCGCCGACGGCAAGGTGGCTCCCGGCACGAGGGTTCCGGCCTTTCTGGAAATCCGACCGGACAACACGGCGCGCTTCCTGAGCCCCTTCGTGGAAGGCGGCCAGGGTGTGTTCACCGCCATGGCGCAGATCGTCGGCGAAGAACTCGACCTGGATCCGAAGTCCTTTGTGGTCGAGAATGCACCGGCAGGGCCGGACTATCTTGTCGTCTTCGGCAAGATGCGCATCACCGGCGGCAGCATGTCGGTTCGGACAAGCTACGACACGATGCGCAAGCTTGGCGCCTCGGCGCGCGCCATGCTTCTGCAGGGCGCTGCGACCAGGCTGAATGTTCCGGTCGACCAACTGACGACGGAGCCCGGCTATGTCGTTAACGCGGCTTCGGGCCAAAAGCTTTCCTATGGCGATCTTGCCAAGGATGCATTGGCGCTCCCCGTCCCTCCCCCCGAAACCGTCAGGCTGCGCGATCCCTCACAGTTTCGCTGGATCGGCAAGCCGGTGGAGCGCCTCGATATTCTCGACAAGTCGACGGGCCGCGCGGTCTACGCGATCGATTGCAAGGTTGACGGAATGGTGCATGCCGCTGTCCAACATGCGCCGCGCCTCGGCATGTCGGTCGGCTCGATCCGCAACGAGGACGCCGTCAAGGCGATGAAGGGCGTGCTTTCCGTGCATCGCCTGCCCGGTGCAGTCGCCGTCGTTTCTGAGCGATGGTGGAATGCCAAGCGCGCTGCCGAAGCCCTGCAGGTCGAATGGAACGAGGCCGGGTCCGAGCCAGTCATTGCGGGTATCCGCGTGATGCCCGTCGATTTCTCCACTGCCGCCTTCAGCCAGCGCCTGGCAAACGAACCCGGAGACGGCAAGGATGCGGAGAAGGAAGGCGACGTCGCAAAAGCCTTCGCCGGCGCAAAGACTGTCGTATCCGCCACCTATCACAGCCAATATCTACACCACGCCCAGCTTGAACCGCCCTCGACATTGGCAAGGTTCAATGACGATGGGAGCCTCGATGTCTGGTTGCCGAACCAGGCTCCCGAACAGTTCCAGGCCGATATTGCCAAGCTGAGTGGATTGGACCCCTCGAAGATCAACATCCATAGCCCTCTGCTCGGCGGCTTCTTCGGTCGGCATTTCCTCTACAAGGCCGCCAACCCCTATCCGCAGGCAATCCAGCTTGCCAAGGAGGTCGGAAAGCCGGTGAAGCTCATCTGGAGCCGTGAGGAAGAGTTCCTCCGCGATCCGATGCGACCGATGGCGGCCGTCAGGTTCCGCGGTGCACTTGATGCCAACGGCATGCCGGTGGCGCTTGAGGCTGTCAGCATTTGCGAAGGACCATCGGAGGGAAATTCGGGACACAAGCCGGACAAGATGGACGCTGCTGCGTTGGAGGGTCTGACCGGAAAGGCCTATGCCATCCCCAACAGGCGCATTGCCCAGATCTATGTCGAGAACCCAACCATGCTTGCCTACTGGCGGTCGGTCGGCAACTCGATGAACGACTTTCTCTATGAGACGTTTTTGGACGAGCTGGCCGACAAGGGTGGCAAGGACCCATACGAGCTGCGCCTGCAGCTCCTGAAGGCCGACAAGCGGCTGACAACATTGCTGAAAGAGGCTGGCGATCTCTCCGGAGGCTGGAAGCGGGGTCCTTTTACGGCGCAGGATGGAACCCGTCGCGCTCGCGGCGTTGCCATGGCCTCGCCATTCGGCAGCTACACGGCCGCCATTGCGGAAGTGTCGATCCAGTCCGGGGAGGTCGTCGTTCATGACGTCTGGGAAGCGATCGATCCCGGCCACATCGTCAATCCGGCAATCATCGACGCGCAGATCAACTCCGCGACGGCGCTTGGGCTGTCCCAGGTGCTGCTCGAGGAGGCGGTGTACGAAAAGGGTCGGCCTGTCGCCCGGAACTACGACCTCTATCCCATCTTGCCGCCGGGCCGAATGCCGCGGGTCCAGAGCCGGATCGTCGAGAGCGGTGAAA
Organism: Rhizobium sp. ASV20; assembly: GCF_016429015.1. GTDB lineage: Bacteria > Pseudomonadota > Alphaproteobacteria > Rhizobiales > Rhizobiaceae > Rhizobium. Next base: position 9,847 of record NZ_JAELTU010000201.1, read on the forward strand.
AGATGGGGGGGATCGGTGAACCGGGATTACCCGCCATCCCGCCGGCCGTTGCCAATGCGGTATCGACGCTTACGGGCCAGCGCATCCGCAGTATGCCCCTCTCCAAATATACGTTTGAAAGCTAGCCGTCCGAGGACTGCCGACGCCATTTCCGACCGGAAAAACTCCGATCGGAGTAAGAGCGCCGCGGGTTTTCCGTCGTCAAGGAAATACGCGGCAAGCTTCAAACCGACAACAGGACAGCTGATCCGTGAAGAGAGCTCTTCTTATCCTCACTCTGATTATGGTTGTGATCGCCGGCGGCGTCACATGGTTCGTCAACCGCTTGCCCACTTCGCCCTTTGATGGCGAGGTTTCCACGGCAGCGCCCAGCAGCGAACTCCTGCAGCATGGCGAACTCGTCGCCCGCCAGACGGACTGTGTTGCTTGCCACAGCACCCCTGACGGAAAGCCCTTCACGGGCGGCCTCGAAATGGGAACCCCGCTCGGCTCGATCTTTGCCACCAACATCACCCCGGACAAGCAGACGGGCATCGGCAACTATACCCTTGCCGATTTCGACCGTGCCGTTCGACATGGCGTAGCGCCCGACGGCCGGAGGCTCTACCCGGCCATGCCTTACCCTTCCTATGTCAAGCTGACGGACGACGACGTGCGTGCTCTGTACGCCTTCTTCCAGCACGGCGTCGATCCCGCCAATCACCCGAACAAACCGACGGGGATCAAATGGCCTCTCAACATGCGTTGGCCTCTGGCGCTTTGGAACGCTGTCTTCGTGCCATCGGGCAGCTACCAGAACAAACCGTCCAACGATGCAGCCTGGAATCGAGGTGCCTATCTAGTTCAGAGTGCGGGCCATTGCGGTGCCTGCCACACGCCGCGTAGCGTGACCATGAACGAGAAGGCACTTGATGAATCGAGCGCGGTCTACCTCTCAGGCGCTCTCCTCGACGGCTGGTATGCTCCGAGCCTGCGCCAGGATGTGAATACAGGTCTTGGCCGCTGGAGTGAGGATCACATCTACCAGTTCCTGAAGAACGGCCGCAACCAGCATGCCGTGGTCTTCGGGTCGATGACGGAGGCCTATAACAATTCGACGCAGTTCATGAGCGACGACGATCTCAGGGCAATTGCCCATTACCTGAAATCGCTTCCCGGCGATCCCGCGCGAGACGGCAGCCCTTGGACCTACCAGGAAATGCAGGTGTCCGCCTCATCAGCCAACCCTGCTCCCGGCGCAAGCACCTATGCAGCCCGCTGCGGCTTCTGTCATGGTCCCGATGGTCGTGGCCAGAGCCAGTGGGTTCCCCCACTGGCGGGGGCGGCATCGTCGTTGATCGAGCACCCGGACTCACAGATCAACGTGGTGCTGAATGGCTCAAGCCGTGTCGTCAGCAATGGCGTTCCCGATGCCTACCGCATGCCCCCGCTTCGCCAGCAGCTCACGGACAAGCAGATTGCCGATGTGCTCACCTATGTCCGCTCCTCCTGGGGCAATCACGGGGGACCGGTCAAACCCGATGATGTCAGGACGTTGCGGGAACACACCGATCCGGCCAGCGCCACACCGATTATTCTTCAAATGCGGTGACGATTTAACGGGCATCGCATTGGAAGAGGCGTGCGACCGCGCTTTGCTTTTGCAAGATCCGCCATCGGAAAAACGCAGTTTGTTGACTGCAGCTTGGAAAGCAATGTAGCGGTGAGACGCTGACATTTGCAACTCTCGGCCCCGCTATTCTGTCAGGACCTCCAGCATTTCCGGAACGCCATTGCGGATGCCAGCAGGGCATTCTTCAGCTCGCGAGAGCCACAAGCGGTGATCTTGAATGGATAGGAATTACTGATCCCGATATTGACTTCGTCAGCAAAATCGATTCATCAGCGCTCCATAGCCCTGCGGTGGCAAGTAGACCGTTCATTTGCGCGATCTCGCAGCCGCGACAGTGCGCGGCATCAGGAACATGGCGATCTCTGCGATGACGTCGCCAAGAACCTGCGCGATTGTCCCCGACGGATTTGCAATCTGCAATCGGGCGGCAAGCCGCTGCAAACGCAGCGGCTTGCCTTGTATGTTTTCAGATCGAACCGGCTGCTGGCGCTTCGCGGCCGACCATGGCCATCTGCGCGGGCGCGTAGCGATCACCTTCCGCTGAGATCTCGGCAGCGGCGTTCCGGATTGCGCCGAGGTCGGCGTCGGAAAGCTCAATGGCGGCTGCGCCGATATTCTCCTCAAGACGATGCAGCTTGGTCGTGCCAGGGATGGGAGCGATGTAAGAGCGCTGTGCGAGCAGCCAGGCCAGCGCGATCTGTGCGGGCGTCGCGCCCTTGTCGTCCGCGACACGCTTTAGCAGATCAACGAACGCCTGATTTTTCTCCATCGCTTCGCGCGAGAAG
>NZ_JAELTU010000202.1 GCF_016429015.1 Rhizobium sp. ASV20
GATAGAGGCGGGCGTAGCGCGCCTTCATGAAGGCCAGGACGGTCATGCCACTGGCGAGCTTTTCGCCATAGGCTCGGGCGATGACGAAGCCGCTCAGCACGAAGAAGAAGTCGACGGCGATATAGGCTGACGGCGCATAGGGCCTGTCGAGGTGATAGACGACAACGGCGAGCGCTGCGAGGCCGCGCATCGCATCCAGGGCGGCATATCTATGTCGGGGCGTATCAGCCGTCATGGGTTTAGACCTCTTTGGAGAACAGCGCCGGCTGTGTTCTATCCGACCGTGCGAGCGCCGAAGAATTCCCGTCGCAGGCTTTGATCCAGCGGGCGGACACGCGAGAGATTGGACAGGAGCTGGCGGGGGCGGCGCAGCACCGATGCGTTCAAAAAGTGCGTCCGGATGAGGTTGGAGGACTTGCTGTGCGCGCCGGCATGCCCGACCCGGTAGATGGCGCCGCGAAAAGGGAGCGACCCGAGCGGGTTACCGGCATCCGCAAGTATCTTGCCGATGCGGACATGGCTGCCGAGCATCGACTTGATGTAGTCGATATCGGCCTCCTCGAAGCTTGCTGGCAGCCCGTAGAGGTCCGAGCGGATAATCAGCGACGTGCCGCAGAAATTGGCGAAATCATTGTGATGCAGCAATAACCGGCCGCCCTCGTTCCAGAGATAGCCGCGGTCGATCTTCCAGCCGTTGGCGTTGCTGTTCCTGCCGGCAAACTCGACGATATTGGCGCTGACGAAATCGTCGTCGTCGACGATCATGAAGAAACGCGAGCCGCGCGCGGACAACATGCCGCTCAAAACCCGGCGCCCCTTGTCCAGCCGAAAGGCATCGTAGACTTTTTCCCTGTCGGCGCCATTGATGTCATGCAGCTGGTTCGGCGGGAAGGTGACGCGCTCGACGGAAAATTTCGGCGGCAGGTCCGGCAGATCGGCACCTTCATTGGCAACGATGACTCCACGCCAGTCACCGTTGGATTGCCCGGAAATGGAGGCGATCGTTTGGGACAGCCGGCTTTTCAGCGACGGCCAATCGTTGGAATTGGCCTGATGGCGAACGGGGATGATGAAGGTAACCAGTGTCATGACACGCCCTTTTGAGAGAAGGTACGGCGGTTGCGGGAGCTGAAGAGGCGTTGCAGGCCCATGACTTGCCTGGGTCTGGCAGCCGCCGTCTCGTTTATTGGGTTCGGGCGCGCCGACCTTGCAGGGTCGTGCGCACCAGGAAGAGGATCCTTTCCCTGCATAGAAGGAAGATCAGAGCCGAATAGGTGATGCCGCCGACGAAGATCTCGCAGACCAGGCGTCCGGCCATGGACCAGTCGGTCAAGGCAGACGACGTGGCCAGAACCGCGACGAGCATGCCGAGATAGGCGGCGATCGGCCTCAGGAACTGGCCGAAATATTGCGGAATACTGAGTCCGATCAGCCGGGAGACCATCCACAATGTGGCAGGCCACAGCATCAGCACTTCGAGCATCAGTGCAAAGACGATGGTTGAGACGCCATATGGGTAGAGGACAAGGACCGTCAGAATGGTGACGATGTTGCGCACCAGCTGATAGTAGAACCACCAATCGGATTTGCCCTGGCTGGTAATGAGCGACGCCTGGATCACACCGATACCGCCCATGAGGCCGATCACGCAGAAGAAGCGAACCGGCCAAATCGCCGCCGTCCAATGCGCGCCGAAGATCAGTGGGATGGCATCGTCGGCGACCGCCGCGAGCCCCATGAAGGCAGGAAAGGATACCAGCGAGCAGCCGAAGGTCGCCATGAGGAAGGCCTCGCGAACCTTGTTCTGGTCGTGCTGCAACGAGGAAAGCAGCACATGACTGACCGAGGTCAGGCCGCCGGCCACCACATTGTTGAGCATCTCGTAGAGCCGCCGGGCGAAATTATAGATACCGAGAGCGGCAGGGCTTACCAGCGTGCCGATGATCAGCTGGTCGAGGTTCATGGTTTGCAGGAAGCGGTTGCCGGAGGCGAAAATGCCGTAATGCAGCAGCTCTCGCAGGCTCGACAGCTTGATCCGGACACCAGGCAGCCACCTTGCACCCCAGAAGGCCGCAACGCAGGCTGCGGCAGGTGCGGCGATCTGCGCGATCGCGAGCGCCCACAGGCCAAAGCCGGCGAAGATCAGCGACAGGCAGATGGTCGCCGAAACGAAGGTGGCGATCGCGGTCCGCACGGCTGCCAGATGAAAGGACATCGTTCTGCCGATCAGGGCGTTCGGAACGATGATCATCATGTCGAAGAAGATCTTCAGCCCGATGATCATCAGAAGGTTGACGATCTCGTCATGGCCGACCCAATGAGCAACTGTCGGTGACAGCATAAACAGTGCGGCATAGAGAATGGCGGCCGAAACGAAGGAAAGCCAGAAGACGGTATCGAGATGGCTGCGCCGGATCGACTTCTGCTGGATCAGCGCCTCGCCGAACGCGGTGGGGCCAAAGCCGGCGGTGAAGCTGACAACGGCAAAGGCAAGTGCGACGAGGCCGAAATCCTGCGGTAGCAGAAATCGCGAGGTCACGACGAAGACGAGGCTGTTGAGCGCTGTTGGGATCAGCGTATCCAACGCCGACCAGAATGCGCCTCTCAGGGCTGCTCGCGATCGGTTTTCACTCAGATGTTCAAAGACGATTTCATCTGCTTCGGAAGCCAGCAACCGCATACCTCGCCTTCTAGATTCCAAACCGACGGCAGCCTCGCCTGGCATCGGCCAATTGCCGCTCGTCATCCCTCGCTGGATTGAGAGGCGGCGTTCTGGAGGCTTGATCTAGGCCAGCTCTTCGATTTGTCTAGGGACGGTTGTTGCATTGCAACATTACGTTGCCAAAAAGATTCCGCGATCGAGATAAACGCGCATGCCGCGCCGTTCTTAAACGCAAATCCGAATGCCGCCGAGCGACAGCTGAGCTGGTATGTGACTTCGGAGGCATCGGAAAATGTGAACAGCTATGGCTGCACGGTCTCAGCGCTGGCTGCTTTCACTGGGCGGCAGAGCGAACTTTCGGCGCATCGTCCCACTCAATATCCGATGCGAGTTCAATCTCCTCACCGGGCTCGTTCATGACGTAGAGATAGCCGTCAAGCATATCGCAGGCACGCTCGCTGGCGCCGATCTTTGCTTCCGTTTCGGCGATGGCGGTCGCGATCGCCTTGATGCGGGCGCGCAGCATATGGCCGACGACATCCTTGCCGGGGCGTTTGCCGAGCCGGTCTAGATGAAGCCCTATGCGACCAGAATGCCGCTCCAGTTCGCTCTTGCTGAAATGCGCCTTGCGGATTTCCTCAAGTAGAGCCGCCCGCATCTTGGCAACAGGATCGAAGGTTCCCGGCTCACGCTCGTCCAGCACCATCTCCGTGATGAGCTTTTCGATGGCGACCAGCGCCTGCAGGTCGACGGCATCCGTCAATTCGACGTCATAGCCCGTATCGTCGAAGACTTTCCGGCGCACGGGATCGAGAAGCAGCTCATAGGCCTTCTGCAGTCGCGAGAAGGCATCGGTGTCACCGCCGGAATCCGGGTGTGCGGCTTTCGCGCGCTTGCGATAGGCCGACTTGATCTGCTCTTCGTTCGCATCGCGCGCAACGCCGAGAATATCGTAGGGATCAGTCACTCCAACTCCTGCCGCCGCTTATTCCTGTTTACGAGGCCCTTGCAACCGGGCTGGCCGGCAGGGGCTTAGACGTCTTGTCGGGCCGTTTCAATCGGCCCCGGGCCTATTTGTACCATCACAAAGGCAGAGTTTGGACAAAAAGAGGCCGGTGTCAAAGGCGAACTGCCTCATCTGTGGAAATCGTTCGCCTCAAATCGTCCGGTCGAAGAAGACGGTCGAGCGCGCCTGTTTGAGCCGGTAGAGCTGGGCAGGGCGATTGCTGGCGCGGCGCATTTCTCCTGTAATCGGCTCGATGAAATCCACCTCGGCGATGCGCTTTCGGAAGGCAGACTTATCGAGAAGGCGTCCGAGAAGTCGCTCATAGACTGCCTGTAATTCGCTCAGCGTGAATGCCTCGGGCAGGAGGTGAACAGGCAAGGTCGTATATTCCACCTTGTTGCGTAGTCGCGTGACCGCAGCCTTCAAAATGGTGGCGTGGTCGAAGGCAAGTGGGACCGTTGCCGTTTCGCTTCCGATCTGATGCCATGCCGCGTCGGTGACATTGCCGCCGTGCCTGAGGGTGACGGCTTCTTTGGCGATCAACGCCATGTAGGTCACGCTCAAACTCCAGCCGCGGGGATCGCGCGCCGCATCGCCGAAAACGCCGACCTGCTCGAAATAGGGCGCGGCGACCCCGGTTTTGTCGCGGAGCACACGTTGCGCCGCCGCCGCCAGGTCACCGTCCTCCTCGACGTGGATCCAGCCGCCGGGGAGGGCCCAGCTTTCGGCAAACGGCTCCGTGCCGCGTTGTGCCAGCAGAACCTCAAGTCCGTCTGGTGCCAATGCGAAGATTGCAAGATCGACGGAAACGATCGGTCTCTGATGAAGATCATCTGTGCTGTTCATGGCTTTCTACATATCGCAGCAAAGCCTTAGTGTAAAGTTTCAACTAACTTAGTTGACAAAATACAATAAGTGGTGTTTGTTCGCCTCATCGCAGTTTGCAAAGCCACTTTTCAGGAGGCACTCATGTTCGGATTTCGTTTCATCAAGGCTCAGCCGACCCAATATGTGATCCAGTATCGGAGCGGTCAGCCGCAGCGGGAGGGCGCAGGGCTTTCGTTCTGGTATTTCGCGCCGTCGACCTCGCTGGTCGTGGTGCCGACTGCAAGTGTCAACGAGCCCTTCATTTTCCCGGAGGTGACCGCGGACTTTCAGGAGGTGACCGTTCAGGGGCAGATCACCTATCGCGTCGCCGAGCCGAAGCGGACGGCGGAACTCCTCGATTTCTCGCTCAATGCCAAGGGGATCTATGGTTCGGAAGATCCGCAGAAGCTGTCGCAACGGCTCATCGATCAGGTTCAGGTCGTTATGCGCGCGGAGGTGCAGGCTCTGTCGCTGAAAGAGGTGTTGGCCGCCGGCGAGCTGCTGGTCGGCCGAGTGGCAGGGGTATTGCACGATCACCCGGTGCTGCAGGCGCTGGGCCTGGAACTCCTCAGCCTGTCGATCCTTGCGGTCAAGCCCAAGCCGGAAACCGCCAAGGCGCTGGAAGCCGGCGCGCGTGAAGCGCTGCTGCGCAGTGCCGACGAGGCGATCTATGCCCGCCGCAACGCAAGCGTCGAGCAGGAACGAACCATCAAGGAGAATGAACTGGCGACCGAAATCGCCGTTGAAAACAAGAAGCGTCAGGTTCGCGAGGCGCAGATGGATGCGGAGCGCTCGGTGCAGGAGCGGCAGCTGCAGATCCGGCGCGAGGAAATGACCGGCAAGATCGCGCTCGAAGAACAGAACAAGGCTCTCGTCGCCCTTGCTTCGGACAATGCGCGCGAGGAGGCCGACGCCAAGGCCTATGGTCTGGCTGCCATGATGAAATCGTTTGGCGATGCCGATCCCAAGATGCTGCAGGCACTGGCTTCGGTCGGCATGGATCCCGGCCAGTTGATGGCGCTCGCCTTCCGCGACCTTGCCGACAACGCCACCAAGATCGGCCAGCTGAACGTCACCCCCGATCTCCTGCGCGAAATACTGCAGCCGCAGGCAGGGAGATAAGCAATGCCGGTGGCAAGCAATGGAAGGGCTGATGATCGCAAGATCGTGCTGATCATACGCGATACCCGCCTCGATGAACTCGTCGCCCGCTTCAACACGGTCCAGCAGGCACAGTTTTATGTCGAACATCTCGGCGCGGATTTTGGCGATTACCTCACGGAGCAGCAGCATTATCAGGCGGCAGTGCGAGAGGTGGAAGCAAACCTGCGTGCGGTCGCCCGAGTGCAGACGCTCAACCGCCGCTACCTCGCAAACTTCATCTTCGGTGCCGATGATCTTGTCGTCGTGCTGGGGCAGGATGGTCTGGTCGCCAATACGCTGAAATATCTCGATGGCCAGAATGTGCTTGGTGTGAACCCGGATCCGAAACGATGGGACGGCGTCCTGCTGCCGTTTAAGACGACCGATGTGCGAAAAATCATGCCGGAAGCTTTGGCGCAGCGCCGGCCGCTCAAGCGTGTCAGCATGGCAAGGGCCGCGCTCAACACTGGCGAGGTACTCTATGCGGTGAACGACCTCTTCATTGGCCCGCGGAGCCATGTCTCGGCGCGTTACGATCTTCGGATTGGAGAACGGCACGAAAGGCAGTCCTCGAGCGGCATCATCGTCTCCACAGGCATGGGGTCGACGGGTTGGTTGAAGAGTCTCTATGCCGGCTGGGCAGGGGCGGCCGCAAGTTGCGGCATCGAGCTGCCTGCGGGCATTGCCGACGCTTCGTTTCCCTGGGACGCGGACTTTCTGCACTATTTCGTGCGGGAGCCGTTCCCGAGCCGGACGACGGGTGTTTCGCTGGTTTCAGGACAGATCGAAACAGAGATGCCGATGACCGTCGTTTCCGAGATGGCCGAACATGGCGTCATCTTCAGCGATGGCATCGAAGCGGATTTCCTGCCCTTTAACGCCGGAACGCTGGCGACGATCGGCCTTGCCGAGCGCCAGGGGCTATTGGTGACGTAACGGCAATCGGCCCGTTTCCCTGAAGGAAACGGGCCGATCATCAATGCTTCAGATTATTAGGCGGCCGAGAAGGGCACGGCAACGAAGGTCTTGTCGCCGTCGCGCTCGATCAGAAGCAGGACGGACTTGCGGCCGTCCTTGCCGGCTTTGGCAACGGCCGTCTGTACGTCGTGCGCGTTGCGCACAGGCTGGTCGTTGACCGAGACGATGATGTCGCCTGTCTGGATGCCGGCGGCTGCGGCCGGCTTGTCCGGATTGACGCTGGCAACAACCGCACCTTCCACGCCGCGCGGCAGGTTCAACTGCTGACGGACATCGGGTGTCAGATTGGCCAGGCCGACACCGATGCTCGGCTGGTTGGACGGTTGGACCTTGCCGTCGCCATTGTCGTTGGCGGCCTGCTTGCTGTCGTCATTGCCGCCGATGGTGACACTGACATCCACGCTCTTGCCGTCGCGCCACAGCGTAACCGAGCGCTTGTCGCCGGGGGAGAGATCGGCGACGAGCCGCGACAGATCCTTGGGCGTCTTGACCGTCTCGTTGCCGACCGCGGTCACGATGTCGCCGCTCTTGATGCCGGCACGAGCCGCCGGTGTGTCGTCGGTAACGTTGGCAATGAGCGCGCCTTCTGTCTTCGACAGGCCCATGGCGTTCGCGATATCAGATGTCACGGGCTGGATCGCGACGCCGAGATAGCCGTGATCGATCGAACCACTCTTTTCCAGCTTGGCGACGATCGCCTTGGCTTCGTCGGAAGGAATGGCAAAACCGACGCCGACGCTGCCGCCATTCGGTGAATAGATGGCCGTGTTGATGCCGACGACGTTGCCTTCGCGGTCGACCAGCGGGCCGCCGGAGTTGCCGTGGTTGATCGGAGCGTCGATCTGGATGAAGTCGTCATAGGGGCCGCTATGAAGGTCGCGGCCACGAGCCGAAACAATGCCGGCGGTAACCGTCGTGCCGATGCCGAATGGATTGCCGATCGCCAGGATTTGGTCGCCGAGCTTCAGCTTGTCGGAATCGCCCCATGCGATGGTTGCAAGCGGCTTCGGCGCACTGATCTTCAGGACGGCGAGGTCCGATTTGGCATCGGCACCCAGGAGCTTGGCAGGCAGTTCGGTGCCGTCATCAAGCGTCACCTTGATATCGACGGCATTTTGAACGACGTGGTTGTTGGTGACGATAATGCCGTCAGGGCTGATGATGAAACCGGAGCCGAGCGCCATGGCACGCTGGGTCTGCTGCTGGTGCGGTGCCTGCTTCGGGAAGGGAATGCCCTGGTTTTCGAAGAACTGACGGAACTGCTCGTCCATCGGCGAATTGCTGTCGGCGCTGGTGTCGGTCGCCTTCATGGTCGTGGTGACGGTCACAACGGCGGGCTTGTCTGCATCGACAATGGGAGCGAAGGACCCACCGGGCGCGATGATACCTGCAGGCTCAGCTGCAGAGGCGACGGTGGCAGATGTGCTGAATGCGAACGGCAGGGCACCAGCGCCGACGATGATGGCGGCGCCTACGATGGCTGCGGTGCGGTGTTTGCGGAGGAGAGATGACATGGCAAAAGTCCCTTGCGAGATTGTTGGCGAATTGGCGTCTTGTCCATGTCTGGGACAGGCGTCGAATGGAGCCGCGTCAATTCGTTCCGGGAGCCTTTGTTTCCCGACTTTACTTTGGGGAAGCGAAGTATAAAACTGAACTGGCGCTGATGGCTAATATGATCCGCCAATCGGCTTTTACAAATTAAATATTGATCATGTTTTTATTGCAGAATGTTAAGATATTACATGAATTTAATGTTGGGTGACCGGAATTTTTCCATATTTAAAGCTGCGACACCGGCCACCGCTTCAGTGCTTCCGTTCCAAGTTCGGTCAAGGCGTAGATGCCGCGATCGACGCGCTCAAACCAGCCATAGACGTTATCCCTCAGAATTTGCGGGGCCTTCGGCGCGGCGTCGCGCATCTCCTTGGGCCGCTGCGCACCATTTTCGATCGCAGCAGCGCAGACAAGCGCCTGCTGCCGATAGGCCGTCATGATCGGCTTGCGCGTGCTGCCACCGAGAGCCGGATCACCCTTGCGCCGGCGATGCTCTTCAACAAGGCGTGATCTGCGCCGTGCATTTTTGCGCGGCAGCGGGGCGACAGGGCTGACCATGATGTCGACCACATCGCTGTCCGACACCGTCAACATGCCGAAGCCGAGCCTTCGGCAAAGGTCGCGGAAGCGGCGGTCACCTTCGCGCCCCTTGCCCTTTGCAGAGACGCGGGCGGCGATCCAGACCTCGTCGCTTGCTGCGGCCCGATCCACGGCCTGCAGGATGAGCTCGAGATTGAAGCTCATCTTCAGTTCGCAGATGACGACGACCGGCGGTTCGCCATCGCTCAGCCCAAGGAGATCGCAGCCGCCGATCTCGCCCTTTACCGCGTAGCCGGCAGTTTCGAGAAATGACTTGATCGGGAGATAGAGCGCCGTTTCCAAATCCGCCTCCGGGCTTTGCACATCCGGCCTTTTTATCCGATTCGGTTAACCAGAAAGTCGATAAAGGCGCGGATGCGAGCCGCCAGGTGCTCGTGGCCGGCGTAGACAGCATGAACATGCTCCATGTCTTCCGGGTTGAAATCCTCGAGAACAAGCACGAGCCTGCCGGCGTCGATGTCCGGCTGGGCATGGAACTGGCCGATCCGGGCAAGACCCATGCCCGCAACGCAGAGGCTGCGGACGGTCGGTCCGTTATTGGCCTGCAAGTTTCCCTGCACCGTCCTGACGAAATGTGCGCTGCTCTTCGGATCGCGAAAGGGCCAGCTCTCTGCTGTCAGGCGGAAGTTGAAGGTCAGGCAATTGTGATCGTCGAGCTCGTCCGGCGTTTTCGGCAGGCCGTTCCGCTCAAGATAGGCGGGGGCGGCAACGATAACGCGGCGGCTCTCCAGAAGCTTGCGCGCCTTGAGCGAACTGTCCCGCAAGGCGCCGGAGCGGATGGCGACATCGGCTCGCTCGCCGACAATATCGATCACGCTGTCCGTCAGGGAGATATCGAGTTCGATCTCCGGGTAGCGCTGCAGGAAATCGGGGATGATCGGGACGAGGCATTGAACGCCGAAAGCGACCGATGCGCTGACGCGCAGCGGGCCGCGAGGGATCGTGGCGCCGCCGGATGCCACGATCCGCTCCGCCTCCTGAATATCCGTCAGGATCGTTCGCGCCTTTTCAAGATAGATCTCTCCCTCGGGCGTCAGCTCCAGCGAGCGGGTGGTCCGAACAAGCAAGCGCGTTCCTAGTCGTTCTTCCAGCCGGGTGACGAGTCTGCTGACCGCGGAGGGCGAAAGGCGCAGTTTGCGGCCGGCGGCCGAGAAGCTCTTCAGCGTCGCCGCTTGAACGAAGACGTCCATCTCGCCAGCGCGATTGTCCAAGCTTGCCTCCTTGCTTTGAATTTAATTCATAAGTGTTGAGGCAATATAGGTGATTATCGATTGAATGTCCCGGCCTCATATTCCCTTTCGAACAAGAACCACTGCAGCCGGGTTTGCCGGTTGCCTTCTCGATCGGGTGATCCCATGCCTCTCGCACTCTTTGCGTTGACGATCGCGGCCTATGCGATCGGTACAACCGAATTCGTTATTGTCGGCCTGTTGCCTACCGTGGCAAGCGACCTTCATATCAACCTGCCGCTTGCCGGTCTCATCGTCAGCGTTTACGCGCTCGGCGTCACCTTCGGTGCGCCGATCCTGACGGCACTCACCGGCCGCATCGAGCGCAAGCCGCTGCTGCTTGGCCTGATGGCGCTGTTCATCATCGGCAACAGCATGGCGGCCTTGAGCCCATCCTATGCGCCGCTATTGGTCGCGCGCGTGCTTTCAGCCTTCGCGCACGGCGTATTCTTCTCCGTCGGCTCGACGATTGCCGCCGATCTCGTGCCGGAGAACCGTCGGGCCTCGGCGATCGCCATGATGTTCATGGGCTTGACCGTTGCAATCGTCACCGGCGTCCCCCTGGGTACGTTCATTGGTCAGACATTCGGCTGGCGCGCGACTTTTGCTGTTGTGGCAGGCCTCGGTATTGCGGCCTTTGCCGGCATATTGCTGTTGCTGCCCTCCAATCTCAAGAAAGCTCCGCCCGCGAGCATTGGTGAGCAGATTGGTGTGCTTGCAAGTGGTCGGTTGCTGATCGTGTTGGCGATGACCGCGCTTGGTTACGGCGGCACCTTCGTTGCCTTCACTTTCCTGGCTTCCATCCTCCAGGAAGTTACCGGCTTTGCCGCCTCGGCCGTCAGCCTCATCCTGGTAGTGTACGGTATTGCGATCGCAATCGGCAACGTCGTGGGTGGTCGTCTTGCCAACGGCAACCCGGTTCGCGCTCTGATCTGGTTGTTTGCAGCCCAGGCGGTCGTGCTTGTCCTCTTCAGCTTCACGGCGGTCTCTCCGTGGCTCGCAATCCCGACGCTCGCCGCTCTGGGCTTCCTGTCATTCGCCAATGTCCCGGGTCTGCAGCTCTATGTCGTCCAGCTTGCCCGGCAGGTTCGCCCCGCAGCGGTCGATGTGGCCTCCGCGCTCAATATCGCCGCCTTCAATCTCGGCATTGCTGCAGGCGCTTGGGTTGGCGGCCTGGTGGTGGAATCCTCGCTGGGTCTCGGCGCAACCCCGTGGGTCGGTGCAATTCTCGTCGTCGCTGCCCTGCTGTTTACCCTTTGGAGCGGCGCGCTCGATCGCCGCTCGGCTTCCGCAACGCAGGCCGCTTCCTACGCCGCCTGATCACACTTTCTGAAGGAAAGGACTATCCCAATGGAAATCATCAACGCCAATGGCGCATCCATCCCGGCTCTCGGCTTTGGCACGTTCCGTATGCCCGGTCCGGACACCCAGCGCATGGTGGAGCACGTGCTGCGCAATGGCTATCGCCACATCGATACCGCCCAGATCTACGGCAACGAAGCTGACGTTGGCGACGGCATTCTCCGCTCGGGCATCGCTCGCGGAGACCTGTTCTTGACCACGAAGGTCTGGGTCGAGAACTATTCTCACAACGCCTTCGTCGCTTCGGTCGACGAAAGTTTGAAGAAGCTGAAGACCGACTATGTCGACCTCCTGCTTCTGCATTGGCCGAATGATGCCGTGCCGCTTGCCGAGCAGATCGGCGCATTGAATGCGGTCGCAAAGGCCGGCAAGGTTCGCCATATCGGCGTTTCCAACTTCAACCGGACTTTGATGCGCGAAGCGGCTGGCCTCAGCGAACTGCCGCTGGTCAATAACCAGGTCGAATATCACCCCTATCTCGACCAGTCGCCTGTCATGGAGACTGCCGCCAGCCTCGGCATGTCGGTAACCGCCTATTATGCCATGGCTGATGGCAAGGTGCTTTCGGACCCGGTGCTGAAGGAAATCACCGGTCGGCATGGAAAATCGATCGCCCAGA
>NZ_JAELTU010000203.1 GCF_016429015.1 Rhizobium sp. ASV20
GCCTATGTACAGTTCCTGTTCAGACGAGATTTCGACGACAGCATGATGTTCTCGTGGAGCCATGTGATCATCATCATCCGCTCGATCTATCTTGCGACAGCAACGACCATTCTGTGCCTCGCCCTTGGCATGCCAGTCGCCTGGTATATTGTCTGTCAGTCACCTCAGCGACGGCGCATTCTTCTATTTTTCGTCACATTACCCTTCTGGATCAATACCTTGATCAGAACCTATTGCTGGGTATTGATCCTGCGCGACGAGGGGCTCGTAAACAACCTCCTGAAATCGCTCGGTGTCGCTGAAAGCCCCTTGCCGCTGCTTTACAATGACGGATCTATCCTACTCGGTCTCGTCTATACATTTCTGCCTTTCATGATCCTGCCGGTCTACTCGACGCTCGAGCGTATCGATCCGCGCCTGATTGAAGTCGCCTATGATCTCTATGCCAATCGCTATGCGGTTTTTCGCCGGGTGATCTGGCCGCTGGCCAAACCTGGCGCGTTGGTTGGTGCCAGTATCGTCTTTGCTCCTGCCCTGGGGTCGTTTCTTGCGCCCGATCTCCTCGGAGGCGGCAAGAAGCTTCTGATCGGCAGCCTCGTGCAGATGCAGTTCACGACATCGCGCAACTGGCCGTTCGGCGCCGCCCTGTCGATTGTCGTCACGGCAGGCGTACTGCTGATATTTCTCGCCAGCTCGCGCAGAGTAGACGAGGAGGGGCGCTCGTGAAAGCCTCCCGATCCTTCGACTGGCGACATACGCCTGGCCTCTCCGTCTTCACGGCGATCGTCATGCTCTTCTTCTACGCGCCGCTTCTCGTTCTGGTGGTTTATTCATTCAACGCCAATCAGTTGGTCACGGTGTGGAGTGGCTTCAGCGTCCATTGGTTTGCGGATGTCCTGGCCAATGCCGACATTCGCCGTGCAGCGGTCAACAGCGTTGCAATCGCGATTGCAGCAACGATCGCTTCGACCCTGACTGCGACAGCAGGTGCTCTGGCGCTGGAGCGCGGCAAGCTGCGGCGCGGGCGGGCGACCGTAACCGCCATGATCGCGCTGCCTTTGATCGTGCCCGAAATCATCGTGGCGATCATGACGCTGATCTTCTTCTCGATGATCGGCATGCACAATGGTCTCGTCAACCTCATCATAGCCCACACCGTCTTCTGTATCCCGTTTGCATTGCTACCGGTGCAGGCGCGCTTGCGGGACATGGGAGGGGCGCTCGAGGAGGCAGCAAGGGACCTTTATGCCAGCGAATGGCAGCTCTTTCGGCGCGTGACGCTGCCATTGCTGATGCCGGCCATATCAGCCGGAGCCCTTATGGCATTCGTCGTGTCGCTGGATGACTTCCTGATCAGCCTGATGGTCTCCGGAGCCGGCTCCACGACGCTACCCGTCTATGTCTACGGCATGATGCGGCTCGGCGTGACGCCGGAGGTCAATGCGATCTCGACCATTCTCTTGGTCGTCTCGCTGGTCTTCGTCACGGCGTCGCTACTGCTCGGACGAAGCAGGCAAATGTCGGAACAATGATCTCTAGAAAAACAACGGAGAGGGAACCATGATCAAAATGAAGACGACAATTCTCGCCGTCGGCCTCTCGGCTGCCGCTGCCTGCGCCACGCCGCATGCTGCCTTTGCCGATGCTGGCGTGCTGCACATCTACAACTGGACCGACTATACCTCCGACGAGCTGGTGAAGAAATTCGAGGCCGAAACCGGCATCAAGGTAACCATCGATACCTACGATTCCAACGAGACCGCGCTCGCCAAGATCAGCTCCGGAGCCTCCGGTTACGATGTGATGATCATCAGCAACGACTTCGTGCCGATCTTCGTCAATCAAGGGCTCTTGCAGGATGTAGGCGTCGCCTCCATGCCGAACTTCAAGAACCTTGACCCCAAATGGCAGAAGCGCCCATGGGATGTGGACGCGAAATACTCTGTCCCCTGGGTGTGGGGAACGACGTCCTATTCGGTGGACACGGCTCTCTACAAGGGACGAACGGACAGCCTGAAGGCACTGTTCGAGCCCTCGTCCGAGCTCAAGGGCAAGATAGGCATGTTCGGCTCGCCGAGCGAGGTCATGTCGCTTGCGCTCCTCTACCTGGGCAAGGACCAGTGCAACACCAACCCGGCGGACCTGAAACAGCTGGATGCATTGCTTGAGGCGCAGAAGCCTTTCGTTAAGGTCTATAACTCGGATGGAACGACCGAGCGGCAGGTGTCGGGCGAAACGGTCATGCACGAGCAATGGTCGGGCAAGGCGCTTGCTGCTCGCCAGCAGAGGTCGACCGTCAAATATGTTTTCCCCAAGGAAGGTACGATCGGCTGGATGGACAATGTTGCCGTCCCGAAGGGCGCTCCGGACCTGGAGAACGCCAAGACGTTTTTGAACTTCCTGATGGATCCGGAAAATATCGCCTTGCAGCAGAAATCGACCGGCTACCAGAGCGCGGTTACGGGATCGAACAAGTTCCTGCCGCCGGAAATCGGCAACTCGCCGGAATTCAATCCGCCGGCCGATCTGAAGATCGTCTTTGCGCCGTCCTGCCCTGAGAAGGCGACGAGGGCATACGACCAGATTTGGACCGGCCTTCGTCAATGAAATCGAAAGGGCAGCAGGCCGCTCACTGCTGTCTGCCCGTCAAGAAGAACCGTAAGGGCAGCCAGTGGTTTGGCCGTCCATCGGACAGGAATAAGGGAACAGAAATATGAATCACATCGTTCACCCCGTCGCCACAAAAGCCGGTATTGCCGCGCCGCCGCCGCCCTACCTGAAGGCGCTTTTTCCGCTGAGCGCCGATGAAATTCGTGCCGTCACGTCCGTGGTCACGGCAGATCCGGAGCTGGGGGCGGGTGCTTTGTTCGAGAATATCGATCTTCGCGAGCCGACGCCGGCAGAGTATCGCGCCTATCTTGCGGGGCAGCCGCTGCCGCGCCAGGCCCGCGTCAACGTCAACCACCTGGATCGACCGGGTGTCTGGCAGCTGATCATCTCTCTAGCCGACAAGTCGATCGCTAGCCGCAAACATTTCCCGACGGCGCGTGCAGGCTTTATGGTCGAGCAGATGCTGAGCGTCGAGGTCAATGTCAAGAACGATCAGCGCTTTATCGAGGCCTGCCGCAAGCGGGGCATTGACGACATGACCGGTGTGATCGTCGATTCCTGGTCGGGGGGGAATTTCGGGCACGAGGACGAAGAGGGGCGGCTGATCTCGCATACCTTCTCCTGGTTGCGTGTTCACGAATTTGGCAACTACTACGCCCATCCAATCGAGGGTCTGAATGCGGTGATCGACGTCAAGACCGGTGAGGTTCTGCGCGTCGACGACTATCCCCATTATCCGCCTATCCCGATGACGCGCCATGACTACGATCCGGAGTTTCTGCCGTCACCGGCTGCGCCGCTTAAGACGCTCAATGTCGTGCAGCCGGACGGCGTTAGCTTCACGATCGACGGTCATGCGATTGCCTGGGACAAGTGGACCCTTGCCATCGGTTTCACGCCGCGTGAAGGGCTGGTACTGCATGATATCCGCTATGACGGTCGCTCTGTCGTCCGCCGCGCAGCCATCACCGAACTGGTCGTGCCCTACGGATCGCCGCTCTTCGGTCACGCGCGCCAGAACATTTTCGACGTCGGCGAATACGGCTTCGGCAAGCTCACCAACTCCTTGAAGCTCGGCTGCGATTGCCTCGGCACCATTCACTATCTTGACGCCGAAGTGAACGGCATCAAGGGCGAGCCCGTAACCATTGAAAAGGCCGTGTGCATTCACGAAGAGGATGCCGGTATCCTCTGGAAACACTGGGATTTCCGCACGGGCCGCACCGTGTTGAAACGTGGCCGCAAGTTGGTGATCTCGTCGATCTGCACGGTCGGCAATTACGAGTATGCGCAATACTGGTATTTGGACCTTGCCGGCGAGATCGAGTTCGAGATGAAGGCGACCGGCATCGTCAACACCAATGCCTGCCATCCCGGCCAGCCGGATAAATACTCGACGGAAATCCAGCCGGGCCTCGGCGCCCCGATCCATCAGCATATCTTCTGTGCCCGTCTAGACATGGCCGTCGATGGTTCAAACAACAGTGTCGTCGAAACGAATTCGTTCATGGAGCCAACGAGCGCGAGCAATCCCTATGGCAATGCGTTCCATGCGCAAGAGACCGTCCTGAAGACGGAGCTTGCCGCCGCCCGTCGAGCCGATCTCTCAAGCCACCGCAGCTGGAAGGTGATCAATCCCGGCAAGCTCAATCATGTTGGCAAGCCGGTGGGATACAAGCTGCACGCTCCCAATTGCGTAACGCCGATGATCCAGGAAGACGGGCCTTCTGGTATCCGTTCGAATTTCATTCGCAACCACATCTGGGTCACGCCCTATAATGAGAACGAGCGCTATCCGGCCGGTGAGTTCGTCGCCAATTCGGACGGCTCCGGCGGTCTTGCCGAGATCGTCAAGCAGGATCGCCCGGTTGAGAATACCGATATTGTGCTTTGGCATTCGTTTGGCCTGCACCACGTCGTGCGTCCCGAGGACTTCCCGGTACAGCCCTGCATATCCTGCGGCTTTTCGCTGGCGCCGGCTGGCTTTTTCGAGATGAATCCCTCGAACAACCTGCCCGATACGCTCAACAATGCGAGCGTCCTTGCTGAGGACGGCTCGAAAGGATGCGGCTGCTGATCTCCTCAAACTCGGCAGCAGCTCACATGGCGGCTTCGCAAGACGAAGCCGCCATGTGCCTGACATAAAATTTCGGGCGACACTGTGATGCACACGACGTTGATCTTTCGCGATGTACAGATGCAGACGATCCTGCTCGGGATCGCTGTGACAAGCGCGGTCTGCTGGTGGCTTCTCGTGGTGGCAATGCCGGCTGACGGTGCTGCCATCTGCGGCGCCAATGGTGTCGGATCCACCGTATCCGCCTGGAGCATGGCGCGGATGTTGAGCCTATGCGCCATGTGGAGCATCATGGCACCGGCGATGATGTTACCGGCGGCGACCCTTGCGATCCTACTGGCATCCTGGGAGCGCCGCGGCAACAGGATGGTGTACGCAATCGCCACGTCATTCGCCGCAGGATATCTGCTGATCGCCTTGCCCGGCAGCGTCCTCGCCGCTCTCGTGCAGTGGGTACTGGAGTCAACCGGCATCGTGATCAGCACAACGGCGATGGCCGACCCGTTGCTAAGCGGTCTTGTGCTGGTTGCCGCGGGGCTCCATCAAGTTTCTTTGCTGAGGTCCGCGGTGCCGCAGCTTTGCTCCATATCATCCTGCGGCAATATCGACGGTCACGCTGCAATGAACAAAGGCTTCGAGCATGGCCGTTCCCGGTTCGGCTGCTGCATCGGCATGATCTGCCTGCAATTTGCGGGCGGCGCTATGAATATCGGCTGGATGGCGTTCCTTGCTGCTTGGATGACCGCGGACGCACTGTTGCCGTGGAAACGGCCCGTCGGCCTGCTTGCAGGCACAGTTTTGCTGGTGACGGGTGGACTGTGTCTGGGGAGCAGGCTTTGAGCGGTGACCTGCTCGCTTCGGAGCTCCGGTGGAAATTCTTTTGGAAGGGGCAGCGCGGAGCCGCGTCTGCCCCCCGTTTCTACCGATGGGATCAACGGGGATCAGAAGAGGGAATTTAGCTTTGAATCGTACAATCCGACGACTGGCGCATTCATCGCAACATGCGAGGAACATGCCCTCGCGCCCAGCCTGGCCGCTGTATGGCATACGGCCTTGATCGCGCCGTGAGCCGCCAATATCTCGCAATAATGGATCGTGGTTGCAATCTCCTATTGCTTTCCCCTGGCTCATCCAATGGCATTGGAGAGCCGTTGATGCTTCAAAGACAATGACCGCCGAGATCAGGCTGTGTGATGTCTTGCTCCTCCCATATCAGAGAGGTGTGCGCCCGAAACGTCGACCTGCCATCGAATATCCCGCCGCGCTGACAAGAGCCGACATGCGGGCCAATAGACGGAACAGCAGGGCGAGAGTGCCGCGCCCTACTTGCCTGTCTTCTCTCTCATGAACAGGCCGATGTTAGCCGCCATGTGGACGAGCTCAATGGCGATCGCGACGCGAGCTCATCTCCAAGCTGCGATCTCGTGGACGCCGCAAAACCAGGCGCCTGTCGACAAAGCTTGCGCTTGGTTGTTGTTGCCGGCACGTCTACCAGGTCGGCCGTGTTCGGTCGCCTGGATAAGCGGGACGATATGAATAGTCGTCATAATATCTGCGGGGCCGATGCGGATAGTCGCGATCCCAGTCCTTTTCCTTTTTCTTTTTGGATGCTTCTGAAATCGCATAGGCGCCGATCGCCCCTGCTGCAACGCCGACGGCGACGGCTGCTGCTGCTTGGTCGGATTTCTGGCGGTTTTCATTGTATATGCTCTGTGTGCAGTTTTGATATTCCCAACTTCCAGGACGCAGTCCCGTTCGATTGCAAGTGGCGTAGGCGCTGTTCATTGACTGCTGCGGGGATTGGCATCCTGACAGTGCAAGAACGAAGGTAAGCGAGAGTACAATGGCTGTTCTTGTTTTCATTGACGGGTCCTTGTTCGGCGCGTGCCGCGCCGCGGTTTCAAACCTGGGTGAAGCGCAGAGACAGGTCTCGGCTGAAATTGTGGGTCGGTTGCCTCGAGAAGCGGCCGCGCGAACGCGATCGCCAGCGCGGATCGGCGCAAGAAGATCCTTCATGAAGAGGAATCCGCCTGTCGACCTATGCCGCCAGGGCAATTGTCGGTGTGAAATATTTGGGTAGATGGCCAGCGGCTCGTACCGCTACCGATCGCGAACCTATATGCCAGAGTTCAAACATCCAATCTCGCCTTGCTGCAATACGCCATCCAGCGAATGCGTTCATCAGATTGTCCGGCACAATGGCGCACAGAATTCATCAGAGTCAGCCGGAGGTATGCGCCTGTCGCAACTGCCGCAGACAGATGAAGCGTCTCGCCGAATAGAGATGAAAGCCGTAAAAGTAGTTATTGCCTCTTTGGAGAAGACTGCGTTGGAGTGCATGATTTTCTATAGTCCGTCCTACTAGAGACCAGATGTATACACATTTTCCTCCACTCCTCCTTAGGTGCGGAGATCGATCGGTGCAGCGTCGAAGCTGAATTGGCGGCCGTGGCGGCGATGACAAATCAGACTTTCGGCCTCACCCAATTTTCAGCGCGTACATTACCGCCACATTACGCTGTCTGAAAGTTTTTGAAGCCGAGCCGATCCGTGCGCAAACTTGGGATTGAGCTCGGGTCGATCTATTGCGTTGCAGGGGATGAAATGAGCCTGAATGCTGGTGGAGAACAGCCAATAGAGGATTGCTGAAACACCGTCGTGGAACCGCTTGGCTATTCGGGACTGAACTCGACATCCTTTATCGCTGGCCATCGCTCGTCTGTGCAAGCGTGCCAGCATGCGGTTTGCAGGTCTCGCCTGACACGAATGTCTGACTGGCTCCCCAAATGGGAAGGACGGATATGCCGGTGGTCGAGGCGGCGGGATGCTCTCAAGCGCTTGGTTGATGGCGCCGCCAAGGAGCGAGACGCCATTTCCACACCGAAGCTTGGTCCCAGCCACGTTCGAGCGCGATCGCCCAACTGTGCTGTTGGTCCTGCCGCACCACGACACACATGCGGCTCCTGGCGAAAGGCGGATCTGGTCAGCTTTGGCGGAATACGGCTGTTGAGCACCGGGCTCCGGTCAGCTTGATTCAAGCTGGCTTCCTTGTCCAGGGAAAGCCATGTCACTGATCCCCGCTCCGCCTCTTGAAATTCTCGTATGCTGGAATATTTCGCTGCGTTGCATTGGACATGCGCATTTCCTCTTTGCTACCTACTATTCGGTAGGATGAAGAGCTCGAAAGTTCCGACACCGGGATGTTCCGGGGCTCACGCCAGTAGAGGGGAGAACATCACTGTGAACACCAAACGTGTCGGCATCATTATGCATGGCGTTACAGGTCGAATGGGCATGAACCAGCACCTGATCCGCTCGGTTCTTGCTATCCGCAACCAAGGTGGTGTCGCGCTTGCCGACGGCACACAGCTCATCCCTGACCCGATCATAGTCGGCCGCAATGGCGCCAAGGTTGCCGCACTTGCAAAGAAGCTTGGGGTGGAGCGCGTGAGCGACGATCTTGATGCGGCGCTCGCCAATCCCGATGACGCTATATTCTTCGACGCGGCCTCGACCCAGCTTCGTCCAGCGCTCCTGCGCAAGGCCATTGATGCAGGTAAGCACGTTTACTCTGAAAAGCCGGTTTCTGAAAGTTTGGAAGATGCGGTTGCGATTGCGCGATACGCCAAGGAAAAGGGCGTCAAGAACGGTATTGTCCATGACAAGCTGGACTTGCCAGGCTTGCGCAAGCTGAAGCGTCTGAGGGAGTCTGGTTTCTTTGGCCGGATTCTAAGCGTCAAAGGCGAATTCGGCTACTGGGTGTTTGAAGGCGATTGGATGCCGGCGCAGCGGCCGTCATGGAACTACCGTGCCGAAGATGGCGGCGGTATGATTTCGGACATGCTCTGCCATTGGCGCTATGTGCTCGACAATGTTGTCGCCCCGGTCAAATCGGTTTCCTGCCTAGCGGCAACCCACATTCCGGAGCGCGTCGATGAGCAGGGGCGCCGATACAAGGCAACGGCCGACGATGCGGCCTATGCGAGTTTCCTGCTTGACGGGCCTGACGGCGTCATTGTTGCGCATATCAATTCGAGCTGGTGCACACGCGTTTATCGCGATGATCTCGTCACCTTCCAAATTGACGGCACGCACGGCTCAGCCGTCGCCGGTCTGCATTCCTGCAAGTCGCAACATCGCGTCAACACGCCGAAGCCAGTCTGGAACCCGGATGAACCGCAGACGATCGATTTCCAGAAGACGTGGGATGTCGTCCCGGACAATCAGGTCTTCGACAACGGCTTCAAGGTGCAGTGGGAACAGTTCCTGCGCCACGTCGCCGAAGATGGTCCCTGGCACTACACTCTTCTGGAAGGAGCAAAGGGCGTGCAGCTTGCCGAGGCGGGCTATCAGAGTTCGCGAGAGCGCCGCTGGGTCGATCTCGAACCGCTCGAGGTGTAGGTCATGCTGGGCAAGACAGCGACATTGATGCTGCCCTATAGCGGCGGCCAGATAAACCCTTTCACGATCAGCGCAGGCAACAAAGCCGGCACGCCGGGGTCTTGGAACCGCACTGCCTACGCGGCAGCACACGTCGTCATCGATCCGCTGGCGGATCGTGATCCGTGGCTAAACGCCGCCATTGACTGGGATCGCACGCTCGCCTTCCGCGAGCACCTGTGGTCGCTTGGCTTTGGTGTGGCCGAGGCGATGGACACGGCGCAGCGCGGTATGGGGCTTGACTGGCCGACGTCATTGGAACTCATCCAACGCAGCCAAGCCGCAGCCAGGGCAAGCGGTCATTTGATTGCCAGCGGTGTGGGGACCGATCATCTGGTCGCCACCGCCGCCACCACAATCGATGACGTCATCGCGGCCTATGAAGAACAGTGCGAGGCCGTCGAGGCGACGGGTTCGCGTCTCATTATCATGGCATCGCGTGCGCTTGCTGCCGTTGCCAAGTCTCGCGACGACTATGTCAGGGTTTATGGGCGCATCCTGTCGGGCCTTAGGCAACCCGCCATCTTGCACTGGCTCGGCGAGATGTTCGATCCGGCTCTTTCGGGTTATTGGGGAGCGAGCGATCACGCAGCCGCGATGGAGACATGCCTTGATGTCATCACGGCCAATGCAAGCAAAGTGGATGGTATCAAGATCTCCCTGTTGTCCGCAGAGAAGGAAATTTCCATGCGCCGCCGTCTGCCGAAAGGCGTACGGATGTACACTGGCGATGACTTCAACTATCCCGAGCTGATCGCCGGGGATGAGCAGGGATACTCTCACGCTCTACTTGGAATTTTTGATCCAATTGCCCGAGTAGCCGGACAGGCGCTGTCCGCACTCGGAAGCGGGGATCGCGGGCGCTATGACGCAGCTTTTGCGCCGACCGTTCCGCTTTCCCGGCACATTTTCAAAGCTCCGACCCGGTTCTATAAAACGGGGGTGGTATTCCTTGCCTATCTCAACGGACATCAGGACCATTTCACCATGCTCGGCGGGCAGGAAAGCACGCGATCAACGCTGCATCTTGCGGAAATTGTACGGTTGGCGAGCAATGCCGGGCTTTTCGCCGACCCCGAACAGGCAGCAGCGCGCGCGCGACCGGTTTTTGCAACACGCGGGATCGGAATCTGACATGTCAAAGCAACAGACAAAGCCGATCGCTCGCCCAGCGATTGAGGGGGGCCTGTCACCGGACAGGCTCTCGCTCAACACCGCGACCGTCCGGCCACAATGGAGCCTGCAGCAGTGTGTCGATGGGTGTCTGCGTCACGGTTTTGGCGGTATCGCGCCCTGGCGAGACAAGGTGCAGGAAGTAGGTGTTGCGAACGCGGCGCGCATCATCCGCGAAAGCGGTCTGCGTGTATCGGGCCTTTGCCGTGGGGGGTGGTATACGGCCCAAGGCGCCTTGACGCTAAGCGTGATCGACGACAACCGACGTGCCATCGATGAGGCCGTTGCGATCGGCGCAGACTGTCTGGTGATGGTTGTCGGAGGACTTGCGGAAGGTTCGAAGGATATCGCCGGCGCCCGCGAAATTGTCACGGAGGGGCTGGCGCGCACTCTCGATTACGCCCGCACCGTCGATATGGCAGTTGCCATCGAGCCTTTGCATCCGATGTATGCGGCCGACCGCGCCTGCGTCAACACAGTCAAGCAGGCCCTCGACATTTGCGATCAGCTTGGCACCGGTATCGGTGTCGCCATCGACGTCTATCATGTTTGGTGGGATCCAGCCCTGCTGCCGCAGCTAAAGCGTGCGGGCAAAGAGCGAATTCTCGCCTTCCACCTCTGTGACTGGCTTCTCCCGACCCGCGATCTCCTGACGGATCGCGGCATGATGGGCGACGGCGTGATCGATCTTCGGGGCCTGCGTGTGGCAGTCGAGGCAGAGGGCTTCGATGGGCTCAATGAAGTCGAGATATTCTCGGAACAGAATTGGTGGAGGCGTGACGCGGACGACGTGATGCGGGTCATTGCCGATCGCGGGCGGAGCTGCTGCTAGAACATGTGCAAGCAATGGAAATCCCTTCTCCGCAACATGTTCAGGGGGGCTAGCTGAGATGGCCTTCAATCCTGTGGATCTGCTGCATGACATGCTAAATGCAGCCCTCGCCGCCGCAGATCCGGGGCCGGGACTGAAAGCTGTGGTCCCGCCACGGCCGCAAGGGCGGGTCGTTGTGGTTGGTGCCGGCAAGGCGAGCGCACGAATGGCGCAGTCTCTTGAGGAAGTCTGGGGGGCGTGTGAGGGGATCGTTGCTGTTCCGCGCGGTGCTGTGCTTCCGACCCGCACGCTTCGGCTGATCGAAACGGCCCATCCAGTGCCTGATCAGGCAAGCCTGTACGTGGCCAAGGAAGTTTTGGCGCTGGCATCGGATCTCAGGGGCGGCGATACGCTTGTCGCGCTTGTTTCAGGCGGCGGATCTGCCCTTCTGTCGCTCCCATGCGAGGGGCTCAGTCTTGCTGACAAGCAGGAAATCAATCGCGCGCTGCTGGTGTCGGGCGCATCCATCCATGAGATGAACATCGTGCGGCAGGAATTTTCCGCGATAAAGGGTGGAAAGCTTGCGACGGCGGCAGGTGCTGCCGATGTGCTGACCTATGTCGTCAGCGACATTCCAGGCGATGATCCATCGCTGATCGCTTCCGGTCCGACCATTGAGACCGAGAGCGATCCTCGGGCGGCACGTGATGTCATTGCCCGGTATGGCATAGCGATACCCGCAGGAGCGCTGGCCTTGCTGGAGGCGCGGATCGAGGAGCCAGCAGCCGAACAGCGTCATGCC
>NZ_JAELTU010000204.1 GCF_016429015.1 Rhizobium sp. ASV20
GTTGGCACCCTGGGTGCGTAGCGTGTCCCAGTCGATGTCGCCCTGCCAGCGCGAAACGTCGACACCATGCACCGCCAGTTTCCGCGGCGAGGTGGAGCTGCCGAAGTTGATCGGCTTGGCATCGCGGAAGCGATGGCTGTAGATCTGCATCGGTTGCTGCCGCAAGGAGCGCGGCACCGGGTTGGACGGCGAAAGCATGGCGAGTGGCCGCTGCAGCGGTACCGGAGCGTCGCTGTCGCTCTGGTCGGAAGGCGAAGGCATGAGCCCTTCCGGACGCAGATTGGTCGGCATCGCCACCGCGAGCGCCTGTTGACGCTCGACGCGTGAAACCGTTTCGCCAATCTCGACCGAGGGCACTACTCGGTCGGTCTTTGCGATGGAGCTGGTCAATTCTTTCGAAGGCGGAGTGGCTCGCGCGGCTTCGCGCTCACCTCGAGCGGCACAGCCTGATATCGTCAGGCAGGCAAGAAGAATGGTCGATACAGCCGATAGACGCATAGGAACCCGTACGCAAAACACAATCGACGGCGAATCCGCGCCGTTCGGAAGTTACAGAATTCGAGTCCTAATAGAAATTTACCAAGAAAGTTTGAATCCGAGCTTTTCGAGCTAAAGAATCGCGCGCGTCACGCGATGATTTTTTGAGTGACCCATATGTCCCTGATAGGTGATTTAAAATTAAGCCATTGTTATTTATGGTATTTCCCACCGAATGTGTAACCTGTCTCGACGGTCTTGTTTCCGAATTTTTCTCGAAGCTTATCCATGGCTGCTTCCGCCGCTGCACGCCTGGTGGCATGTTCATCGATCAAATCCGGTGGATCGGCGCGTGCGGCATCGCCCAGATCGGAGACGCCAATGCCGATCAGGCGAAACTTCGTGCCATCGGTTTCAGGCTCGAGCAGCCGCAGGCCGGTGCGGAAGATTCGGTCTGCCAATTGCGTCGGGTCTTCGAGACGCCGATTGCGCGTTCGGATCTTGAAATCGGCCGTCTTCAATTTCAGCACCACGGTCTGACCCGCTATGCCGCTGCGCTTCAGCCGGCGCGAGACCTTCTCCGCGAGATCGCGCAGGATGGGCACGAGATCGTCATACTTTGAAATGTCTTCAAAAAACGTCGTTTCGGACGTTACGCTCTTGGCCGCCTCGTTTGGGTGGACGGTACGGTCGTCGATGCCGCGCGAGAGGCGGAAAAGCCGTTGCCCGATGACGCCATAGCGGCGCATGAGGTCGCCTTCCTCCATGCCCTGAAGCTGGCCGATCGTGCGAATGCCGTCGCTTTCAAGCGTTGCGGCAAATGCCTTGCCGACGCCCCATATCGTTGTGACTGACCGTGGCTCCAGAAAGGAGAGCGCTTCTTCGCGGCCGATGACCGAGAAACCACGCGGTTTCTGCAGATCGGAGGCGACCTTGGCGAGGAACTTGCAGTAGGAAAGGCCAACGGAAATGGTGATGCCGATTTCCTGTTCTACGCGCTTTGCGAATTTTGCAAGGGTGCGCGCAGGGGGATCGTGGTGGAGCCGCTGGGTGCCGTCGAGTTCAAGGAATGCTTCGTCGATCGAAAGCGGCTGCACCAGCGGCGTCAGATCCTGCATCATCCCCCGGATTTCCCGGCCGACGCGGACATATTTCTCCATGTTCGGTCTGACGACCACGGCTTGAGGACATGCCTCCAGAGCCTTGAACATTGGCATGGCCGAGCGAACGCCATGAATGCGGGCGATATAGCAGGCGGTGGAGACGACCCCGCGTTTGCCGCCGCCGACGATAACCGGCTTGTCCGCCAGTTCCGGATTATCCCGCTTTTCTATCGAGGCGTAAAAGGCGTCACAATCGATATGCGCCAGCGTCAACGCATGAAGCTCGCGATGATAGACAAGGCGGGGACTGCCGCAGGCTCGGCAACGCGTCCGCACCGCCGATTGCTCACTCAAGCAATCTCGACAGAAACCGGGAATCTTGTCGGGCACACTGGTCATGCAATGAGAACAAAAATTGAACATCGCCACTTTATGGTCTAACTTCGCGAGTCTCAAGCGGGAAAATATTGGAGGAGGAAGGTGTGGAGAGCTTGAATGTTTGGCCGTTGACACAGGACCGCTGGAGCGATTTCGAGACACTCTTCGGTCCCAGCGGTGCCTGCTACGGCTGCTGGTGCACCCACTTCCGTATCCCGACATCGGAGCGCAAGACGATGGATGGCGATGCGAAGAAACAGTTCATGCAGGAGCGCGTCGCCGCAGGGCCGCCTCCTGGCCTTCTCGGCTATCTTGATGAACGTCCGATTGCCTGGGTGCAGGTGGGGCCACGCGCCGAGCTACCGCAATGGAATTCGGAGAAGACGGTATCGCGCCCGCTCGATCCGGCGGATGCCGAGGACGGTTCTGTCTGGGCCGTGAGCTGCTTCTTCATGAACTCCCGGGATCGCGGCAAGGGATACAGTCATCGGATGCTGTCGGAAGCCGTGAATTTTGCCAAGGCTTCGGGGGCGCGCCTGCTGGAAGGCTGTCCGATCGAGCGCACCAAACAGTCGAAGTCTGTCGGTCTCTATGTCGGCTCGTTGCGCATATTCGAGGCTGCCGGCTTTTCGGAAGTCGCTAAACGCAAGGACGGGCGTCCGCTAATGCGTCTCGCGCTCTGACGTGAGTACAGTCGTCAGCTGACGATATGAGCCCGAAGCAGTGTGGCGGCTTGGCTCCATTCGTTTGCTTCGGGGATCCCGACCGGCGCGGCTGGTG
Source organism: Rhizobium sp. ASV20 (assembly GCF_016429015.1). Lineage (GTDB taxonomy): Bacteria > Pseudomonadota > Alphaproteobacteria > Rhizobiales > Rhizobiaceae > Rhizobium. The sequence continues at coordinate 2,739 of NZ_JAELTU010000204.1, forward strand.
CCATGCGATGAACGACGGAATCCGGCTTGAGATTGATCAGGAGGCAATCCGGAACATGTTCGCTGACCGAATGCAGATTGTGCGCCATGTCGTCGATGAAGGCGACCGGCAGGCTGCGTTTCGCATGCAGCGACTGGACGATCGGTCCTTTCGGCTGCAGCGACGCAAGCAGTGGGTAGGCAAGGCCGAGTCGGTCGAGCAGGCGCCGGCGCTGAGCCCAGAACTGCGGTGGCATGGCCGTGAGGAAAACGACGTCGGCGTCCTTGGAAACCTCGCCAAGCGTGTCGACGGCGAGATCGAGAGGGGTCTGCCACTGCTCTTGCGCTTCGAAAAAGGAATCGATGAGCCGATGCACGCCCTTTTCCTCCAGCGCCGTTCCGTCGGCTTTGGAAACGATGTTGCCGGTCAGGCGGAAGGAGCGCGGCAGGAATTCGTGGCCTTCACCATCAAGGAATGTCAGGAAAGGCGCAAAGAAATGCAGAACGACGTCATCGACATCGCAAACGATCAATGGTCGGTCCTGCAACCGGATATGCGATACGTCGAATTCGAGCGGGGCATCCATAATCAATATTCTCCGGAGGCAAGGCCTGGCGGCGAGAAGTGCGCAGAGGCAGCAGCAACGGTTTCGGGCGAAATGCCGCTTGCCTCGCAAAAGGCCAGCAGCGTCGGCTCGTGGTTCATGAGGAAGTCGAGCATACCAGAGAGAAACGCCGGCTCGTTGATGGCATTGCGGACCTCCGCGGGTGCCACGCCAGTCAGGGCCAGAAAGCGACCGAACATATCGGGCTCGTTGGCCAGCCAACCGAGTACGGCAATGGCTGTCTCTTGCGGGTCCGCCGCATTCTTCTTCGGGTTCTTGAAGTTACTTTGCATTTTGAAGGGTGATTTACCTATTTTTCAACCAAATCCCGGTAGTGTGCGATTCAAGTATTTGTGGAATCGGTTCCTCGCGACCCTATATTTCGAGAGAATGGATGCAATACCGGATGCAGGGACAGTTTTCCATGCCTAAGCAGGTAATGATTGTAGAAGACAATGAGCTGAATATGAAGCTCTTTCGCGATCTGATCGAGGCGTCCGGCTATACGACGATCCAGACCCGCAACGGTATGGAGGCGCTCGATCTTGCACGCAAGCATCGCCCCGATCTTATCCTCATGGATATTCAGCTTCCGGAGGTTTCCGGGCTGGAAGTCACGAAATGGCTCAAGGAAGACGATGATCTTCACGTCATCCCCGTGATTGCCGTCACGGCCTTTGCCATGAAGGGCGATGAAGAACGCATTCGCCAGGGCGGATGCGAGGCCTATGTTTCCAAGCCGATTTCGGTGCCGAAATTTATCGAGACGATCAAAACCTATCTCGGCGACGCCTGAGCATGGGAAAGAGCTGATGACCGCACGCATACTGGTAGTCGATGACATCCCCGCCAATGTGAAGCTTCTGGAAGCGCGGCTTCTGGCCGAGTACTTCGAGGTGCTGACGGCCGAGGACGGGTTGAAGGCGCTTGCCATCTGCGCGGGCACCCAGGTCGATCTCATCCTGCTCGACATCATGATGCCCGGTATGGACGGATTCGAGGTTTGCGAGCGTCTGAAATCCGATCCGCGCACCGCCCACATCCCCGTCGTCATGGTCACGGCGCTCGATCAGCCGGCCGATCGCGTGCGCGGTCTGAAGGCCGGGGCCGACGACTTCCTGACCAAGCCGGTCAACGATCTGCAACTGATCTCGCGCGTCAAGAGCCTGCTTCGCCTCAAAACGTTGAGCGATGAGCTGCATATGCGCAATGAGACCGCGCGTAACTTCGGCATCGATGACCTGCTTCGCTCCGGTGATGGTCGTGCTGATGATGTCGGGCATGTGCTCCTTGTCGATAGCCGCGCCAATTCGCAGGAACGCATCATCCGAGCGTTGAAGCCGATCGCCCAAGTGACGGCGATGTCCGACCCTCAGGCGGCCTTATTCGAGGCGGCCGAGCGACCTTTCGAACTCGTCATCGTCAATTCGAACTTCGATGACTACGATCCATTGCGGCTTTGCTCGCAACTGCGTTCGTTGGAGCGCACGCGCTTCCTTCCGGTCCTGCTGGTAACAGAGCAGGGGGCCGATGATATGATCGTCCGCGCCCTCGATCTCGGCGTCAACGATTACATCGTGCGGCCGATCGATCCGAATGAGCTCGTGGCACGCTGCCTGACGCAGATAAGGCGGAAGCGCTACAATGATCGTTTGCGGGCCAGCGTGCAGCACACCATTGAGCTTGCCGTTACTGATGGCCTTACGGGCCTCAACAACAGGCGCTATCTGGACAATCATCTCAAGGTCCTTTTCGACCGCTCGCTGGCGCGGGCGCGGCCGCTCTCGGTTCTGATCGCCGATATCGATCGCTTCAAGCTGGTTAACGACACCTATGGTCATGACGCCGGCGACGAAGTGCTGAAGGAATTTGCCACGCGCATCCGGTCCACCGTGCGAGGTGCAGATCTCGCCTGCCGCTATGGCGGCGAGGAGTTTGTGGTTGTCATGCCGGATACGCCTGCAGACATCGCCGCCATCGTTGCCGAGCGGCTGCGCGCAGCGGTAGAAAACATGCCGGTGCGGCTGCGGGATAGCGGTGTGGCGCTTAACATCACCGCCTCCTTCGGAATATCGTCTCGTTTGACGACGGTTGAAACGCCGGAGCAGCTGATGAAGCAGGCGGATCTCGCCCTCTATGAAGCGAAAAGGGCCGGACGCAACAGAGTGGTCGCTTCGGCTGCCTGACCGATAATGAGCCAAACTAGGTGAGTTTCCCAATGAGTATTGAGGGGAATTCCCAAGTTTTGAACAGCCCGGGTGCCGTTCTGAATCTTATGCATCGGCCCTAGGTACTGCGTTTGGACGAAGCGATAGTCTTCCGGGTTTTCTTGACTATTGGAATGGCTTCCTGGTTTTGCGAGAGCCATCTCGTTACAGATTGAATATTCTATTATATAAAATCGATATATTTGAGATTTTTTAAATTTAGACGCAGAAGGCGAGCTTTTCGTAAGTGGATTCTTATTTGTCTCTGCATAGTTTCTTAAATATAAGTATTTATGATTTGCAAAATATACCGGGGATAAGTTTTTATTCTTGATTGAGATTCAAGTTTGATTTGTTAATTCTGTAAGAACAGCATGTCAGTTAAGACTTGAATTTTAACCATCCGAACAGACAGGTATTTTTCATCATTAAGAATTAGTTGATTTTCTTTCGATTTCGCGCGAATTTAGTCCCGTACAGAGACAGGCCCTCAGGGCTTCGAGATACCCCATGATGCTCAGGTCCGCCGCATCTCCTGGGTCGTGGGGTCGGTCGGCTGGCAGGCAAAAGATAACGGTTCCTCGTGCCGTTTTGCATGCTAGCCGGCCCCCAAATTCAAAACGCCGCTCTTCGTTTGTCGAAGGCGGCGTTTTTCTTTTGGGCCGATCATACGGCCGATATTCCCGCACATCCTGAAGGGCGAAGACAGTCGGATTGCTTCGCTGAAATCAGCACAAAACAAAAAAGGCGCTAGCCAATAGGCTGCGCCTTCCTGAAACCCTAGGTTTAGGAAACTTACTTGATCTTCGTTTCCTTGAACTCGACGTGCTTCTTAGCAACCGGGTCGTACTTCGTCTTCGTCATCTTGTCCGTCATCGTACGGCTGTTCTTCGTCGTGACGTAGAAGAAACCGGTGTCGGCCGTCGACAGCAGCTTGATCTTGATAGTGGTAGCCTTGGCCATGGTCGTCCTGCCTTTAATAAAAATGAACGCCGTGGACGGCCAGTGCGGTGGTCCACGGCGAATTCTGGCGCGAAAATACAAATCGCGCCTGAAAAGTCAACCTCTGTTGCCCATGAAAAGCAGCCGTATCCCCGAAAGCAGGACATAAAGGCCGAAGAAAAACGCCACCGCCCAGGCAAAACCGCTCGGATTGGCCAGATCCATCGCCGTGCCGATCGTCGGCGGCCCAAGAACCATGCCGATGGCATAGCAGAAAACGAAGGCTGCATTGGCCGCGACAAGATCGACCCCGGTGAGCCGTGTGCCGAGATGGCTGAGGCCGACCGTATACATGCCTGAAACGCAGCCGCCCCAGAAGAGCAGGATGATGGCGAGAAGGATCCAGTTGGAGGCCAGCAAGGGCAGCAGAAGCGCGCCGACAAGGCCGATGATGGCCATGATCGAGAGCAGGGGCCGTTTGTCGCGCATACGGTCGGCGAGCAGTCCGAGCGGGATCTGAAACACGAAATTGCCGACGCCCATTACCGTCAGGAGCAGCGCCGCCTGTGATTCGTTGAAGCCGAGCCGTGTGGCATAGCTGGTAAACAGCGAGCCGCCGCCGACGGTGACGGCACCGAAGACGAAAACTGCCGCGGTCGCGGTCGGCACCAGGAAGATATAACGTACGAAATGCAGCTCCGGCTTCTCGTCGACAGGCGGGCTTTCGTTACGCGCGATGAAGATCGGAATGGCGGCGGCCAGAATGATACAGGCGCCAATGATGAAAGGCATGATCCCTTCGCTGCCGACGAGCGAAAAGAGCAGGGGGCCTGCGGCAAAGCCAAGCGAAAACACAGTGGAGTAAAGGCCGAGCACAAAGCCGCGCTTGGACGGAGGCGAGGCGGCATTGATCCAGAATTCCGACAGGATAAACAGCGTCGTCGTCGATCCGTGGAAGATGATACGCAATGGGAACCACAGAAGCAGGTTCTCCGCGTAGTAGAAGCCCAGCGAGCTCAATGCGGATAGCACGACTGCCCAGATCATCGTCTGTATGACGCCGAAGCGATGTGCGAGTTTTGTGGTTATGATGGCGGCGAGCATGGCCGCTACGCCCATCATGGCCGTGTTGAGGCCGATCAGGCTCGAGGAGACGCCGCGCTTCTCCAGAATGATGCTGAGAAGCGGCAGGCCCAGCCCAATGGCAATGCCCACGGCCGATACGGATGCGATCGCGGCGACGAGCGAGGGCCAGTGAATTTCTTCGACTTGGCCGGCCTTGCCGTTCGTCGGTTCAAGCATAAACGGATCCTTGGGGCACATGGCGGGCGAATCGATCGAAACGTGGAACACAGAAAGCCACGGCTCGGCCAATTTCAGGTGACGGGTCGGCTTTCATGAGATCGGTCATATCCCCCAGAATGATCCATTCGACGCCCGGCATGTTCAGACAAGAAATGCCGCTCGTGTCAAGCCGTTGCCGGTGAAGCAATTCTTGCGAATCACGAATATGCGGCAAATCGATAGCGGTTTCGGACAGGTGGTCGCAGCAATACGGAATGGCCGCGATTCCTTTCGCGGGTACGGGACGCGGACTGACCGGCATGCTCACGATCGGCCGTTTCCTTGATCCCATTCGTCCGGACTGTCGTCGTGGCCGCCGAAGCCATGCATGCGCAGCGCCCATTGCAGGCCAATGACGCCACCTTTGATGGGCTGTATGATGGCGAGCGCGGCAATGACGGTAATCGGTCCCCAGATGGCCAGATGCACCCACATCGGCAGCTTGAAGGCCATGTCCGTCATCATATAGCCGCCAACGACGATATGGCCGAGAACGAAGATCACGATATAAGGCGGCAGATCGTCTGCCCGCTGATGGAAGATCTCTTCGCCGCATACGGCGCAACTGTCGACCGGTTTCAGGAAGGCACCGAAGAGCTTGCCCGTGCCGCAGCGCGGGCAGCGATTGAGCATCCCGCGGACAATCGATCGACCGAGCGGTCGCTCGCTTTCATCGGCACCGCCGTAACGGATGGGAGAATCGGATGGACTGCCCGTCATGAATGCTCTTCCTTCTTGCCGGCGGCCTTCCTTTATCGGCGGCCGCGCGGCGGTCTGGTCCCGGGCGTCTTGCGCGCCTGGCCCTTGTTGCGGCGGGTCGCCTTATGGAAGGAGCGCACCGCCGTTGGCATCGGTCGGCCGTCGCTCAGCATTTCGAAGCGCAGCGCTCCGGCGAGCGGCACAGCTTCTGCCAGCCTTACGGTCACGTCGTCGCCAAGACGGAAGCCGAGCCCGGTCTTCTCTCCGGTCAGCGCCTGATGCGCTTCGTCGTAAATGAAGTAGTCGGTGCCGAGCGTAGATATAGGGATGAAGCCGTCGGCGCCATAGTCGGGCAGGGTGACAAAAAGTCCCGATTTGGTAACGCCGCCAACGCGCGCCTCGAATTCCGCGCCGACCTTGCCTGCGAGGTGATGGGCGATGAGTCGGTCGACCGTTTCGCGTTCGGCGGCCATGGCGCGGCGCTCGAATGTGGAGATTTCGGCAGCGATATCGTCGAGCGACGCCTCTTCGTCCGGCGTGATGCCGCCTTCGCCGAGGCCGAGCGAACCGACCAGTGCGCGATGCACGATCAGATCCGCATAGCGGCGGATCGGCGAGGTGAAGTGGGCGTATTTCATCAGATTGAGGCCGAAATGCCCGATATTGTCCGGGCTGTAGATCGCCTGGCTCTGCGAGCGCAGCACCATCTCGTTGACCATCGTCTGATGCGGCGTGCCCTCGGCCTTCTCGAGAATGCCGTTGAAGCTGTTCGCCCGCACATTGCCACCCTTGGCAAGCGATATGCCGAGCGTCGCCAGGAATTCGCGCAGGATCTCCTGCTTGGCGAGTGTCGGGCCGTCATGGATGCGGTAGATCAGCGCCTGCTTCCGCTTTTCGAGCGTTTCGGCGGCGGCGACATTGGCCTGGATCATCATCTCTTCGATGAGCTTGTGCGCGTCGAGGCGTGGCGGCACGAAGACGCGATCGACCGTGCCGTCGGGCTTCAGCAGGATCTTGCGCTCGGGCATGTCGAGCTCGAGCGGCTGACGCCGGTCGCGGCCCTTCTTCATGATGTTATAGGCGTGCCAGAGCGGCTTGAGGATCGGCTCCAGCATCGGTCCGGTCTTGTCGTCGGGCTGGCCGTCGATCGCTGCCTGCGCCTGCTGGTAGGAAAGCTTCGCCGCGCTCTTCATCATGATGCGATGGAAGGTGTGGCCGGCCTTGCGGCCTTCCCTGGAGAAGATCATCCGCACGGCGAGAGCAGGGCGATCGACGCCTTCCTTCAGCGAGCAGAGATCATTCGAGATGCGCTCGGGCAGCATCGGCACGACGCGGTCGGGGAAATAGACAGAGTTGCCGCGCTTCAGCGCCTCCCGGTCGAGCGGCGAGTTCGGGCGCACATACCAGGAGACGTCGGCGATGGCGACCGTGACGATCACGCCATCTGGATTGTCTGGCGATGGATCCATTTCGGCATAGACGGCGTCGTCATGGTCCTTCGCGTCAGCCGGATCGATTGTTATCAGCGGCAGACTGCGCCAATCCTCGCGATGGGACATCGTCGCAGGCTTGGCCGCATCGGCTTCTGTAATGACTGCGGGCGGAAAGACGTGCGGGATGCCGTGCGCATGGATGGCGATCATCGAGATCGCCTTCTCCGAGGCCACGGAACCGACGACTGACAGCACCTTGGCGCGAGGCAGGCCGAAACGGCCGAGACGCGCCACTTCGACCTCGACCAGGTCGCCATCCTTGGCGCCGCCGGTATAATCGGGGTCGATCACCATTTCTTCGCCGCGACGCTCGATCGGCATCAGCCGGCCACCGCCGCCTGGCGTTTCGCGGAAGACGCCCATGGAGGAGCCATGCCGCTTGTCGATGACCTTGATGATGCGGGCCGTATAGGCCGGGCCGCCACGATCCACAGCAGAGAAGATTTTTGCAAGAACACGGTCGCCCATGCCGGCGACGGGCGCCTTGCCCTTGCCGTTGCGGCCCGCCGGCGATGAGGATTGCTTGATCATGACCGCCGGAGCCACGCCGTTTTCATCAGCCCATTCGGCGGGGCGGCCGATCAGCATGCCGTCCTTGTCGCGGGTGGTGATATCGAGAACGGCGATCGGCGGCAGCGCGCCGGGGCGGATGAGCGACTTGCGGCTCTTCTGCACCATGCCTTCTTCTTCGAGCTCGCGCAGCAGTTCCTTCAGCGCGACCCGGCTTTCGCCCTTCAAGCCGAAGGCCTTCGCCAGCTCGCGTTTGGACGCCTGTTGCGGATGATCGGCGATGAAGCGCAGAATGACTTCGCGCGGCGGCAACTCGCCATGAATGATCGCCATCATCGGCTCGGCGTCGCCGCCAGCCTTACCGGCGCGGCCGGGTTTGCCGGAACGCCGTTCCGACGATGGATTCCTGCCGCGCGGTTCTCTGCTCACTCTGCACTCTTCTTCTTTGTTGCCGCCTTTGCCGCAGGCTTCTTCGCAGCAGCCTTCGGCTTGGCGGTCGTTTTTGTCGCTTTTGTGCCGGCAGCCGCAGTCTTCGCCTTGGCGGGCGCCTTCTTGGTAGTGCCGCCGCTCTTGCCGGCCTTCGCGGCGATCAGAACCAGGGCTTCCTCGACTGTGATTGCCTGCGGATCCGTGCCTTTCGGGAGGGTGGCGTTGACCTTGCCCCAGTTGACATAGGGGCCGTACTTGCCGTCGCGCACGGTTATCGAGCCGCCGCCGTCCGGATGTTCGCCGAGATCCTTCAGGGCTGCAGGCGTACCGCGTGCTCTGCCGCCGCCTGCCTTGCTCTGCTTTTCGGCAATCAATGTCACGGCGCGGTTCAGCCCCACGGTGAAGACGTCTTCAACGCTTTCGAGATTGGCGTAGCCGCCGTCATGCAGCAGGAAGGGTCCGTAGCGTCCGATGCCGGACGAGATCATCTTGCCGCTTTCCGGGTGCTTGCCGATATCGCGTGGCAGCGAGATCAAGGCCATCGCCTTTTCATAGTCGATATCTTCAGGCTTCCAGCCCTTCGGCAGTGAAGCGCGCTTGGCATCCTTGCCATCGCCACGTTGGATATAGGGTCCGAAACGGCCAGACCGCAACGTCAGCTCTTCGCCCGTGACTGGATCCTGCCCGAGCGCCTTCGGCTCGTTCAAGCCGTTGGATTCCGCTTCGGCGCCGCCTTCCGAAGAAAGCTGGCGGGTGTAGTTGCATTCCGGATAATTGGAGCAGCCGACGAAGGCGCCGTATTTGCCGAGCTTTAGCGACAGGTTGCCGGTGCCGCAGACCTGGCAGATGCGCGGATCGCTGCCGTCTTCACGCTTCGGGAAGACCAGCGGCGCCAGCGCTTCGTTCAGCGCGTCAAGCACGTTCGTGACGCGCAGTTCCTTGGTG
>NZ_JAELTU010000205.1 GCF_016429015.1 Rhizobium sp. ASV20
GGTCTTAGAGTGCGTTGAGAAGCGCTGATGTTGCCCAACCGTCTGCGGGCATGCCGAGACGAAACTGTTCCTTCTGGATGGCGACACGGGTGCCGGATCCGAGAATACCGTCAATCTTGCCGACGTCGTAGCCGCGCGCGACGAGCTTGGTCTGCAACGCCTTCATGTCGACATCGTTCAGGCCGGCCTCAGGCGTACCCTTGTTGTAGGGAGGAGCACCGGCGAAACGCGTGGCGAAATAGGCAGCCGAGGTCGTGTAGATGAACGACTGGTTCCATCCGAGATAGGTATTGTAGTTCGGATAGGTCAGGAAAGCCGGTCCCTTGCGGCCTTGCGGCAGGATAAGCGCAGCCGGCAGAGACGCGAATTTGGTATCGCCGTCACGCGGCTTGACGCCAAGCTTGAACCAATCACCAGCCGTCAGCGTGCCACCAATGCCGGATTTTTCCCAAGGGAGGTTATCCGGTACGGCGACTTCCTGCAGCCAGGGTTGATCGCGAATGAAGCCGAGATGCTGGAGGAACCGCGCCGTGGTCAGGATCACGTCAGGCGCGCTGGTCTTCAAGTTGACATGGCCGTCGCCATCGCCATCCGTGCCGTAGGCAATGATGTCGGGCGGCAGCATCTGTGTCTGGCCGATTTCGCCGGCCCAGGCGCCGGTCGTCGTTGCTGGGTCGACGTCACCACGCTGCACTAGCTCGATGAGCGCGATCAGGCGCGGGCGGAAGAATTCCGGCCGGCGGCAATCGTGAGCGAGGGTGACCAGCGCGTTGCGGGTATTGAAGTTACCCTGAACGGCGCCGAAGTCGGTTTCCATGGCCCAGAAGGCGGTAATGACGCCGGGAGGAACGCCATAGTCCTTCTCAGCCTTGGCGAAGACGTCGGCATACTGCTTCATCTTCTGGCGGCCGATATCGAGGCGGCCCTGGCTGACAGTGCGCTGCGAGAATTCAAGGAAGGTCTGACGGAATACGCCCTGGCTCCGGTCCATAGCGAGGACCTTCTGGTCGATCTGCGCGCCCGCCAGGGTCTTGTCCGCCGATGCTGCGTCCGCACCGTCGGCTATCGCCTCGGCTTTCACACCGGCCAGGAAAGCTGCGAGATCACCACCGCAGGCAGGCTTCGGATTGGCGGCGCTGCTTGCTGGCGGTACAGCTGTCGGAGCCGCAGTCTGAGCGATTGCGGAGCCTGCCATAGCTGAAGCGAAGATCAACCCGAGCGTGCTGCGTCGAATGGTGTGGCGGTCCATGAACGATCCTCTCTAGTGATAGAATAGGGTCGCTTTCACAGAAGATTGTGACATTAGCAAGAGAGAAGTGAGCTCAGTCTCAAGAATTTCCTTGCTTCTGTACTGCCGCTACCCAGTTGTGCCAATTTTGTTCAGAACCGGCAAAGACATTGATATCCGTCGGCCCTTTGATGCCGGGGACAAGGCCTGTGGACGTATATTGCCAGAAGGCCCAGGTGCGGTCCGCATAAATCTCCTTGGGGTGCTTTGCGACCGAGCGTACCCAGAAATGATAATCCTTGAAGTAACCGACAAGGTTCTGTCGGTGGAAATCGACCGACGTGTAGATGATCGGCCGTTTGCCGTAATAGGCCTGCAGGCGATCCATGAAACGCTTTATTTCCGTCCGCACGATCTCCGGGGCCGGTCTTGTCCGGCAAGTTGGCGAGCCGGGGTTCCATTCGACATCGACAACGGGCGGAAGCGCCATGGCATCCTTCGGCACGTTGCGGATAAACCAATCGGCCTGTTCGTCGGCGGTCGAGCAGAAATAGAAGAAGTGATAGGGCGCGTGCAGAAGTCCTGCAGTGCTGGCTTCATTCCAGTATTCGGTAAAGCGTGGATCGATCCGGTCCTTGCCTTCCGTCGCTTTGATGAAGACGAAGGCAACACCGGAAGCCTTGACGGCTTGCCAGTCGATATCGCCTTGCCATTTCGAAATGTCGATGCCGTGGATGGGGTGCCGTTGCGGATGGTCGCTGCCGAAATCCTGCGGCTTCGTGTCGCTGAACCGGGTCTTGGCGGGGGACACGCCCGAGAAGGCATCGTAGCCCGTCGTGCAGCCGTTCACTAGAAAGGCGAGCGGCAATAGGCACAACAGAAGCCTGCGCATGTTTATCCCGTTGAGAACCGAGTGATCTGATTGCCTCGGACGGGGTCTCCGCTTAAGGGACCCGCATCCAAAGCAGTGGCAGACCGCGCTGCAGACAGCCGATCTTGCCGCTTCGTTCACCATATCAACGTAAAAAATGCGTTATCTTCAAGCAAATTCTTATGCTTGAAATCTCTTCGACACTGGTTTCGCGCTGAAATCGGCTCGAGTTCAAGCGCCTTGCTTGGTGATGACGGCGCGCCAGGCATAGCCTCGCCCGATCTTCTCGGTCTTCAGCGACATGCCGCGAGCTTGCGCCTTCTCTTCGAGCACTGTGAGGAGATCGGCGCGCGGCGTGACGTGAAATTTCCTCAGCCAGCCCTTGAGAAGAGCCTGGAACCAGCCCGGCAAGCCCTCTTGTTGGCCGAAATCGACGATGTGGAGCTCACCTCCTGGAGCGACGGCGGCCAGCGATGCGTCGATTGCATTCTTCCAGTCGGGAATCATCGACAGGGCGTAGGAAATCATCACGCGATCGAAGCCATCGACATGAAAGTCAGCCGGGGAGAAAGCCGTTGCGTCGGCGACCCGGAAATCGGGCATCAGCTTCAGACCGCGAAAACTATTCCGCGCGGAAATCAGCATTTCCTGCGAAATGTCGAGGCCATACAGCCTTGAAGATGGGAATTTTCTGTAGGCGAGCAACATGTTGCGGCCAGTGCCGCAACCGACTTCGAGCAAAGAGCCGCCAACAGGCACGTTAAGATGCGCGATCGTGCGGTCACGTCCGAAAAGGTAGTATTTTCGCGTCAGATCGTAGATATGACGCTGATAACGGTACATGCCGTCCATCAGCCTGGCATGGTTGTTGGAGCTGGTCTCTATGCCGGTATCAGCCTGGCTCACGCTCTTTTCCCGTAAATGTGGAAGCCACCGTAGATAGCAGAACGGTCGAGAGCATTCAGCTCTTGCGAACGTTCCTCGAAATAGACCCACTGATCACGGATGGCCGGGGACAGACGGCCTTCGATGATGCTCTTTTCCGCGGCGGTGCGGAAGATCACGCGAGCGCCTTCGCGCGCAGTGCGGGTGATCTCCGCCCAAAGGCTGTTGAGCTGCTCGTCGGTCATCCAATCCTGTGCATCCAGAAGGATATAGCGATCGCGGGAGGCGGCGGGCTTGGACGCCAGCAGCTCCGTGAAATTGGCATGGTGCACGTCGACCCGATCGGCATTGGCGCGGATCGCAGAATAGTGCTCCGGTCTCAGGTAAGTGGGCAGGGGACCCTGATGCTGACCGGCGTAGCGGCGCGCGAAGGCCTGCCAGGCGAAATAGTTCTCGCGCATCGGGAAGTGGCAGGCGAGCTTTTCCAGACGGTGCTTGAGCACGGCCGAGATGGAGTCGTCGCCGGCAAGGCTCGCGAGTTCGTCATACTGCTGCGGTGGAATACCGAGACCGAAGAGCGAGCTCTTACGGCCAAGCAACCAGCGAACCATCGGCCGATCGAAGATCGGAGCGATCTCGTTTTCGAAGAACTGGCGCTGTTCGCGGAGCGTGCGGGCATCCGTCATCTTGGCAAGCCGGACGCCATGCAGGCGTGCAAGCACATGTGCAGCGCCGATGAAGCGACCGAGCAGGCCGGTCTTGTAGATGTTGCGGTTGAAGACCGTGACGCGACGGCGACCATAAAGATCTCGGCCATCCCAATAGGAAGCCGTTGCCGTGTCGAGCCGTGGGGCGATGTACCGGTCATAGGCCTGACTGTTTGCGGTGACTTCAGGCGTCGCGAAGAAACGCACCAGGTCCGCATGATCCGGCAGCAGCCGGAAGGCAGCAAGCTTCAACTTGTTGAGCGCGATATGATGACGGTTAAGGTCGACGACATCGATCGACGCCGGGCTCTGCGAGAGATAGGCGAGCATGTTGCAGCCGCCGGAGCCGATGGTGACGATGCGATGATGCGGTTGGAGCTCCATCGCCTGCATGTCGACATCCGGGTCTTCCCAGATCTGTGGATAAACGAGGCCGGAAAACAGCATCCCGAACAAGCGCTCCGAGAGGCCCGCTTTGGAGAGTGCCTTATGCTGCAGCAGCGCGTCCTTGAGTTTCCGGTTCTTCTGGAGGCCGGCATCCGGGGCGATTTCCGTCATCTGAGTCTTGTTACCGTTTTTTAAGGTTCTGGGCGTGTAACCCGGCAATGCTACAGTCTGATGACGCGGACTGTTGGTATATCTGGCGGAAATGCGCCGTTGCAGCTATTGGGGAGGCAAACGGCGACGATAGCTCTTTCATCTTGCTTGGTTTCCTGATTGTCTCCGCCTACCTTTGGAGGGTATGTGTCATGCGTTTGATTTCGAGAGTGATCGGGGCGGTTATCATGCTGCTGCTGATCATTGTCGCAGGCGGAGCTATGTGGCTTTCCGTTTCCCCACCGGAACTGCTGAAGGTCGGGGATGGCTACGCCGCCAAGATCGTGTGCTCCAACACATTCGTTGCCAAACGCGATCCGGATCAGGTGCTGGCCGATGATGTGCAGGCTCCAGGAAATCCGGCGCTGAAGCTCATCCGGGTTTCTGTCGATCGCGATGAGGGCGTCGTCAGGGCGCGTTTCCTCGGGATGTTTGCTCCGAACTATGCGCTCTATCGCGGTGCGCTCGGCTGCACGACAGTGCCTGATGGCGACCTCCAGGCCGCGCGAAGCGCCGTTTTCCTCAACAAGGTCAAGGCACCCAAGAATGATGCGGTTTGGCCGGACGGGGATTCCGTCAATCTCGGCCAGGGCGAACAGGATGCCAAACTCGCCAGCATCGTTTCGAACCCGGATCTGGCCGGTCCTGCCATGCGGGCCATCGTCGTCGTCAAGGACGGGCGGGTCGCTGCGGAGGCCTATGGCGCGGGTTTCAGCAAGGCAACGCCGCTGATCGGCTGGTCGATGACGAAAACGGTCAATGCCGCCATCATCGGCCGCCTCATGCTGGCGGGGCGTATGTCTTTCGATGACCAGCATCTGCTTCCGCTCTGGAGCGACGATGCGCGCAAGGATATCAAGCTTAGCGATCTGCTCGCCATGGAGAGCGGGCTTGCCTTCAACGAGTCCTATGGCAACGTTTCCGATGTAACCCGGATGCTCTACCTCGATCCGGATACAACGAGTATTGCAGCCAACGCGCGTCAGGTCGCTGCGCCCGGCGAGCGGTTCAGCTACTCCAGCGGCACCGCCGTACTGCTTTCCCGGCTCTGGATGAACAAGCTCCCGAATTTGAGCGCTGCGATTTCCTATCCGCGAGAAGCGCTTTTCGCGCCGCTTGGCATGTATAGCGCGGTCTTCGAACCCGATGAGCGCGGAACCTATGTCGGCAGCTCGTACCTTTATGCCAATGCCCGCGATTGGGCGCGCTTCGGCCAGTTCCTGCTTCAAGATGGTGTCTGGAAGGGAAACCGGCTGCTGCCGGAGGGCTTTGTGGGCGCCATGCGTACGCCGACGACGGCATCCGAGGGCGTTTACTCGCAGGTTCAGGCATGGCTTGCAGGGCCAGGCGGCTCAAATGCGCAATTCGGTCTTCCGGCGGACACATTCTGGATGAGCGGTCACGACGGTCAGACTATCGCCATCGTTCCCTCTGCCAATCTGGTGGTGGTGCGCATGGGGCTGACGCCAGCCTGGGCCGACTATCGGCCGCAAATGCTGGTAAAGCGTATCGTGGATACAATAAAGCCGGCCACGAATTAGGCCGGCTTTCTAGAATGTTTGTCTAATCAGTAATTGCCGTTGGCGACGTCCGTCAGGCCTTTGCGCTTGGCATCGTAATAGTAGCCGCGAGCATAGAGCTGTACCGCGTTGGCTTCCTTGTTCTGCGCCTTGCTGTCCGCCGTCATCCATGCGCCGCGCAGATATTTGGCGGCATATTTAATGTTGGTTTCTGCATCGAGCAGGCCGGATGCCGGGCCTTGATAGCCCATCGACTTGGCGGTGTTGTACTTGATCTGCATCAGGCCGAAATATCCGGCTCTGTTATAGGCCTTCGGATTGTAGCGGCTTTCGCGATGAACAACGCGATGGATCAGCGACTCCGGTATTTCATAGAGCTTGGCATATTTCTGGATGAGCTTCGAAACATAGCTCTTTTCCGCTGCCGGGACGTCGGAGTCATAGTTCTGGGTCGTCAACACAGCCGGAACGACAGTCGGGCCGCTGCTGTCGAAGTTGAAATCATAGTGGGCGCGATTGTCCACATAACGTCCAAGGCCAACCTGTGCCGGCGTTGCGAACGCGACCTCAGCCTGTGCCGAGGGATCGGGACGCGGCGTTGGTACGGCAACCTGGATGGCGGCCATATCCGAGGTCATCGGAATGGTCGGTTCTGCCTGACCGATCGAACCGGAAGCCGGTATCAGCGCGGCGTCGCCGGGGCGAGCCGGATTGGGCATCGGAATTGCCACAACTGTAGGAACGAGCGGCACATCGGCGGAAGCATAAGCTGCAGCTGCAGACGTGTTTGCCGTGGGCACACCCGTTGCGGCGGCAATGGCAACACTTCCCTGATTGGACGTGTTCGCCGCGGCTACCGTGGGCTGACCGAAACGGGACTGCGCAGCGTCGATCTGCTGCTGGTTTACTGCACCGGCGCCAACGCGCCCGGACTTTAGCATTGCGACCTGTTGTGGCTGGCGCGGTCCGATGAATCCCGGAGCTGCGGCGGCCATTGCGACACCGCCAGCGGGCGCAGCGGCTCCATTGGCGATCAGGGTCGTATTCGGATGCGGCACGTTGGTGTGTGCCGACGGGAGTTCTGCCTGAGACGTCTGCTGCTGAGTGCTTGCACACCCGGCGAGAGCGCCGCACATCATTGCCGATAAGGCAACGCTGCGCTTCAGGCTGGGAAATCCGATCGCTACCATTCTGTCACTTTCGAAAAAAACCAAACCTAATTTGCGATGCAAATCGGTCACAGGACCTCACAATTCGGTCACAGGATCGATAAAATTATGAATCCCCATTAACCTATCCGTGATCGCGCTGCAACCCTGGACGGGCTCAAGCGGCCATCCGGCGGTATCCGGCGGTCACTGCGCCGGCTGCAATCAACAGGGTTCCGCCCGTACGATTAACGGCGCGTTGCACGCTTGCCTTGCGGATGAACCCGCGCGCCATATCGGCGACGAAGACGTAAATCAGGGAATTCAGCGCCGCCAAAGTGAGGAATGTTGCCTCCAAAATAAGCGTTTGCTCAAGAAATGGCTTGGACATGTCGAGGAATTGCGGCACGAACGCGATGAAGAAAACGATGCTCTTCGGGTTGAGAGCCGTTACAACGTAGGCGTGCAGCATGATCTTTAACGGTTTTTCCTCGGGAAGATTGTCATTATCACCCATCGGACCGGTCACGATCGGTGCTCGCCACAGCTTGATTCCAAGGAAGACGAGATAGGCCGCACCGATCAGCTTCAGAATCGTGAACAAGGTCGCGGAAGCGGCGAGGAGGGCACCCAGGCCGGCCAGGGAAGCGGTCATCGCTGTAAAGTCGCCAAGGGTCACGCCGGTTACGGTCGCCAGTGCCGTTTTACGGCCATGACCAAGGGCATAGGAGATGACCAACAGAATGGTTGGTCCTGGTATGGCCAACATGATGCAGGACGCGGCGGCGAAAGCGAGCCAGGTTTCGATGGACATGGAATCCTCCCCTATTCCTTTTTCGCCGCCAGCAAAGACATCGGAATGACGATCCGTCAATCCGCTTGATCAACGATCGAGCCGCTTGATCACAGATCAGGCCGCTCAATCAGCGATCGTGCAGGCTGATCGCCACGCAATCAGGCTTGCGTATATTTCTGACCGATATGGTCCATCACGCCGGCAAACCATGGGGCCGAAATGTCGAATGCCTTTCCGCCCTTGATGCGGGGGAATTCGATTACGCGCAACTTGCCGCCCTGGCCCTCATCATGACCGGTGACGCCCGATACCTTGTTGAGCGCGCTTTCGACGGCGAGATCGACCATGCCCTGGATCAGACGGAGGTCATCGCCGTTTGCCGGGGCCGAGCGGGCAAAATAGCCGGACTTCTGCACCATCGAGCGCTCGGCGCCGATGATCGAGGCAAATTGCTTCTGGAACCAGCCGCCGACGTTGATCGTGTCGATCTTCACATGGCCGAACGCATCCCGCTTGATGGTTTCGCCGGCGGCTTCGCGCTCGCCGACGATGGCGTCGAGGGCGGCACCTTCCGACACGAACAGGGTCACCTGGCCCGTCGTCTCCATGATCTTCCGCAACCGTTCGCCTTCGGCTTCGATATTGAAGGCAATCTCGGGCAGGTAGAGGCCGTCGATGTTCTTCAGCGCGGCATTCATCATGAAGCCTTCGACATATTCGTTGGCGCTGGTCTTTTGAATGTAGGCGCGGGCCGTGGCGGCCGTCAGCCAGCCACAGTGACGTCCCATGACTTCGTGAATGACAAGCGTGCGCGGGGCGGCTGTCTGTTCGTTGCTGACATTGTCGAAGAAGTGCGCGCCAACTTCGGCAGCCGTCCAGGCGCCGAGAGACTGGCGGATCGGCACGACATCGTTGTCGACGGTCTTCGGCAGGCCGACGACGGTCAGGTCATAACCGTTGGCGCCGAGATAGGCGGCGAGATCTGCGGCCGTCGTATTGGTATCGTCGCCGCCGATCGTATGAAGAATGGTGACACCGTCAGCGGCAAGGCGTTCGGCCGCGACGCGCAGCGGGTTTTCGCCTTCCTTGACCAGCCCGCGCTTCACGCAGTCGGCGGCGTTGGTGAGTTTTACGCGGCTGTTTCCGATCGGCGAGCCGCCATAGCGGTGCAGAAGATGGGCGCGCTCGCGCATGGCCGGCGTTATGCCGATGCTGTCAGCCAGCAAGACACCCTGATAGCCAGAACGATAGGCGATAATGTCGATCTCCGGCGCCACATCGGTGTAGCGCTGGATCAGCCCACCAACCGCGGACGAAAGGCACGGCGCCAATCCGCCGGCGGTGAGCATTGCGACTTTCTGTTTGGCCATGGAGATCCTCCTTGCAGTCGAGCTGCTTCATTTCACGATTGCCGTGGGAATGGATGCGACAGGTGCGCATGGCTGTAAAGTAAAGAATTTAAGAACCCAGCGGTTTGTTTTTCGGCTCAGGCGCGGTGTGGACGGAGCCTTATTACGCCAAAAGTGCATGCCCGAAACACGTTATCATTACCAAATTGTGAAAAGTGTTTTCAGGCTTGCGACGAATGGACTGCTTGCAAAGGCGGGCATTATTTGGTCAAGGTGTTCCATAGTTTACGAGAGCCTGCGGAACCGTCATGTCGTTTTGGGAAAGATTGCTGAATGCTATTGGTAGCACCGCTGGCAATGCCCTGTCGGCGGTGGTCGAGGCCATTCGCACCGTATTTGAAGGCGACCCGGAAACGCGCCGCAAGGTAGCCTTTTCGGTCGCAATAATCGCGCTTTCCGCCAAGATGGCAAAGGCGGACGGCATCGTAACCGAAAACGAGGTCAATGCGTTTCGCGAGATTTTCGAGTTTCCACCGGATCAAGCCAAGAACGTCGCTCGGCTCTATAATCTGGCACGGCAGGATGTAGCGGGCTATGAGGCCTATGCGGAACGGCTGTCGACGCTCTGCGAAACCTGCACCGAGGACTGCCCGGTTTTGGAAGACGTGCTCGATGGGCTGTTCCACATTGCCAAGGCAGACGGTCTGATCCACGAGAAGGAAATGGATTTCCTGCAGCACGTTGCGCAGATCTTCCATATGAGCGAAGAGCGCTTCGAGCAGATCATGGCTCGGCATGTGAGCGGGGGCCGGGATCCCTATAAGGTGCTCGGCGTGTCGCGTCAGGATGACTTCCCGACGATCCGCCGCCGCTACCATGGGCTCGTTTACGAGAACCATCCGGATCGCCTCGTATCGCGTGGTGTACCGGAGGAGTTCCATGCCATCGCCAACGAGCGCATGGCGGCACTGAATGCGGCTTACGCCGAGATCGAGAAAGAACGCCGCGCAGCATGATTGCATTCAAGGCCGATTTCGCTCGCGCCATGGTACAGCCGTCGCCGAACCACGGCGAGCGGCGCGATGGTATTCGCCCCGACATTATTCTTCTGCACTATACCGGGATGGGAACGGCCGAAGGCGCCTTGGATTGGCTCTGTCGCCCCGAGAGCCAGGTATCGAGCCACTACTTCATTTACGAGGACGGGCGGATCGTTCAACTCGTTCCGGAAGAGCGGCGAGCATGGCATGCGGGCAAGAGTTCGTGGCAGGGCGATAACGACATCAACTCACGGTCGATCGGCATCGAAATCGCCAATGCCGGCCATCCGGGCGGGCTGCCGGAATTCCCCGATGCGCAGATGGAAGCGGTCATCGAACTGTGTCGCGATTGCGGCCAACGCTGGGCAATCGCGCCTGAAAGAGTGCTCGGACACTCCGATGTCGCCCCTGTTCGCAAGGTCGATCCGGGCGAAAGATTTCCCTGGGCGCGGCTTGCCGCAGCGGGTGTCGGGCACTGGGTTGAGCCGGCTGCCATTACCGGCGGTCGCTTTTTCCAGAAGGGTGATGTGGGACAGCCGATCGAGGCGCTGCAGTCCATGCTCTCACTCTACGGTTACGGAACTGAAATTACAGGTGAATTCTCCGAGAAGCTGAAGGGCGATGTCGAGGCTTTTCAGCGGCATTTCCGCCCCGAGCGCGTCGATGGCATTGCCGATTTTTCCACAATCGATACGTTGCATCGGCTTCTATCGGCATTGCCGCGGTTTTCGTAGCCGATCCTGTCGCTGGCGGTGATATCCATAGCCGGCTATAAGCCATAAAGTGCGTAACTCCCTGCTACGCCACAGCTTTTCCCTATTATCTCCGCATTGCCTTGGTCTAACGGCGCTCGCTGAACGGCGGTCGCGCCGTCTGGGTTTGTGTGTCGCGCGACCGTAGACGACTAATGGGGACTGTGCATTCCGGCGGCTTTTTTTGCCTCCAGCCGGACGTGACGGCTTTAGCCGCCCGCGGTCCCACCCCTGGAGACAAAAGACTACATGAAAAATTTGATTGTTGCGGCTGCAGCATGCGTGGGCATGCTGCTGGCAGGGTATAATAGTGCCTTTGCAGGCCAGCGAGATACGGTGCAGCGCAAGGTTCCTCTCAAGACTGTCAGCCGTACCACCGGTTTTCCGGTGCCTAACGTTGCCGCCGATATACGCCGTGCCGAAAACGCCTTTGTCCGGCAAAATGGCTATTCCGCTCTCATCGCCAAATATGCCAAGCAGAACGGCGTTGCCGTCGAGCTGGCGACCGCCGTCATCCAGATCGAAAGCAATTTCAATCCAAGAACACGTGGCAGCGCCGGCGAAATCGGCCTGATGCAGATCAAGCCCGCAACAGCCCGTCTGATGGGGTATACGGGTCGCAGCAAGGGTCTTTACGATCCGGAGACGAACATCAAGTTCGGCATGAAATATCTCGCCATGGCACAGAATCTCGGTGGCGGCCCGACCTGCAACACCATCCTGAAATACAATGCCGGCCATGGCGCCACGCGCATGAATCCGGTTTCCAAGCGCTACTGCGGCAAGGTCCTGGCACTTCTTGATTGAGCTCATTCTACCCGAGGATAACGGGTAGGGCGGAATCGCCTTCCATGCTATCGAAAGCCTCCGAATAGAGAGGGGCGTAGCATGGCAGCGGATTTCAGGTTCATCGTCGTCGGTCGCGGAATGATGGGGGCGGCCGCTGCCCGCCATCTCGCCAGACAGACGGATGGTATTGCGG
>NZ_JAELTU010000206.1 GCF_016429015.1 Rhizobium sp. ASV20
CCGACACGCTCTTCCAGCTCCCGAACGGCTGCCGACACCGAAGAACGCGGCACGCCGAGTGTGTTCGCCGCACGGGTAAAGCTGGAGCACTCAACGACGCGGGTGAATATGCGAAACAGGTCTATGCGATCCAAATGATATGAGCCCTGATTGTGCGGATTTTCTGACAGGTGATGTCAGGATAATTGCCTTTGTTATGCAATGCCAGATGGTATCTTCAACCTGAGAAATCGGCAACCGATTCGGTCGAAATCATAAGGAAGGTGCGGCTTGTGACCGATCGTTGCATCAAGGGCGGAACGATAATCTTCGCCGGCGGGCCGACCAACCTTGCGGGGCAGATCGCCCGCGATCGCGCCGGCCATTTGGTTAAGACGATCGCCATTCACGGCGACAGCACTGCGACAAGAGGAAAGGCTGAGGCTGCCATGACTGCAATCAGCGGGTGGTGCTAAAGCTGCTGCATTCTCAGCGTTCTCGAAGGCTGAACCGACAGATGCGGAGAATGTCTTCCCCATATCGGCATCATCATCTGTAAAGGCTGGTGAATGACGGGCCAAGCCATCCGCATCGAAGGGAGCCATAAAACAAAGGAAACGACATCGAGGCAGCTATCTCGGAGGCGTGCAATTGCTGCTGCGGTTCAGCGCGCCGATTGATTGTGCGATCTCGGCCAATACTCGATACAAATCGCGCATCGCTCTACCTCAGTAAAGGCGAAGTTGTGGACCTTATTTTGGTCAGCTCGATCGCATGGAACTGATGAAGATCTAGATGCACTCGCTGTCTGCGATTATCAATGTAGCTGCGACAGTATCAGAGGCGTAGCTCGACAGGACGATGGGGTGACTGAATGGATGAGGACATTGAAGACGAACCCTCGTTCGGTTTCGCAGAGAATGCTGAGTATCTTGATGAAGCTTGCCGGTTGTTGGCAGCTACAGCCAATTTCAAGAGGCTTCGTATGTTGTCTTTTCTGATGCTGGAAGAATTGTCGGTAAGCCAAATCGCCAAACTGGTTGATCTCGAACAATCTGCGACCTCGCAGCACCTGGCAAAGCTTAGAGCTGTGGGATTGGTGGAGACACGACGAGAGGCGCAGCAGATATTCTATGCATGTCGATCGGATAAAGCCACGCGGCTTTTGCACGTACTTCGATCATTGGGCGAGAAAATATAGCACAAAATCGTGACGCGCCCATACCGATATCGATCATCGTGCTCAGGTAGCTTACGAGATAACGCAGCAGGAGACAGGTGCCGGATCCGGCATTGCGCGACAAGGGGCGTATTCTCCTAAAAGAGGGAGTGCTTCATGCACATGGCAATGGTGATTGGTCGCGGCCTCGTGCTGTTCGGCCTGTTTCTCTTGATCGGTCGTTTAGGATGTGGTGTGGGTCTCGATCTCGCCACGGCGGTCAGGCCTTTCATCTCGGGCTGGCTCGTCATGTCACTTGTGAACATCGGGGTGGACGTAGCGAAGACCGGCTATTCGGTGCGCGATGAATTGCAGATCCTGTCGCCGGTTTTCCTGATGCCGACAGCAATTGCCGGCTTTGCCACCCGCTGGCTGGCGCGGTGAGGTGTTGATTATGCCCGATCATACTTCCGCTCATCATCCGTTGCTGCGTCGACGTGACGGCCACCATGCAAGAGTTAGCTATGCTGAGCTATTCTTCGATCTCGTCTATGTTTTCGCGGTCACCCAGCTCAGCCACGAGCTTTTGACCAACCTGACACTGAACGGGTTGATCGAGACGCTGATCCTTTGGTTCGCGGTCTGGCTTGGGTGGCAATATACCTGCTGGGTCACGAACTGGTTCGATCCCGAAACCCCGCGCATCCGCTCGCTGCTCTTCGCGATCATGCTCGCCGGCCTCGTCATGGCGGCAGCCATTCCGGGCGCATTCGCAGAACGCGGGCCAATCTTCGCGCTCGCCTATGTCCTGATCCAGGTGGGTCGAACCAGTTACATCGTCTTTGAGCTTGGCAAAGATCATCCCCTCGCGGCCAATTACCGCCGCATGCTCGGATGGCTGATGATTGCAGCCCTGTTCTGGGGAGCCGGAGCCTTTGCCGAGGGCTGGTCCCGCGCTGTGCTGTGGACGTTTGCCGTCCTGTGCGAATATGTATCGCCGATGTTCGGCTTTGCGCTTCCCGGCCTCGGCCGTTCCAGAAGCAGCGACTGGACCATCGAAGGCGGCCATCTCGCCGAGCGTTGCCAGCTCTTCGTGATAGTCGCGCTTGGCGAGACCGTGCTTGCCACCGGCGCGACACTCGGCCGAGCGGAAAGCTGGGACGCGGCCATTCTCTCCGCAATGCTCGCCACCTTCCTCGGTACACTTGCCATGTGGTGGCTTTATTTCGGAACGTCGAGCGAGGCTGCTACGGAAACCATCACGCGCTCCGATGACCCGGGTCGCATCGGCGCCCACTTCCATTATCTCCACGCTATCTTGGTTTTCGGCATTATTGCCATGGCCATCGGCAATGACCTTGTTCTTGCGCATCCGCACGCCGCAGTGAAGACGGCGTATGCGCTCGTCCTGTCTGGTGGACCTGCGGTCTACCTCCTCGGTAGCGCCATCTATAAGAAGATGGTCCATGGCGTTGTGCCCGTCTCTCATATTATTGGTGCCATTCTGCTCGCGGTCCTCATTCCAATCGCGCTCCATGTGAACTTGCTCACCATGGGCTGGCTGACGACAATCGTGATGCTGGCGGTAAGCTTCTGGGAACAGTGCCAGCTGCGCAAGCGCAGCACAGGGCGGGCCGCCGGATAGGTGGGGGATCAAGATGAGGAGCGCCACAAAACCTACCGGCGATATTGCCCAACAGGCGCTCTCAACGATGCCCGACAGTCTTGTTGCAATTGGTCGCCGGCAAGCCCGTTCATGTCCGGTTGTTCGGCCGACTGCAAGGACACGGATAAGGTGACATTGCTGGATTATTTACTAGTGTCACCCTACAGTTTGCTCGCTTGAGATGATTCGAGGAATAGGAGATACCCCAATTGCGTGCTGACCGTGCGGATATGCCAATTGATGTTCGCAGGCTTGGTGCAAGGGCCGGCAATAAGCGGAAGAAGGCGTTATTGAGCTCCATCAGTTGCCGTCATGCTGCGATGGCCACCGCGATGGCGGCACTTTTACCCTCTGCGCAGGCGCTCGCGCAATGTGCACCAGCTGCGCCGGCCGCGGTCAGCATCTCCTCCGGCAGTTGCTCGGATCCGGCCCTCACCACACGAGAAAGTGCTGGTCCCGAGCCCGTGGTCGAGGCCTCCGGTTTCGGGAGCTACAGCGGCACCTCCATCGATTTGACCGCAACCGGCAGCGCCTTCGGCATGTACGCGACCGGCGGCGGAGCGATCACTGTGATCGGCACGCCCGTCGATGGCGCGACGATCAGCACCTATGGCACGGGCGGCCAGGGCCTCTATGCCGATGACGGGGGGCTGATCACCGGTAACTATACGTCTATTTACACAAATGGCATCGGGGCCCATGGCATCGGGGCGGTTGGGACGGGCAGCAGCGTTACGCTGGTCGATAGTGGTGTGAACACGGCGCTCGATAACGCGCACGGCGCCTATGCGGCCAGCGGCGGCGCGATTACGTTGACCCGTACCGATGTCACTACCTCAGGCGAGGGAGCTTCCGCCGTCTTTGCGGATGTCGGCGGCTCGATCATCCTCAATAACTTGAACACGTACAGTTACGGCGACAACGCCCCTGGCGCCGTCGCCGCGGGCGTCGGCAGCAGCCTTGCCCTGAACAACACTTACGTGAACATTTACGGCAACGGCAGCAGCGGGCTGTTATCCGCTGGGGGAGGAACGGCCATCGTCAATGGCGGAGCCATTGCGAGCGGCGACTACTACGGGGGCATCGTCATTGCCAACTCCCCGGGCATGGTCGCGCGGGGAGTTGGCAGCAGCATCCAAGTCAGCAATGGCGCGAGTTCCGCCACCTACGGCGCGAACAGTCCGGGCATATGGGCTGACGCCGGAGGCAGGATCGATTTCTCAGGCTACGGCGTTTTCACCTACCAACCCAATTCTCCGGGCGTGGTGGCGAGTGGGGCGGGCAGCACGATCACCCTGACTGACGCCATAGACCGCACATCCGGCCCTTCCAGCGCCGGTGTGCTCGTCAGCAACGCAGGCACGGTTATCGTGACGGGCGGCGAGATCACCACCGGTTACCGGGTGACTGGGAATAATCCTCCGGTTCTCAATTTCCCGGCCGCCGAGATCGGCCTGGAGGCACACGGCGCTGATGTGAGCGGGGTCGGAACTCGGCTGCAGACCGAGAACGCGAGCATAACGACGAACGGCGACGGCGCCATCGGTGTCAGGGTTACCCAGGGCGCCGAGGCGCTGATTTCCGGTGGAACGATCACGACCAACGGCGCCGACACCAACTTGACCGGCGGCGCCGATGGCGCTCGGGCGAGCGACCTCGGCAGCGGTATCAGGCTGTCAGGCACGTCGATCACCACGACGAACATCAACGCCGTGGGCCTGCACGCGACAATGGGCGGTGCGATCGCGGCGACGGATGCCACAGTCGGCACACAGGGGCAGAATGCCTTTGGCGCGTCTGCACGGGATGCCGGCAGCACGATCACCCTCACTCGTACGGCAATTGCCACTGCCGGCGGCGGCGCCTCCGGCGTCCAGACCAGCAATGCGGGCGTCGTGCAACTTGTAGGCGGCTCGGTGAATACCACCGGCAGTGCCGCGCATGGTATCGCTGCCATCGATGGCGGCACGCTCGCGGCCACCGGCGCTACCGTCGCGGTGCGCGGCGGCGGATCAGCGGCAATCTACCTCGCCGGCGCTGGGCCGAGCATTGTGTCGGTCGCCGGCGGCAGCCTGAGCGCCGCCAATGGTGCGATTGTGCTTGCCGAGGGTGGGATCGGCACGGTCTCGATCAGCGGCGGCACAGCGATCACCCCTGCAATGGTGAACGGCCGGCCCTTGCTGGCGAAGGTCACTGAGGATGCCGCAGGCAAACCGGCCAACCTGACGCTGGACATTGCTGACATACCGTCACTCATCGGCGACGTCGTCGTCGACCCTTCGACCCTGACCTACAAACTCAGCGACAGCAACTGGGCCGGCAATCTGGTACTGACCGGGCCGGGAAATACCGCTACTACCAACCTGACCACGTCGCAATGGACGGGGGACCTGCTGGCCGATGCCGGTAACGTCGCAGACATAACGCTCGCACAGAGCAGCCTGTGGACCGGCCTGGCACAGAACGCGACCAATGTTGCAATCGATGCCAGCAGTGCCTGGAATGTCACCGGAGATTCCAACGCAACCGGCACGGTTGGAAATGCCGGCCTCATTCAGTTCCTCGCACGGCCGGGAGCGTACAGCGCGCTAACCGTGGGCGACTACACCGGTAGCACGGGCAGTCGCATCGGCTTCAACACCTATCTCGGTGCCGACAATTCGCCGAGCAACCTGTTGGTGATCAATGGTGGCCAGGCGAGCGGCACAACATCGGTGCTCGTCAACAATACCGGCGGCCCGGGTGCGCAGACCGTGGCGGATGGCATTCCACTGGTTAAGGTGACCAATGGCGGCTCCACCACAACCGATGCCTTCACGCTCGGCCAGCGCGTCGCTGCCGGCGCCTATGAGTACGAGCTCTTCCGCGGTGGCAGCACCGATCCGAACGACTGGTTCCTACGATCCCATCTCCTCGATACGCCGACGGACCCAACGACGCCGAACGGTCCGGACATTCCGCTCTACCGTCCGGAAGTGGCGCTCTATGCGCCGATACCTTCGATCGCGCGACAGATGGGTCTTTCGACGTTGGGAACGCTGCATGAGCGCGTCGGCGAAGAGGAGAACCTACGGGGCCTGCTGGAGCCGCGTGCCTATGCGAACGGCGCTTGGGGTCGGGTGTTCGGGGAGCGCGTGAACAATCACTGGAACGGAACCGCCGATGCTAACGGGGATGGCAATCTGACCGGGTTCCAGGCGGGCTTCGACATCCTGCGCCGGACGACCGATAGCGGTCACCGTGACCACGCCGGCGTGTATTTTGCGTATTCGGACTACGACTCTCCTTCGATGCGCGGCTTCGCGCTGGGAGAACAAAACCTGGCGCTAGGCCGCCTACGGATGAATGGGCAGTCGGTTGGCGCCTATTGGACGCATTTCGGCCCAACCGGCTGGTATGTCGACGCCGTATTCCAGGGGAGCTGGTACGACGCGACGGCCACATCCCTCTATGGTGCGAGTATCTCGACCAATGCGACCGGATACACTGCGTCGCTCGAGGCGGGCTACCCCATACTCTTCGGAGAGGGCAATGGCTGGCTGCTCGAGCCACAAGCGCAAATAATCTACCAGGATCTGTCGGTGGATCGGTCTCGAGACCAATATTCGAGTGTGGACTGGAGTGCGGGTGCGGAATTCACCGGGAGGCTTGGGGCCCGGCTGCAATACACCGAGCGCGACGAGCAGGGGACGCTGTGGCAGCCCTATGCGCGCGTTAACTTATGGCATGCCTTCTCCGGCAGCGACAGCACGCTCTTCGGGCAGTCCTCTCCCGCCATCGAAACCCGCTTCGGCGACACGGCGCTGGAGGTCGGCGGTGGCCTGACAGCGCGCGTGAATCAGAATGTGAGCTTCTATGGCCAAGCCAGCTATCGCTGGTCGATCGATGATAGCCGAAGTCAGAAGACCGCCACCGCCGGCACCGTCGGCATCCGCGTCAACTGGTAATTGGCGAGCAGGTCCGGTCGGTAAGGCTGAAGGGACTCTGGAAGCTCGACTCTGCCCTTTGCGTACGGTCGCACACCAACCGACGTTCATTCGCACGATCGGAACCCTATTCCCGATCACGCGATGAGACCGCGCCTCATGGAGGGTTCCATGCAAGTGCGCCGCGGAGCTCGACGGTTCATTGTTGCTATTCCCTAGGGATTGATGGTGAGCAACTGATACCGTCAACGCTTGCTATCTCGTCCTTTAACTGAGCCGCGGATGTTGGCGAAGCGGACATCCGCACGCTCCTTGTCGAGCAGGCGCACGGCGGCTCGATCGATCATCACTCCTTTCCGCGGCCAAGCATCTGCGTTGGAACAGGTGATTCTTGCCAAAATCGGCGAGACGCTCAGGGGTAAATCAGAATGACGCGTCGATACGGTGGACAGTTTCCAGGGACAGGAGAGGGCTCTCCTTCTCTTCTCGTCCAGCTTGAGGCATGCCACCGCCACCGTCGCCATTTTGAACGAAGTGAGGGGTCACGGACCGATCGGTCGCGACACCCTTTATACGACCCTATAGAAGTTGTTCGTCGCGAAATTGTTGTAGTCAGAACCCGACGGTTACATGCAAAAGCGCCGGACCTGACGAGACGCGGAAGCCGAAAACCGGTCGAAAGAAACCTGCTCGACCTTAGCCCATCAGGAACGGGATGACGGCGGCGTTGAAGTCGGCAGTCGAATCGACATTCGAAATATGGGCAGCACCGGCGATCTCCACATAGCGTGAAGATTGAACGGAATCCGCCATGTGTCGGCTGAGGGCAGGGAGAGACATGCGGTCCTCTGCCCCTGCGATAAAGAGCGTGGGCAGCGTCAGTGAACGGAGCCTCTCTCTGACGTTGAAGCCGACGATTCCTTCCGCGACACAGGCAATCGAATGTCCATCGCCCGTGGCGGCGATGCCGTGCCAGATCTGGTAGGTTCTCAGGCCCTCTTCACTCTTACGGAACGCCTCGTTGACGTTCATGGGCCAGATGCCTTCCAGACGGCGTGCCGGGCCGTCCTCGCTGCGGAACGTTGCTGCCCATCCTTGCGCCATGTCCCTGAAGGCGTCGGTCGCGCTCGTGTCGAAACTGTTGGCGACGACGAGGCGGCGGACGCGGTGCGGCATCGTAAGTGCTGCTTCGAGCGCCACCATTCCGCCAAGTGACAGACCAACAATGTCGACCTCGTCGAGCTTGAGATGATCAAGGAGGGCCTGAACATCGAGGGCGAGATCCGTAACACTGATCGGATGGCCGATCTTAGCCGATGCTCCGTGACCGGCATGGTCGGGAATGACGACACGAAACCCTGCCTCGACCAGCGGACCGATCTGCGGTGCCCATGCGCGTCCGGAATTGCTGATGCCGTGCAGCAAGACGACCGGGTGACCCGATCCGAACTCGATGAAATAATTCCGGCGTTCGCCGTTGTAATAATAGGCCATGCCTATTTCCTTTCGTGGATTGGTGATTATCGGGAAAGTCTGCCGTAGGACGCGGGCGAGAGGCGCAGGCACATCACCGCAAGCACGAGGGTGCCGGCTGCCATGACGATCCAGGCTTGTGAAAGGTCGGAAAAGCGATCGCGAAGTATCCCGGCAAGGAGCGGCATCAAGCCTGCAATGATGTAGCCGCCACCCTGCACGAACGCGGCCAGATCGCCAGCCAGCGCCGGGTCCTCGATGTGATCGAGCGTGACAATCAGGGATAATGGGAAAAGGGCGCCGATGCCGAGCCCAAGAAGGAGGCTAGCCGGAATCGCAAGCGATAATGGTGCCGCAAGCAGGCAGAGCAGCCCTGCCAGCAGAAAGCCGAGGACAATCAGCAACGGTCCGCGGCGATCGTGAAAATAGCCGATGACTGCCGATACTGCGAGCCCGGCGATCACCTCCGTCAGTGTCAGGCCGCCCAGGAGGAAACCGGCGTCGTCTGCACTCCACCCGAAGCCCGTATAGTAGGGCGGCAACCAGGCGAGGACCAGCGTGTATGCTCCGGTTCCTATTCCAAAGAACACGAGTAGTTCCCAGGCCCGTGAATTGCGCCAGAATGCGGGCCGTTGGGACGCGCAAGCCGGATGCGTAGCAAGCTCGGCCCCGGTCAGATCTGTCGTGGATGCAAACCAGAATACCAGGCCGACCAGTGCCGGCAGAGCCCAGACCGCCAGCGTCAGCGGCCAGTCAAGCTCCCGCGCGAGGCCCGCGGCGGTGGCAGCCGCGATCGCCGCGCCGGCCATGATGCCGGTCGTGTAGAGACCCATGACCCGCCCGGCCTTCGATGCAAACTGCCGTTTGATGAAGGCGGGAAGCAGGGCTTGAACCAGGGCGATGCCGATACCGGCGATCAGCGCTGTCGCGATCAAGCCCGTTTTTCCGGTCAGCTCCAGGCGGCCGATGCAGGCGATCATGACGAATGCCATTCCGAGCCCAATGCCGCGCCGTTCCCCGAAGTAATTTCTGAGGGGGCGGCCGAGAAGAGCGCACAATCCCATGACGATGACGGGAAGCGCTGTGAGCAGGCTCGCCTCGGTGTGTGTCAGCCCGGCGGAACTCTCAATCCGGTCAAGCAGCGGGCCAATGGCAGCCAGAGCCGGCCGCAGATTGAGGGCCAACAGGATGCACGCGACAATGTGTATGGTCGATTTTGCGAGCCGACTGACCATCAGAAGCCTTTCTATCTTGATATGAAGTATCTTTATATCAAGATATATTTACGCGTTGCGTCGGACGGGCGCAAGAACTATCTTGATGTCAAGATTTTCGATGTGGAGACAATTTGACATGGATGATCGTGCCGGCAGGGCGGCTGCGCAGTGGCGCAGGGAACTTCCCGATATCGATGCTGATGTAATGGCGACCGTCGGCAGGTTGCTCGAGGCCGCACGATTGATTGAGCGCGGGCGGCTGACGCCATTTGCTGCGCGCTTTGGTCTGCAGAGAGGAGAATTCGATGTCATCGCCTCGCTGCGGCGCGCCGGTCTTCCTTACGAACTCACTCCGACTGATCTTTATGATGCGCTCATGCTGTCTTCCGGGGCAATGACCAGCCGGCTGGACAGGCTGGAACAAGCGGGGCTGATCGAACGTCGCCCGGCGCAAGGCGATCGCCGTAGCGTTCGTGTTCGTTTGACGGAAAAGGGATTGGCTCTGATCGAGGAAATTCTGCCTCTGCATATTGCAAACGAAAGGGAAGCGTTAGGCGCCCTTACTGAGGAGGAGCGCTGCGAATTGGATTGGCTCCTTGCGAAGTTGGTCGGCGGAATAGCCGACACCTGAAATCGCTCGGCCTTAATGGATGACGCGGTTATCACAAGAATTTGGCCCAGTCTGTGAACCGGCACGGGATTACGCTACCCATCCGCATTGTAAGCTATTGCGGCTCGGATAGGAGGGGAGGAGTTCTCGATCTTGCTTACAAACACCAAATTGGAAGAGGCTGTAGGGATTGCCGATCGACTGAAGACGCAATTAGAGCGGCAGGTTATCGATCCATTGTAGGAGGGTAGGGTGACAGCAAGCTTCGGAGTCTATCAAGCGGATCCCTCCATTCAGCCGCTCAGGGTTATGTTAAGAGAGGCCGATCGCCAGCTCCACTCAGCAAAACGTTCCGGCAGGAATACAGTTTGCTCGGCAAAAGCCTTGTCGTGATTTGCGATGGGCGGTCGCTATGCTCGGAGGTGCAAATGCTCCTCAGCTTCGGTATGCTCAAACTCACTCGTCAGCGCTAAAAAGAGCCTTCGGCGGAGTTGGCGCGTTGAGCTCTCTTGCAATGATCAAGGAGAAGCCCGCCGAGTTTCTTGTCGGCTCCCACGACCGAGAAGTCTTTGAACAAAGCCGAAATGACCCTCGGTCGCAAACCGGGCCTCTCATCGATGAGGACGACGGAAAGCTTCTTTATCTCAATGGTGATCGTGCGTCCCTCGGCACTCAGTCGATATTTCGCCGAATTGATCTCAGCAAAACCGTTTTGAGCTGCCCATGCAGTAATAGTCTGCACCGTCATGGCGCCTCCGATAGCGGGAATAGTGCCGCTACTGCGACCGTTCAAATCACTCCGATAACTATCAATAGCCGCAGACGAGGTTTGCAATCCAGTTCAAAGTCGACGAGACGACGGATTGCGAGGCTGCTGTGGCAACAAAGACTCACATCGGCCAGGGCGGGCGAGGGCCAGCCTTGAGACAAACGCCCAAACGATGGGTGGCGCGTGAAACATGCACCAATTCCAGCGGGGGATCGCCGTCGGGCCAACCGAAACGACATCAAACGTTGGCGGCACTTTGATCGCAAAGCTGATCGGTTGACCGATAGGATTGTGAAGTTTGCCGCGGCAAACTTTTCCTGATGCGCTGACGGGCGCGTGTCGTGGCTCTGACCACTAGTCATATGTAAGCGCGATTTTCCATGCGCATTGACGGCCTGACCGGTGAACGGCCCTCGGATCTGTAGCGATTATTCCGGCTCTGTTAGGCGGCGGCAGAGGCTTTGGAGAAGTTGATCGGCAACAGGTCACCTATGTCGGCCGCTTCCGTCCGCTGCGGCAACTCGGTGAGCACGTGGCGCAGCCATGCCAGCGGATCGACGCCACAGGCGCGGCAAGTGAGCATCAGACTGTAGATCACGGCACTGGCCTTGGCTCCGTCGGCGGTGTCGCTGAACAACCACGATTTTCTTCCGGTCGCAAAAACTCTGATCTCGCGTTCCAGAACGTTGTTATCGATCGGCATCCTGCCATCGCTGGTATAGCGTGTCAGGTAATCCCATTGATTCAGAGTGTAAGACACAGCGTCGCCGAGCTTGGTATCCGGCAAGACCTTTGGCGCGATATTGTCGAGCCACGCCTTGAGGGCATTCAGGACGGGCAAGCTGTGTTGTTGTCGGAAGCGGCGAATGCAGTCGGCCTGCGTTTCATTGGCGCCGTTCTTTTCGCTTCGGGCCAGATCAAACGGCGCATGCAGCGGCATTGCGTTGGCATGATCGTTATCGAGGGAACCGATCGCATCAATGCGGCAGCCCGACTTGCTGCCGCTGGGGCCGGCAAGGCGCTTGGTTTCTCGATCGAATTCGCGCCCGACGAGGATAGCGCTTTGAC